>DAITAW010000133.1:0-6369 GCA_036824055.1 Gaiellaceae bacterium | reverse complement strand
GGCTCTAGGTCCAAACCAGCGCGGCAAAGCAGGGGGAGAGGTCGAAGCTTCGACTCCGGTCATGGCAATGGCCCACCAGCGCACCCGACGAAGGGTCCGCCTGGCGAACCCATCCTCCTCGACGCGGGTCGATCGTGCCACGCATATGCCGTTCAGGGACGCTCGCGAACGCGCCCAACGCGCCTTCTCGCTCGACGATCAGCCGCACATATCCGCCGCTCTGCGCCACCGACACCCTCCAACCGCGCCGGTGGGCGAGTGTCCTTACGCCCGGACTGAGATACGAGGGCCGCGTTCGGTTCAGTAAATCCGTGGGTCGGGCTCTGCGGCCGACGTGCTCGAGCGGGGGGGTCGATCGCGCCACCGCGTGGCCGCCGTAGGATGGAGGCAGTGAGCGCACAGACCGATCTGCAGCACGAGATCGCCTCACTGCCGCTCGTCGACACGCACGAGCATCTCCACAAAGAGGATCGGTGGGTCGGCGACGGCCCCGACATCCTTCAGGATCTGTTCGGCAATTACGCGACGAGCGATCTGCTCGTTGCAGGGGCGCCGCCGGACGCTGTCGAGCGGCTCCTCGATTCGTCGGCGGGGGATCTGGGTTCGCGCTTCTTGTCGGTTCGGGACGCCTGGGAGGCGATCCGGCTCACCGGTTACGGCGAGGCGGTGCGGCTGATCGCGCGCGAGATCTACGGGCTCGAGGAGCTGACGGTCGACGGACTCGAAGCGGCACAGGTAACGCTTACGTCGTTGCGGCGCCCGGGTGAGCGTCTGCGGCTGCTCCGCGACGTGGCGCGGCTCGACCACGTGCAGGTCGACGACTTCGAGCCTGCGTGCCTGCCGGACGCATCGGGGCCGGACTTCTTTCTGTACGACATCTCCTGGGAGAAGTTGGCCAAAGGGGACGTGACAGGCCTCGACGTGTCGAGCCTCGACGAGCTCCGGGCTGTCCTCGGCGGAGTGTTCGAGCGCTACGCGGCGTGTGCGATCGCCGTCAAGACGCAGCACGCGTACTTCCGCACGCTGGCGTGGACAGAGCGCTCGGATGACGAAGCGTCGCGCGCCCTGGCGGCGGTGTTGGCCGGCGGCGACGTTGACGAGATCGCCCGTCTGGCGCTCGGCGACTGGTGCCTCGCGCGCGGGGCGGAGCTCGCGGCCGAGCACGACCTGCCCCTCAAGATCCACACCGGCCATCTGGCAGGCACCGGTTCGATGCCGGTCGATCGTGTGCGGCCGAGTCATCTCTGCGGGCTGCTCGCGCGCTACCCGGAGACGCGGTTCGTGCTGATGCACATCTCTTATCCGTACAGCGACGAGCTCATCTCGATCGCGAAGCACTTCCCGAACGTCTGGGTCGATCTGTGCTGGGCGTGGTCGATCAATCCGTATAGCGCAACCGACTTCGTGCGCCGCTTCCTGCACGCCGTGCCCGGCAACAAGCTCTTCGCGTACGGCGGCGACACCGGCTGGCCGACGGCGTCCGTTGCGTATGCGGCGCAGGCGCGGCGCGGCCTGGCGCGCGCGCTTGAGGCCGAGGTCGCCGCAGGGGACCTGACGGAACGCCAGGCGATCGCCGTCGCGCACCGGGTGATGCGCGACAACCAGTACGCCTGCTTCGACATCGAAGGGACGCGGGCGGCCGTCTACCGCGCGGCGAGCTGAAGTGCGTAGGCGGTGGCGTCCGCTCGTCGTCCTCATCGCTCGTCTGCCAGTTCGACACAGGCCTTGGACCGCGGCTCAGCGCATGAGACAATGGACAGAAGCCTGACCAGAGGTTCCGGGGGGTTTGAAAGCTGTCCGGTTAGGTCCACTCGCTCGCGGCTTCAGGCGTGTGCGAGCGTTTGCGAGAGCCACTCGAGCGCGACCTGGTAACGCTCGTCGGAGCGTCCGCCGTGATTACCTGTGTTTTCCCGGTGCTCGTGGGCGATGTCTGCCTCCGTCAGATAGTGGCTGAGTAGCCGGTGGCCCCATTGGAGCTCGTAGTCGTCGTTTGAACCGACGTCGAGCAAGATCCCGCGGAGCGTGCGGAGGTTGGCGAGGCGGTCGTGGACATTGACGACCGGATCGAAGCTCAGCCAACGATCCCAGACGTCGTGGAGCAACTCGCCGCTCGGAAACGCCACGGGCAAGTCGACGTAGTAGGGCGGGTTGTCCGGATTGGGGGAGTAGGTCGCCGAGTAGTTGTAGACGATCTCGGCCCAGACATTTCCCTCGATCGGGCCGTCTGGAGCGTCCGGCCAGATACTGTCGAGGTACTTGTAGAGGATGACCTTGTGGGTCATGTCGAGCCACGAATCGGCTGACAGCACCGCCATCGCACCGAAGACATCCGGGTGACTGGAGGCAAGATTCCATGAGCCGAATCCGCCGGACGAGAAGCCGAACACGCCTCGGCTCGAGGCTTCCGCAATCGTCCGGTACGCGTCGTCGACGTGCGGGATCACGTCGCGCAGGAGGTACTGCTCGAAATTGCCGGTCACCGGCGAGTCGACCCATTGGCTGCACCCGTAGCGACAGACACCGTCGGGGATCACGACGATCATCGGCGCTATCCCCATCCGGCCGAACACCGGATCGAGCACATCCTCGAGCGGCGGGCGCCAGCGCTGCCCATCCGCCTCCGGCGTGATCATCGTTTCCGCGCTGCTCCCGAGCGCGTGCAGCAGATAGGCGGTCGGATAGCGGATGCCCGACTCCTCGTAGCCCGCCGGCAGATAGACGAAGAGGTCGCGCTCGGTCGGATCCCCGAGCAAGTTGCCCGCGAGCTGCGATCCCTCGATGCGCGAGTGAACGATCATGGTCCCGCGCGAACCTACACACCTTTTCGTCCTCTGTCAGTTCTCAGGCGCAACGACGCTGGCCCAGGCGACCGTCCTCCCTCGAGAGGGGCGATGCGCTTCGGTCTAGAGGGATACGGACACGTCCGTCCGTGCGAGTTCGAGTGCGTCCGTGAGCGTCAGCCGGCGCCCGGCGTCGGTGGCGCGCGTGAGCTCTTCCGCAGAGAGCACTTCGCGGGCCTGCTCGACGAGCTCTCGACCCGGAGTGTCGTCGGAGTAGACGACGACGATTCCCTCCTCCTGGGCGAGCATTTCGGCTGCGGCGGCGATTCGCGCGGCGCGCTCGGGCTGGCCGTCGACGGCCTCGGTGGCCGCCAGTCCGATGAGCGAGAGGCCTACGCCACGCAGGCTGGCGATATCGGTGTGCGCTTGCACAGATTCGAAGAAGTAGCGGCGGGCGAGCACCGTGTCGCCGCTTCCGAGGTGTGTCCACGCCATTTCCGAGAGGATCCGCGCCTCCTCGCCCCGGTCTCCGCACATCTCGAAGGACGCAAGAGCTCGCTCGTAGAGCTCCAGCGCCCGCGTCGGAGCACCCTGGTGTGCGGCGAGAGAGGCGAGCCCGCCAAGGGACATGCCGCCCCCTTCCCAATCGCCGAGTCGCTGCTGGATCTCGAGTGCGCGCGAGAAGCTCTTTGCGGCGGCTGGCTCATCGCCTGTGACTGTCTCCAGCATCCCGGTGACTGTGGCACCGATCCCCTCGCCCCAGGCGAAGCCAGCCGCGCGACCCCGCTCGTAGGCCTCCTGTGCGGCGGCGAGGCCCGAAGCAGGTTCGAGCATCATCAACGCCAGAGCTCGGGCGCACGCCGCGACACAGAGTTCGCGCTCCGCTCCCACTGCCGCAGCGATCGCGTGTGCCTCGTCCCACTCGTTAGCCGACTGCTCGTACAGGCCGGACATCCAGGAGCCGAGGCCTGCGGTGATGAGGGCCCCGGCGCGCCCGACGCTCGGGGCGCCGTCTTCGCCGAGCTGGAGGAAAGCCGATGCGTACTCCCTCGCAGTGAGGTTCTTACCGCGGATGTGCCAGTACATCCAGAGGTCTCCAGTCATCTGCAGGCCGCGCTCGAGCGCGTTGCGGTCACCTGCTCTCGCCGAGGCGAGGAGCGTTTCGAGCGCCGTCTGGAGGTTCTCCTCCTCGCGGATCCCGCGCTCGATCGCGACTAGCTGCTCCGTCCCCTCTACACCGTCTCGGATCTCGCGCGCGACCTGCGCATATCGATCGGCATGGCGAGAGCCGATCTCGGCGGACTCGCCCAATTCCTCGAGTTGCTCGCGGGCAAACTCGCCGATCGTTTGCAGCATCTGCAGGCGGCCGTTCACCTGCACGAGGGCGGCGTCGACGAGCGACTCGAGCTCGTTGAGCGTTCCCGCGCCGACCACCGCCTCAGCGTCGGGGAGCGTGCAGCCGCCGACGAAGACGGCCAGGCGCCGGAAGACCTGCTGCTGCGAGTCGTCGAGCAGCGAGTAGCTCCAGTCAATCGTCGCCCGCAGCGTCTGCTGGCGATCATGGCTGTCACGCGCCCCGGTCGTCAGCAGCTCGAGCGTGCGGTCCAAACGATCACGCAGCCCTTCCGCTCCGAGCAGCCGCAGCCGTGCCGCTGCGAGTTCGAGCGCGAGCGGCAGCCCGTCCAACCGGCGGCAGATCTCGGTGACGGCGTCGACGTGCTCGGCGACACGGAAGTCCGGGCTGACCGCGGTCGCGCGCGCCGCGAACAGCGCGACGGCGTCGTCGGCCGGGAGGGGGTCGACCGGATAGAGGTGCTCAGTGGCAATCCGAAGCGGGATTCGGCTCGTGACCACCATCCGCAGCTCCGGAGAGCGGCGGGCGAGCTCGGCCACGTCGGGAGCCGCCGCCACGATCTGCTCGAGGTTGTCGAGCACGAGCAGCACCTTCCGCTCGGCGACTAGGGCGACGATGCCCTCAAGGACGGAGCGCTCTTCGGCCTCCTTTACGTCGAGAGCAGCACCCAACGCTGGCAGGAGCTCGGACGCCTCGGTCACGTCGGCGAACCCGATGAACGCGGCGCCGTCCGGGAAATCTCGAGCGAGTCGATGTGCGAGCTCGGTCACAAGCCGCGTCTTGCCGACGCCGCCCGGGCCCGTGACCGTTACGACCCGGTGGTCGCGGACGAGCTCGGCGAGCTCCCCGAGCTCGCGATCCCGCCCGAGGAGCGGAGAGCCCGGCTGGGGTATCGCGGCCCGAACCGCCACGACAACCTCACCTTTCCCCTCGAGCACTGCCCGGTCAGGGACGACGAGGCCAGAGCCGGAGACCGCATAGAGATCCAGGGGCCGACCCACGTTCTTGAGACGGAACGACCCCAGCGGGTTGAGGACAACCCCGGACTGGTTCTTGATCTGCTCATACACGGCGTCGGAGACGAACACCGAGCCCGGGACGGCGAACGATTCCACCCGCGCAGCCAGGTTTACTGCGTCCCCGGTCAGCCGCTCGGGCTCGACGAGCACGTCGCCGACGTGGATCCCGATCCGCACGGGAACATCAGCCGGAGCGAGCTCGCGCTGCATCGCCACGGCCGCCTCGACGGCTGCGAGCGCGCTGGGGAACATCGAGAGGCTGCCGTCGCCGAGACGCTGCACGATCGTCCCGCCGCCCGCCTCGTGCTGGCGCTCGAGCGCGGCCACGTACCGGTCGCGCTTCTCTACCGCGCGCCTCTCGTCCACCTGCATGAGCGCCGTATAGCCGGCCACGTCCGTGAACATCACGGCGACCAGCCGGCGCTCGAACTCCTCGCCCATCAGCGCGACCCTACCGCGGTGCCTCAGCCGGTTCTAGCATCTCCCGACGGCCAATCGGCAGGACGGCCCCGCTCAGGAGTCATTCCGGAACACTGGCCTCAGGCGAGGAGCGCTCTCGCCGCCCGAACACGCCGGTCCACCGCGGCCTCGCACGAGAGGCGATCCCGCCCCGAACCAGACGGTTAGCTTCAAACATTGATTTTCTCCCTTGACTCGATGAACGCCCGCTTCAGGCGTGAGGACGCTCGCGCAGGCGGGTTGGCTCACCCTTGGTTACAGGTCGGGCAGTGGCCGTCTGACGCCAGCCACTAACCGGCGGACTAGCGGGCTTAGATAGGCGTTGACTAGCCAGGGATGATGATCGACAAGAACGAGGGCTTCCAGATCGGTCATCTCGAGCTCCTATCTCGAGGGGACACATGGTCTGGAAGCCCTTCTTCGTCAGCCCGCGGGGGTCCCTGCGGAACCCGCCCGACTTTCAGATCAAGCCTCTAGCCCAGCGGCCTCTATGGTGAGAGAAACGTCATCCCGAGATTGCCTGCTGCTCGTGGGTAGGGTGGTGAGGTGTGAACGGAACGTTCTCTTCTCCGCCGGGTAGTGGCTCATCTTCGCGAGATAGCGACGAGCGGGGCGCAGGAGACCCTGTCTCGTGGCTTCAGATCGAGCAGGGCTGGAACGTTGTCACCTCCGACGGCGTCGACGTGGGTACGGTCGCCCAGATCGCAGTGCGGGCCGTCCAGAGCCCGCTCCCAGGCGTCGGTGAGCTGTCGCAGTT
>DAITAW010000132.1:0-6404 GCA_036824055.1 Gaiellaceae bacterium | reverse complement strand
CTATCGCCCGATCGCCCACGTCCAACCCGGAAACGACCTCGGCGGCGACATCCACGAGTTCCTCATCACCCGCCACAACACGGCGCTGATCACGGTTTCGCACGGTGTTCGCTTCAACGGCAGACGCGTCCTCGAAGGAGGAGTGCAGGAGCTCGACATCAGGACCGGCCGCGTCCTCTTCCAGTGGCTCAGCACCGACCATGTCGCGCTCGCAGAGTCGTACTACAGGCCCCCGCGAGACCGATCGCGGACGTTCGACTACTTCCACATCAACTCGATTCAGGTCGAGGCAGACGGGAACCTCCTCGTCTCCGCCCGGAACACGCACACCGTCTACGAGATCAGCCGGCGAACGGGGGAGATCCTGTGGCGGCTCGGCGGCAAGAGGAGCGACTTCGCGCTCGGTCGCGGCGTCCGTTTCGCCTGGCAGCACGACGCTCGACGCCGGCCCGATGGAGCGCTCACGCTCTTCGACAACGAAGCGTCGCCGCAGGTGCGCAAGCAGTCACGCGGCCTTGTCCTTCGACTCGACATGAAGCGGATGCGCGCGACACTCGTGCGGAGCTTCCTGCACCGGCCGCGACTGATCGCGGTCGACCAGGGAAACATGCAGTTGCTGCCGAACGGTCACTACCTCGTCGGCTGGGGGCATCAGCCGTACTTCACCGAGTTCGGGCCGCACGGAAAGCAGCTCTTGGACGGTCGCTTCGGCCGCGGGCGCGTCGACTCGTACCGGGCCTACCGATTCCGCTGGACCGGCCGTCCGACCCGGCCGCCGGCGGTCGCGGTCGAGCGCGACACCGTCTACGTCAGCTGGAACGGCGCGACCGAGGTGGCGAAGTGGCAGCTGCTCGCCGGGCCCGATCCGCGGACGCTTCGGCCGGTCCGCACCGTTCGGAAGGACGGCTTTGAGACCGCGATTCCGCGCGGCGGCGAGGCGGAATGGGTCGCCGTGCGCGCCCTCGACCGACATGGGCGGACGCTGGGACGGTCTCTCGCAGTCCGAGGCAGCTGATCCGTCTATTCTCCCCGTCGTGATCCGCGCTGGCCTCGTCGTGATCGCGCTCGCGCTCGTCCTCGTCGGGTGCGACGGCAACAAGAAGAAAAGCGCGGTTGCGGCGAAGCCGAAAGGCCCGCCGCCTCCGACGCAGCAGTTCCGCTCGCGACCGGACCTGAAGCCACCCCCTGTGAAAGTCCTGACCGCAAACAGCAGCGAGCCCGGCTACGTCTTCCTCGCACCGAAGATGAAGGTCGTCCAGGCAGGGCCGATGATCGTCGACAACCGCGGCCGGCTCGTCTGGTTCCATCCTCTGGATACGCACGGCGTGGCCGACTTCAAGATGCAGCGGTACCACGGGAAGCCGGTTCTGACCTGGTGGCGCGGCCGCGCGCCGACGGGGGTCGGCAGCGGCTACTACGCGGTCTACGACGACACGTATCGCGAGATCGCGCGTGTGCACGCCGGTCACGGCTATGCCGGCGACATCCACGAGTTCATCATCACGCCGCGCAATACGGCGCTCTTCACCGTCTATCACCAGCTGCACGTCGATCTCTCGCCAGTCGGCGGCCCCAAGGAAGGACGAATCTTCGACAGCATCGTGCAGGAGGTCGAGATACCGTCGGGCCGCGTCCTGTTTGAGTGGCACAGCTGGCCCGAGGTCGGACTCAAGGAGTCGTATGCGCCGCCGCCGAAGGCGTCGAAGGGGAAGAAGGCGGCACCAGACGACTACTTCCACGTCAACTCGATCGAGCTCGAACCGAACGGCAACCTCCTCGTCTCTGGGCGCAACACGCATGCCCTCTACGAGATCGACCGCAAGACGGGCAAGGTCCTCTGGCGGCTCGGCGGCAAGAGGAGCGACTTCAAGATGGGGCCCGGAACGGCGTTCGCCTGGCAGCACGACGCGCGCCGCCAGCCGGACGGAACGATCACGATCTTCGACAACGGCGCTGCGCCCCCGGTCGAGAAGTTCTCGCGCGTGCTCGTTCTCCGCGTCGACACAAGCAGCAAAAAAGCGACGCTCGTCCGCAGCTACCGGCATCCGAAGCGGCTGCTGGTGCCGTTCGAGGGCAACGCGCAGTTCCTGCCGAACGGACACGTTTTCGTCGGCTGGGGCGCGATCCCCTACTACAGCGAGTTCGACGCAAGCGGTCGCCTCGTGCTCGATGCCCATTTCGGCAAGGGAATCGCGAGGATCACGGGCGCGAACCAGGACGCCGACTCGTACCGGGCGTATCGATTCGTCTGGCACGGTCATCCGACCAACCGTCCAGCGGTGGCGGTCGATGGGGGCCGGCTCTCTGTCAGCTGGAACGGCGCGACCGAGGTCGCGCGCTGGCGTGTGCTCGCAGGTTCAGACGCCGACCATCTGCGCCGCGTCAAGGACGTCGCGAAGACGGGCTTCGAAACCTCCATTCCGGTCAGCAGCGCCGCGTACTCCGCGGCGCAGGCCCTGGCTCGCGACGGGAGCGTGCTCGGGACTTCCCGGACGGAGAAGGGTGGCTAACTACTAGGCGACGCGGGCGGGCAGCTTGGCGAGCTCGTCGGTGATCACGGCCCCATCCTGGAGCCCCATTCCCATCTTCCTTTCCGGTCGGCGTGGCGATCGGTCGACTACCGACAGATGATCTCTCCTTGCAAGCGGCTTGCAAGCGTTGCCTTTCCGAAGCGTGCCTGAGTCGCTTGCCTTCGAAGGTCGAGCCGCTGATCAAGATCACGCGCGCCTTCAGATATTTTCTTACGATGTTCTTAGGTTTGGCGTGCAGGAGCGCCGGATCGAGGATCCAATTCAGCGGGTGTGGCCGGTCTTCCTCAGCGGCGGGTTTCGCCGGCGCTTGTGCTGGCGGTGTGGCGCTTGTGTTGTCCTTGGCGGGCACGGGTGTGGCGGCGGTTGAGCTTGTCGTGCCCCGCAACAGTGTTGGCACGGCGCAGTTGAAGAACAACGCGGTCGTTGCGGCGAAAGTTAAGGCTGGTTCGCTGCTCGCGAAGGACTTCAAGACGGGTCAGTTGCCGGCAGGCCCGCCTGCGGGTCCGGCTGGCCCGGCGGGGGCGGGGATCACGAACTGGGCGATCGTCAAGGCCAACGGCACCGTCGATAAGAGCGCCGGTGTGACAAGCGTCGCGAAGAACGCGACGGGGACGTACAGTGTCACGTTCCCTTCCGATGTCTCGGCCTGCGCGTTCGTTGCAGGCGCGGGCACGGACACAGCAGGATCGTCGACGCGCGGTGCGAGCGCGAACTTCAACCGGACGACGACGCCGACGGTGATTCTCGTCACCACCTCCGCCGGGACGGCCGCCGCCGACCGAGCGTTCACGATCGCCGCCCTCTGCCTGCCCGCGTCCAGCTAGGCATCCTCGGAAGAGCGCAGGCCACGGCAGGCAGTCGTTCGCTGTGCTCGTGTCGGAGTGCGCTGCTGTCGCTCTTTGGCGGAAAGGCGACAGTCGTGCCCGCGTCGTTACTACGTTTCAACGTTTCGTCGGGGTTGAGGGTCGGAGCGCGATTCGCCCTCCTGCCGGCGTCGGACGACGTTTCGACGTTTCGGGTGGGGTGGTCTGCCCGCGACATCGTTGGCTGCCCATGGACCGGCCTCGAGCTGCTTGCAAGCTCTGTCGCACAAATTATCGGTTGCGGCCGAGCGATTCAGACTGAGAGCAGCACGGCTCGACGCACACAGAGCTTAAAGCTCCAGTCGAGAGGACGCGCTGCCGAGACTCTCGGCGATCGCAGCGAACTCGCTCAATGCCGCCTCGAGGTCTTCGACGATCTCCTGTGCGATCACATCCGGCGGAGGCAGGTTGTCCATGTCCTCGAGTGAGTCGTCGCGGAGCCAGACGAGGTCGAGGTTGACCTTGTCGCGCTGGATCAACTCGTCGTAGCCGAAGCGCTTGAATCGCTCTGACTCGACACGGTCGCGACGGCTCTCAGGCTTGTACGTCTCGATGAAGTCCTGGAGGTGTTCGCGGCGGAGCGGGTTCTGCTTGAGCGTAAAATGCATATTCGTGCGCAGGTCGTAGACCCACAGCTCGCGCGTCCACGGTCTCTCCGCTGCTGGCTTGCGGTCGAAGAAAAGGACGTTGGCCTTCACCCCCGGCGCGTAGAAGATCCCCGTCGGAAGCCGTAGCAACGTGTGGACGTTGCACTCCTGCAGAAGCTTTCGACGCACGGTCTCGCCGGCGCCGCCTTCGAACAAAACGTTGTCGGGGACGACCACAGCGGCACGGCCGTTGATCGCCAACAGCGTCTTGACGTGCTGGACAAAGTTGAGCTGCTTATTCGACGTCGAAGCCCAGAAGTCGTCGCGGACGACGACGAGGCTCTCGCGATCGGCCTCGCCCTCCTCGTTCACGAACGTCATCGGAGCACCACCACAGATAAGAAGCATCACTGGCGCATGCGATGCTCTCCGCTTCAGAAGCCGAGCCGCGACATCATCCCGAGATCGTCTCGCACGGCGTAGTGCTCAACGATTCGGCCGTCGCGGAGCTTGTACCAGTGGATGTGCTGGACCTCGAACCGCTTACCGGTCGGCTCGATCCCGACCAGCTTCCCCCCGTTCACATGAAGCCGGCCGACACCGAGGTGCGTCCCGCTCACACAGCAGCGCACGATGACGCTATCGCCCTCGGCGGCTATGTCCTCGATCTCCATGCTCCAATCCGGGAACGTCGTGTAGATGTCCCCGAGCACGCGCAGAATCCCCTCACGCCCAACCGGCCTCCCGAAGTTCGAGGCCTCCTCTGCGAAATCGCCGCCCGCCGCTCTCCAGTCTCCCGCCGCGAACTTTTCGTAGTGTCGCCGGATGACCTCACGGTTCAGTTCGGTCGCGTCGACTGCGCGAGCCATGGCGCGCCCCCTTTTGACCTCGATGGACGGGGTTCTTCTACCGGGGCAGAGCAGCAGAGTCAACCCTCCCCGCTGCCTCGGAGAGATTCGCGCAGCCCCTCGAAGATCGCCTGGTGCTGAGCGGCATCCTGTTCGTGCTCTCGACCGGAATCGCCTGGCAGCGGCTGCCTCGGTCAGACGCCGCCTGCATGTCGCGTTTCCGCCAAAACGCGACAGTGGCTCGCTCTGTCGCGCTTGGCAGCGAAAGAGGCGCCAGATTTCCAAGACCCTCACCGACGCAAGTACTTTCAAACAGCCAACTCACGAGCACTCAGTAGGAGCAGAACGCATATATCTTAGGCCCGAACGCATGGTGGTCCTACGTCGACATAGCTGGCAGCGACGGCCGGTAGAGCGCTAGTCGTCGTCGCTGTCGCGCTGCTCGCGACATCAGGATGCGGACACGGGAAGAAGCGTGAGACGTTTGTCGTTCGGCTGAAGGCGGTGCCGGCGCCCGGCCATCACGTCAGCGCCCGGGATCTCGACCGTTCCGCCTCGATCATGCGCGAGCGGCTGCAGAAGCTTGGCGTCTCCGACGCGGACGTGCGCGTTGACGGTGGAGACGTGGTCACGATCGCATTGCCGAGGGGTGTTTCGGCGACGAGCGTCCGCCTCGTCGGCAAGACCGCGCTGCTCGAGTTCTACGATTTCGAAGCTCACCTGACCGGCCCGTCGGTGCGCGGGCCGGCTCGGTTACCCGTTGCAAGCGAGAGCCTCTATCGGCTCCTCGCTGCGCCGCAGACGCGCAAGCTGGCCAAGCGTGGTGCGTCGCAGTGGTACCTCTTCGACGGTAACCGCCGCCTCGTACGCGGGCCGTTACCGCGGAGACCGAGTGGGGCGACGGTGCTGGCCGTGCCGAGGGACACCGTTGTCGTCAGTTGCAACGTCCAGGTGGGGAACTGCCTGAGCGTCAGGGCTCTCTCCGCGAGGATGGGCTACTACCTCTTCAAGCCGGGAGCAGAGATGACCGGCGCTGACCTCAAGCTCTCCGCAACGCGTGCGGACATCGATCCGCTGACGAACCAGCCGGTCGTGCTGATCCAGTTCACCGACAAGGGCACGAAGATCTTCGAGACGATCACGCGCCGGGAGGCGCAACGCGGCGCGCTCGTCTGCCAGGGCAAGACCGACAACACCTCCGTCCTGAGCTGCGCGCAGCATTTCGCGATCGTCCTCGACGGCCAGATCCAGTCTGCGCCCTACATCGACTTCGTCCAGAACCCGGACGGGATCCCGGGTGAAAACGGCGCGCAGATCGATACGGGCCAAGGCGGACTTAGCGACGCCAAGCGGCTCGCCTTGGCGCTGCAGACCGGGGCGTTGCCCGTCCAGTTCGTCAGGCTGCCGTAACAGCGGCTGCGACAGGAAACCGTCACGGCGGATGCGCACGACGAGCGCCCCACTGATGAGCTCGTTCGCTGGGAGTCGATGTTCCGACCCTTGCCGCTCCCGACGCTGCACTGTCGCGTTTTGGCGGAAAGGCGACAGGGATCGTGCTCGGCGCGGCGGCTGGTG
>DAITAW010000131.1:0-6508 GCA_036824055.1 Gaiellaceae bacterium | reverse complement strand
TGTTCGAAGCGCAGCTGCTCTTGGAGGACTGGCGACTCGAGTACAACCACTACCGCCCGCACCAATCATTGAGCTACCAGACACCCGCCGAATACGCCCGCCGCTGGAGGACCGACAACCAACCAGAACTCTCATAACAAGTGGACCGAAAAACGGGGTCCGGTCAGCGGTTGCTGTACGGTACTCACCTAGCGATCCTTCCTTTGGGGTGGGAAACGCTTGAGTTACGAAGGACGGGAGTTAACGCTCCCGTCCTTCGTCTTCCTGCGTCTAACTGCTACTCATCTCAGAGAAGCTTACCCAGTGGGTACGGACAAAAATTGGCAACGAACTCCGAGCGGCATACGTAACGCGGATCATTCCCTACGGAAAATGCTTAATGCAGGAAGTTCAAACGCGCGGTCTATGCGCGGGGCGACTCCTCGAATCGTCCAAGACCCGAAACGCCGACCCCGCGCTGACCGAAGACTAGTCCGACTCGCGTGCCGCTTCGGCTGCGAGCTGGTCTGGAGTCCAGCCGCCATAGACGCCGTAGGTGAGTTCGAGCGTGCCGTGACCGAGGTTCGACTCGATCAGACGTGGGTGATAACCGCGGCGTTGCATGAGGTTCGAGGTCGTGTAGCGGAACGAGTGGAAGCTGCGCGGTAGTCGTAGGTCGGGATGAATCCTTGGCACGCCGGCATCCTCCATCGCGTTACCGAGCCGCCGCTGGACCTGCCGGGCGGCGAGCCTTCCGCCGCCGATCGGGTTCTGGAACACCGGCCCTTCGTCCTGAGCGCCGACGCGAACCACCCACTCCTCGAGCACGGCGCCGGCCTCCTTGGTCAGGTAGACGTAGCGCGGCTCGCGGTCCTTGGGGGCGACCAGTCCAACCTCGTCGTCCCAGGTGTGCTCGATGTAAACACGACTGTTACTCAGGTCCACGTTAGGCCACTCGAGCGCGACGATCTCACCGAGGCGAGCACCGGACTCCGCTGAGAAGCGCGAGGCATAGCCGTACACCGGCTCGTACGTCTTGTAGGCGGTCCACATGCGCTCGAGTTCGCCGTCCTCGAACGGCGCCTTCCCGCGCTTCGGGGCGCGAAGCTTCAGCTTCTTGGTGAACGCCGAGACGGGGTTGATGGTCAGGTGGGAATCGTCGACCGCTGCGGAGAAGCAGGCGCCCAACTGGCGTAGATGTCGCAACCGAGACGCCGGCTTCTGCCCCTCCAACCTTGCGTACAGATCGCGCAGCTCGGACGGGCCGATCTCACGGAGCGGGACGTCACCGAACGAAAGACGGCCTAGGGCGATCGACTCGCGATAGCCGGTGAGGGTGCGCCGCTTCAAGTCGCCGCTGTTGACCCGGGCTTCTGTGTGCCGATCGAACTCGTCAGCCCACTCGCCGAACGTCAGCTCCTTACTGCGCGTCTGCCCCACTCGCCGCTCATCAATCTCGACCTGGAGTTTGCGTAGCGCGCGGTCGGCAACCTGTCGGGTCTTGATCCGTGCGCCCTTCTCGGGCTTGCCGTCGCGGTTGCGGTGGAACGTGTAGAAGCTCGGCTCGCACTTGCAGCCGCTTCCGCGGCCGACACTAGTGAGAGCGGTCTTGGTCGCGTTCGGGCACGAGCCCTGATGCGCGACACGCAGAGATGCGGTACGGGGAGTCATTGAGGCGCCTCCTATGGGTCTTGGACGCCTCTAACTGTACCCGTTTTGTACCCTCTGTGCGAGACGCCGCGAGCGCCTAGCACAAAAACCCTGCAAATACGCCTATCCTATACCCAAGATGAACTTGGCGTCGTCGGACATGCGGTCGGGCGTCCAGGGCGGATCCCAGGTCAGCTCGATCTCGACGTCCTCGACCCCGTTGATCTCGCGGGCCGTGCGGACGATGTCCTCCTGGATCATCGGCCCGGCGGGACAGCCCATCGACGTCAGGCTGTGGATGACCTTGACGCGCGGCCCGTTCACCTCGACGTCGTAGAGCAGTCCTAGCTCGACGATGTCCATCCCGAGCTCGGGATCCTCGACCTGTTTCAGCGCCTCGAAAACTTCTTCTTTGGTGGGCATAGATCGAGTCTAGCTGGAGGCCCGTTCTGAAATTCCGCCGGGCCGAATTTCAGACCTGACCTCTAGTAGCCCAAGAGCCGGACTTCCTCGCGCCGTTCGCGGGCGAAGAAGTGGATCCCGTCGATGAAACGCACCCAGTTGCAGCGTGTGCACATGACGATCGAATGCGTTCGAGCGGAATCGGTGAGGAAGCGGACGCCGCGCAGCAGGTCTCCGTTCGAGACGCCGGTCGCAACGACGATCACCTCTCCTGGAGCGAGCTCTTCGGTCGTGAAAACACGTGTCGGGTCCTCGATTCCGAGGGCGAGGGCCTCTTCGATCTCGCGGCGCGACGTCGGCCAGAGCTGCGCCTGCAGCTCCCCGCCGAGGCAGCGGAGTGCGGCCGCGGACATGATCGCCTGCCGCGTCCCGCCGATCCCGACCGCCATGTGGTCATTGGTGCCGCGGATCGCAGCGGAGATCGATGCGGTAACGGTGCCGTCCTGAATCAGCTTGATCCGCGCGCCGGAAGCGCGGATCTCCTCGATCAGATCGTGATGGCGCGGACGATCGAGCACGATCGTCGTGATGTCGTTGGGTCTCCGACCGAATGCGTTCGCAATCGCTTGCACGTTCTCGCTCATCGACTTGAGGAGATCGATCGAGCCGCGTGCGAGAGGACCGACGGCCAGCTTGCGCATGTACATGTCGGGTAGCTCGAGGAGGGAGCCGCGCTCACCGACGGCGATCATCGACATGGCGCCGTTACCGCCGCGCGCGACCACGCCACGGCCTTCGAGCGGATCGAGCGCGAGGTCGACCGTGTCGCCACCCGCGCCGATGTCCTCGCCGGCGTGAAGTGGAGAGTCTTCCATCGCCGAGCCGATCACGACGCGGCCGCGAATCGGGAAGTCGTCGAGAACGGCGCGCATTGCAGCGGCCGCGTCCGCCTCCGCAGCGTCCTGATCCGCCCGTCCGAGCCAGCGTGCCGCCGTCAGGGCGCCGCCCTCGGTGACCCGCACGTACTGCTCGCACAGGCAGAGGGCCGTGGTCGGCTGCTTCACCTCCGGCTGACCTACCGCCTCGTCCACCGTTTCGGCCATCAGACCCGTTGTACCTGTTCGGCGCTCGCCAGCACGAGCTCGAGGACGGCGTCGATCTGCGCCCTGATGTCGGTGTTGGAGATCACGGGCACGTTGTGCCGCTTGGCTCGCCTGACGATGTGATCCTGGACGCGCCGGATGTCGTCCAACCGGTCGATGTACTTCAGATGGGGTCGTAGCCCATCGAGCCCGGCGTCTCGGACCATGAAGTGCGTGCTGTGCTCTTCCTCGTCCTCGATCGCGAGCACGCACTGCACGACGAGCGCACCGTCGATCCGCGGCAGCATTCCCGGGACGAGGTGCACGCCCTCCAGCACCATCGACCACCCCTCCTGGAGCGCGCGCTCGATCGACGCCCGCACTCCGACCATCACGTTCCGCGTCTGCTCGAGAAAGCCCGCGATGACCGGATCGTCCGCCTGCTCGGGCTCGCGCAATCCTGCGGCCGCCTCGAAGCTGGAGTAGTGGATCGACGGCATGAACTCCTGGGAGAAGAACGCGCGCATGGTCTGCCGGACGAAGTCGGTCGAGGTGACGCGGGTGATCCCCAGGCGGTAGGCGGCCTCGGTCGCGACTGTCGACTTTCCGGTGCCGGTCGCGCCGCCGACGAGAACGATCAGCGGCAGGTCGAGCTCCTGGAGCTCGCGGAAGCGTCGCAGACGTCGTAACGCCTGCGAGCCTTCGTCCTCGCCGAGGACCTCGACCGCGAGCTCCTCGACGCGCTCGAGCTCGACACTCTGCTCCCCTCGCTCGAGCAGATCCTGGTCGATCCGCTTCGCGAGCTCGTACGCGCGCCCGAGCGGAACGCCGACGGCGACGAGGGCCCGCGCCATCAGTCCCTTCGAATACGGGTGCTCGGCCGTGCCGAGCGGGAGCGGCTCCGAATGGCGCGGATGACTCACGCGCGCGCCCCAGCGGGAACGAGCCGGAGGATCGCGTCGTCCAACTCGGGCGAGACGACCTCGTTCTCTGCGAACACGACCTCTTTGCCTCGCAGCTCCGCCGCTACGGCGACGAGGTCGATCGCCGCCGCCTTGATCTCGACGAGATAGACGTCGGCTTCGGTTCGCTCGAGCTCCTCGCTCAGCGCAGCTCGGTTCGCCAGGTTGCGCGAGACGCTTACGACTTCCGCGTCGAGGTGATCCGTCGGGGCCTCGCCCGTCGTGAAGACAGCCACACGCCTTCCTCGCAGCGGCGCGATCGGCCGCAAACGAAGATCCGCCTCGACGACCTGGACATCCTTGAGCGCGCGGATCGCCCCGCTGTCGCCTCCACCGACGAGGACGACGAGATCCGAGACGAGCACGCGGTACGCGTTGAGGTACGCGAGCGGATCGTGTCCGGGGCCGGTGACGAGAATCCGCGCGTCGACGTCGATCGGTGGAATCGCCGCACCGCTGCCGTCGAAAACCACGACGTCGGGTTCACGCTCGGCGGCAAGCGCCGCGCCTTGCAGGACATTCGACGTCGTCACGGCACCGGCCAGTCCCCCACCCGCACGGCGGCAGCCGATCGTGACCACGCCCGTCAGCGCAGCGGTCTCGAGATAGTCGGAAGCCGCATGATGCCCTGTGCGCGAGAGGTCGAGCAGCGACGTGAGGGTCGGCTTCACCGCTGCGATCTGCGGCTCTGCGGGGCCGCCTCTTCCCATCGCCACGACGATCACATCGCGATCCCGTGCGAGGAGACGCGCAACGTGGCCGGTGACGGCGGTCTTCCCCACTCGCTTACCGGTTCCGATCACCGCCAGCGACGGCAACGGGAACGACGCGTAGGACGGCGGCGAAAACTGGAAGTCTGCGCCCTCGTAGCGCAATCCGGCGGCGAGGACGCGACTCGCGAGCAGCATGCGCTCACGCGGTCCCAGGATCGGCTCGTCGGACAGGTCCACGACGACCTGGGCGTCCGCATAGCCATCCTCGAGGGATTCGAGCAGCGGCACGCCGTAGTCGAGCTCGCCGCGCAGCTTCTCGGTCCCACCGGCGAGCCATGCGCCGATCACCTCGTACGGCAACTCCGCAATCGCGGCGCGGACGACGGGCGGGTAGTGCTCGCCGTCGATGACGACCAGAGCCGGCGTCATCGGCGCGAGGTCACCTCTCCTTCGATTCGCGCCGTGTACTTCTCGAACTCGAGCGTGTCGATCGCGAACTGGATGATCTTCTCCTGGCCGTGGAACGGGTACTTACGCCACACGTCGACGTGAGTGCCGGAGAACTCGATCACGTTGTAACAGGGCCGCGTGTTCCCGCGGAGACGCAGGGAGGAAACGGTGCCGGCGTTGACGATGAAGAGATCCTCGAGGCGCCATGCGTACGGAACGTGCTTGTGCCCCGAGAGGACGAGGTTGACACCGGAGCGCTGAAGACACTCGATCGCGTCGCCCGCGTCGTAGATGATGTTGCGCTCACGTCCCGTGCCCGGAACGGGCAGCAGATGGTGGTGGCACACGAAGACGCGGAGGTCGGCCGGCGCGGCGAAACTCTCCTCGATCCACGCGTAGCGCCCGCGGCCGATCTGGCCATGGTCGAGATCCGGCTCGGTGGAGTCGACGGCGACGACCGTGACCCCACCGACGCGCGTCACCGAGTTGCGGTCACCGAAGAGCTGCTCGAAGTGGACGTAGCCGACGTTCCGCGAGTCGTGATTGCCGGGGATGATGGCGACCGCCTCGCAGTCGATCGTGTCGATGTACTGCTTCGCGAGCGCGTACTCCTCCTTGAACCCGAAGGTCGTCAGGTCGCCCGAGATGACGACGATGTCCGGCTCGAGGTCGTTGACCTCGGTGAGCGCCCGCTCCAGGAGGTTCGGCAGGAAGAACTGCGTGCCGCAATGCAGATCCGAGATCTGGACGATGGTGAACGTCCCCTCACGGGTCGCCATGGGCGAAGTCTAGGTGGCGGAAGGCCATTTCAGAATCTCCAGGCCCCGCGATGGCCTTTCTCCCACCGCCGAAAATGCGCCGGGCTTTTTGGCGTCCGGACCGGTTGCTACCCTGAATCCAGGTGATACTGGAAACGCCTGATTTCCAGGCATATCGAGGCCAGGAACCTCCCCGCTTCGCAAACAAGGCAGAGCTCGAATGCGCCAAGGTCCTGGACTACTACGGTGTGCCCTGGGAGTACGAGCCGAAGACCTTCGTCCTCGAGGAGGACGAGAACGGCCGGATCGTCGAGGCGTTCAAGCCCGACTTCTATCTGCCTGAGCAAGACCTGTACGTGGAGGTCACGGTGATGAAGCAGTCGCTCGTGACGCGGAAGAACCGCAAGCTGCGGAAGCTGCGCGAGCGCTATCCCGACGTCCGCATCAAGCTCTTCTACAAGCGCGACATCGAGCGCCTGGCGGAGCGATACCAGCTCGAGCTCGCGTCGTAG
>DAITAW010000130.1:2843-6526 GCA_036824055.1 Gaiellaceae bacterium | reverse complement strand
GACACGCCGCTCGCGCTCCCGGCGCACCTGTACACGGCGACGAAGCTCGCGGGCGAGATGTACTGCCGCTCGTACGGCGAGCTCTACGGCCTCGAGCACACCATCCTCCGGTTCGGGATCCCGTACGGGCCGCGCTCGCGCCCAGCGACCGTGCTCGCGGCCTTCGTCGAACGCGCACTCGCGGGTCGGACGTTGATGATCGCCGGCGACGGCAGCCAGTCGCGCCAGTTCGTCTACGTCGAGGATCTCGCGCGCGGCGTCGTCGCCGCGCTGGTGCGCTTGTGCGAATCGGCCGCGCTGTCCCCTGCGACGTCCATGGTCGTTCGCCGCTGAAATGGCGTTCGCCGCCCCCGCCGCATGTTTGACTTTCTCCGACGATAAGGCGCATATTTGAGGGGGGAGAAGGAGTGGCACCGTGCAGGGTTACTTCACCCGAGTCGTGGTTGTTGATCTTGCGGAGGCGACTGAGCTTGCTGCGCGACTCACGGACTATGGTGCCGTCGTTTCCCGGGACGAGCACGTCGTGTCGATCTTGTGGCCAGAGATGGCGGCGGACGATCCTGAGGAGTGGGAGGAGTACGCCTTCACCGAACTGATCTTCTGGTTGCGCGCCTGGGCCGGCGATGATCCTCGTCGCGAGATCACGATCCTCGACGAGCGGCCTGTTGAGGTAGACGAGCAGCAGCTCGGTCGCCGCGCCTCGTAACCCGTCGAAGGCTCGGGGATTGATCTTTGTGGCGCTCGCCATGTCGGTTGGCGAGAGACTCAGCGACTCGCCGGTTGCTCAGGGGCCGCGCCTGAGCGGACTGACGCACGATCGCCGCCGTCGGGGAGCTCACGCCGTTCGAGCATGTCCGGGAGCGCCTCGTGCTTGCGCGGCGCGTGCAGCGCCTTGGCGGGACGGGCGTGCTTGGTTGGAGCGGCCCACGAGGATTGCCCGTAGGAGATGATCGATGTCATGGTTGTAGGTCTGGCCCCGAAAGGGCAGGCGATGGCTGGAGCAATCGATCCGCTCGGACACAGGAAGAATGCGCTCGACGCATTTCTCAAGGGGAAGGTCGGAGAAGGCTTCCGGATTGAAACTCACACGGACACCCATGCGATCATCGTCGGGGGCGGCCGTAAATCGTTGTTGAACTGGTTCCGCGGGCGCGGCGCTGGCAGCCGCTACGTGGTCTCAGTCGACGAGCACGGCGAGGTGACGATGATCCCCGCAGAGCCGAGACGAAACTAGACTTCAGGCGGCGTCCATTCGCCGGGCGGTGGTCGAGAACCTCGCGCGTGGCGTCTACATCGAGCTTTTGGTGAAAAAACGCCGCTTGAGGGCTTTGAGCCGCTTTGGGCGCGCGGCGTTGCTGTCGGCAGCGCGCTGGTGCGCGACGCCGACCTTGCTTTTGCCAGCTTCTTGCCGACTACCCGCGGCACGATGCATCCAGTCAAGACGCGCGGTTGCGACGTGATACTTGCTTATGTTTTTGCGTCTGTTCGATCACCACTTCGGAAGAGACAATTGTTGCCCACCAAGCTAACGGGATAATCTCTGCCGAGAAGCGGAACCTCGCTGGTGAAGCGGGTTAGCGGCCCCTCAAGGACACGGCCAACACAGAGCAAAAACCCCCCCAAACGAACAACCTGCGCTCGCACCTGAATCCCTTAACTCCTTCATACGCCTCCCAGGCGGCCTCGACGGCCTCGCCCGGCCCCGTCCGGGTAGCTGCCGCAGCCCGCAGCGACGAGCGACTGCGAAGGCGGGGTCGGGGTCGAGGAGATCCGGCCGCCGCGCCCCGAGCGCGTCCGGAGACGCTCCCCGACGGCTGGCGTCGATCTTGAGCTGCGATACGAGCTCTGGCGTTACCCGCGCCGGCTGCACAAGGCGGCGACGACTGTGTTGCTGACGACGCACTACATCGAGGAGGCCGAGGAGCTGTGCGAACGCGTCGCCTTCATCCGCGCGGGCCGCATCGTCACCGAAGGCAGCCCGGCCGAGCTCGTCGAGCACTACGGCGGCGAGCGGCTCGAGGACGCCTACCTCTCGGTGATGCTGGTGACGGCGCTCGCGCTCGCCAACCGCAACGACCACAAGCTGCTGAAGGGCACGCTCGACTCGATTCCGATCGAGCGCCCCGAGCCGACCGCGGAGCAGCCGCAGGGGATCTCCCTCGACCGCGCCTACGACAACGCTGACTCGCGCGAGCTCGTCGACGACTACCGGGCTCACCCCGCACATCCGTAGCCGCGGCGAAGAGATCGACCTCAAGGCGAGCCGCCCCGGCTGGCGCGCCCGCCGTTGGGTCGTCGAAGCCTGCCATTCATGGCTCAACCGCAACCGCGCGATCCTGATCCGCTGGTCGAAGAAAGACGAGAACCACCTCGCCCTGCTCCAGCTCGCCAGCGGACTGATCGCCTTCAAGAAAGCCCACGCCGCACGACTCGCTCTCGCCCAAACGGGATAGGCCCTAAGCCGAATCCCGCTCGTTGAGCGGGATTCTCTCGGCGTGTTCGTCCTTCTCGCGGCCGCGCCGCGCGACTACCGAACCGCGAACGTGCCCTGACCGAGGAGCTGACCGTAGTGCGCTTGCGAGCGCGAACCGAAGCCGGGCCAGACGTACCAGTGGTACAGGCCGCTCTTCAGCCCGTATCGCCGGGCTTCGTAGGTCCAGGACCGTGTCGTACGGAGCTTCGTCTTGTTCGGCCAGGCGCTCAAGACTTTCCGCCCGCCGTAGTAGAGCTGGACGTTGTAGTAAGACGCCTTCGGCACGCCGTCCCACATCAGCAGTGGCGGCGCCTTCACGACCGCGCCGTCACGTGGCAGACGAAGCAGAACGCTCGCCGGAACAACGACCGTTGCGCCACGTGAAGCGTTCCCTGCACGGTCGTAACTGAGCACCGCGTAGCGATAGTAGAGGCCGTTCTTGAAATGCCTGTCGGCGTAGCTCTCGCGTGCACCCGTGTAGACGAGCGTGTGCGGCGGATCTTTCGGGCTCGTCGAAACAAGAATCTTGACGTGGTCGAAGTCATCATTCGACGGGCGCGACCATGCGAGTTCCAGGACGCCATACCCCACGTTGCGCCTGATTCGCTTCACATCCCCGGGCGGTGTGCGGTCGATGACTGCCGGGGTCAGCGCTTTGATCTGCCACGAATACGACGCAGGGCTCGCGTCCGTGTTCCCTGCGGCATCCACCGCCTGCACCGTGAAGGCGTGCGTGCCGTCGCCGAGACCGGCATAGGTCTTCGGCGAGTCGCACGGAGCGAGCCCGCCCCCGTCGAGACTGCAGACGAAAGTCGAGCCCCCTTCGCTGCTCGTGAAGACAAACGTCGCGGACCTGTCGTTCGAGGCGACGCCGCTGGTGATTGTTGTCTCCGGAGCGACGGTGTCGATCGTCCACGTGAACTTGGTCTCTGTGCCCGTGATCGTCGCGACCGCCCGAACCGAGAAGGTGTGGGAGCCGTCGGCGAGGCCCGTGTACACCACAGGGCTCGTGTTGCTGCACGGAGCGAAGGCGGCCTCGAGCGCGCACTCGAATCGTCCGGCAGTCGTGGACGAAAAACCGAAGCTCGCGGACGTCTGATTCGTAATGCTCGGCGGGTTCTGCGTCAGGGTGACCACTGGCACGACCGTATCGATCGTCCACTGGAAGGAGGCGGCCGCGCTCGCGTTACCGGCCGCATCCACCGCCCGC
>DAITAW010000130.1:0-2743 GCA_036824055.1 Gaiellaceae bacterium | reverse complement strand
TACCGGCCGCATCCACCGCCCGCACGAAGAACGTGTGCAGACCATCGGCGAACGGGCCGAACGAATCACCGCTCCCGCACGCCGCGAACGCGGCCCCATCGACATGGCACTCGAACCGCGACGCTCCCGCCGAGCTGAACGTGAACGTCGTCGACGCCGTGGAAACAAGGGCCGCGTGCGCACCGATCGAGGGCACAGCCGGCGCGACCGTGTCGACCGTCCAGGTGTACGAGCTGACGGCGCTCTCGTTACCGGCGGCATCAACCGCCTTCGCGCGGAGCGTGTGCTCGCCGTCGGCGAGCGGGCCCGCGAACGACGTCGGACTAGAACAGGGCGGAAAACCGGAACCGTCGAGACGGCAGCCGAACGTCACACCCGCCTCGGAATCACTAAAAACGAAGGTCGCGCTCGTCGAATTGGTCGGATTCGGCGGACCCTGAATCGCCGGCGGCGGCGGCGCAACCGTGTCGACCGTCCACGTGTACGACGCAGACTCACTCGTAGGCTCCGTGCTCGTCGGATCGATCGCTCGTACGGAGAACGTATGCGTCCCGTCCGGGAGCGAGGAATACTTCTTCGGGCTGACGCAGACGGAGAACGCCTCGCCGTCCAGGCTGCACTCGAATGTCGCCGCGAGATCGGTGTCGGTGAACGCGAATGTGGCGGTCCTGCTGCTCGTGAACGGCAAGGGTTTGGAAGTGATGACCGGCGTGGGAGTTCGATCGGCTGCCCTACCCGAGGTGAGCGCGACCCCGGCACCGAGCGCGACCACTAGGACGATCAAGAGTGTCGCGGCCTTCACGATCCCAGCCACGCCACCGCGACACCGACGCCGATACTGAGGGCCATCGCGGTTCCGAAAAAGAAGAGTGATCCACGCCGTTCCTCCACGACGATTCCGACCGAGGCGGGTAGCACGCGCGGCGTCGCCAAGGCCACTGCGAGAACGACGAGCGAGAGTCCCAACATGATCCAGAGCGCGAAACGCAGGAGCGGCGCCGCGTCCTCAGAAACCACAGCCGCCGCGGGGAGAACCGCCACCCCTACAGCCACGCCCCGCGGAAGCTCGCGCGGAGCGACTAGACGAACTGGCGTAGTCACGGCCGGCAGCCGGTTGTTCTTCGCCTGTCCGTGGTCGTGCCGGGCAGCGCGGTGATGGACCTTGCGCAGGGGTCTCAAAGGGGCAGTTGCCCTAGAGGCCTGCTGCGCCGGGGTCGGCGCTACATACGTCTGCGCGGGGGGTTGAGACGGCGGCGGAGCAACGTACGTATGGGTGGTAGGCGGAGGCGGCTCCGGAGGCGGCACCACCTGCCGCGTGCTGGTCGGCGGTGGATCCGGATTGGGCAGGGTCGCCATCGTTGCTGCTTGTGACCCACCGGCGAACGCGTAGGTCGCCACGCTTCCAAGCGCGGCGATCAAGGCGAGCAGCGCCAGCTGCACGTAACGCGCCGAGCGCGGCCGCGTCCGACCGGCAGAATCCAAACGAAGCTTGCGCAGTTTCGGCGGCCTCCCCAGCCCCACCTCGAATCCTTACCGACAGTACCACCTATTTTCTACGACGTAGACCGTGTCCGGCTCGTAGGCGTGGACGGCGATCGGGAAGCTGAAGTCAGAGGGAAGGTTCCCGCTCACCTCCTGCCATGACTCGCCGCCGTCGTCGCTTCGCATCACGTCCCACGGTCTGTGCACTCTCCTTGAGGGTGCCCCTCAATCCCTCAACCCCCTCAACCCCAAGCGCAAACCGGCTCCGGGAGCGGCATCGCGCCCCGCTGGGCCCCTCAAGCAATCCCCTCAATCGGCGGCGCCGACGAAGGCCGATCCGAAGTCGAGCTGAGCGCTTGCTAGCAAGTGCTAAGCATTCTCTGACACGAGCGCGGTCGTCTACGCCCGTATCCCCGGCTCGCTGAAGCAGGCGCTGGCAGCACGGGCCGGCGCAGGCGCGATCAGCCTCAGCGCCGCGCCCGTCGAGCTGCTCGAGCGCGGCCTTGCGGCGCGCCCACGCTACTTGGCCGGCGTCGCGCTAAACACCGGTCACTCCGCGCCCGACCTGTCGCGGAATGCGGGAACCACGACACGGCGCTGGCACCGGGCAACAGGCTCATTCCGGCCGAAACGGACTAGGCGAATGGGCTACCCTACGATCCGCTCAACCGGCACAGGGACAGGGCTCGAGCAGCGTCGAGACGACCAACAGCCCATTCTCACGACCTCACCCGTAGGGCCGCTTACTCCCCCCCTGGCGCGGCTGCCGAGGTCGCCGCGTACGAGTGGTTACGTCAGCCGCGAGGAGAAAGTTGCTCAAACAGACGGTTTCGGCTCTCGGTTGGCAGTCGTTCAAGGCCGTAAATTGGCTACAGGAGCGAGGTTTCGTCCTCTGTTAGAGATCATCTTCGTTAGCTGATTGGGCAACATTGCACCTTAACAAAAGCGTGCAAATACATAACCAAGTGTGATGTCCTGGGAGTGCGGTTCAAGCTGCCCGTTCCTTGGCGGCGCGTGCCGACGCGTCGAAGCTCGCGGGGATGAACAACAGCTACGTCTTCGACATCGACGGCGCAGGGATGTGGTTCGTCACGGTCGAGGACGGTGCCGTGAGCGTGCGCGAGGGCGAGGGCGAGGCCGACTGCACGATCTCCACGACCGAGGAGAACTTCCAGAAAATCCTCAGCGGCGACCAGAACGCGACGTCCGCCTACATGACCGGCAAGCTGAAGATCAAGGGCGACATGGGCGCGGCCATGAA
>DAITAW010000129.1:0-6548 GCA_036824055.1 Gaiellaceae bacterium | reverse complement strand
TCGTTCCCTTCACGCTGACCGGGAAGTCGACCTGAAGCGACGCGAGACAGAGGCAGCCGGTGACGTGCGCGAAAGCCGGAAAGACGTCGCCGGTCGTCAGGTAGTCGGCGACTTGCACACCGGTGGCGTCGCAGGTGGCCCCGGCCGCCCTGTACAGGCGGAAGCGATTACTGAAGCCCGAAACCGCTGCGGTGCACCAGCTGACGTCGCCGCCGCAACCAGCAGGGATCTTCAACGTCACTGCCGACGTCGAAAAGGGGGTGACGTCGGTGGCGCAGTGAATGTCGCGCCGGATCTTGTCGAGGGCCAGCCTGGTCGTCACCTGGGCCTGGAAGCGGCGATCCTGTTCGGCCTGCGCCTTCGAGCCGGCGACGAAGACGGTCGTGATCCCAGCGAAGACCACGCCCATGATCACCATCACGGTGAGCATCTCGATGAGGCTGTACCCCGCTTCGTTCCTCAGGCGCAGAGCGCGCAGTCGCTTGGTCACTTGCTTCTCTTCTCGACGTCCGCGAGCGCTCTGCGGGCGACGAGCTCGCTCTGCTTGCCGATGCCCCAACGCTGCTGTGCGACCACGTCGGCGGCGATCAGCTTCCGGAGCGCTTCGGCTCCGTGCCACCAGCCGAACGATGCGCCGGTGACGATCCAGCTGTGCTGGTAGAGGTAGTGCCGCACGTCGGCCGTCGTCTTGGGATGCACGCGGATCCACGCCGCGAGCAAGTCCGCACGCTGCGTCAGCGGCATCTCCTTCAGCGGTTCTTTCGGTGCGCCGGCCAAAACGAACGCGGCGGGCCGCTTGGCCGGAGTTGCGGCGGGCTTCGGCTCAGCGGTCTTTGTTGCAGGCTTCGTCTGCGCTCCCTTGGGCGCGGCTGGAACGGGAGCGGCTGGAACGAGGGAGGGCGATGTAACGCCCATGGGCTGGACGGACGTGCCGATGTACGGCGAGACGTTTTCGGGACTGCCCTTCTCCGGATAGGGGGTGCGCTTCAGGGTGACGGAGATGGTCGGCGCGCCCGTATCGCGGACACGCGTGCCGGGGGGCGGCGACTGTCGTGCGACCCTGTTGGCTGCATATCCGTGAACGGAGCCGATGACCTGCCACGCGAATCCGGTGTCTTCGAGCGTTCCCTTGGCGAAGACGAAAGCCTGGCCGGACAGATCCGGAACGACGAGGGTGGCAACGGGGACCGGCGGAGGAGCTCCCGGTGGGACCGCGGTCAGACGCTTCGCTGCGCCGACTGCGAGAGTCGCGCTGGCGAGCAGCAGGACCACGCCCACGATCACAAGGCGCGGCAAGCGGGTGGCTATCCGCAGAGCCATGCTTCGCGAATCGGCAGAAAGCAGCTTGGACTCAAGCCCCACCACGGGTGAAGCCGATGACGGCATCCCTCGAATCAGGGACGACGGCGAAGACGCGCGTCGCCATCGGCGTCGCGTCGGGCAGCTCGAGCGGCGTCGGCGCGTCCTGCCAGGTGAAGGCACTGCCGGCGAAGCTCTGGAACCAGGCTTGGTTCTGCGGGAATTCGGTCGGCGGCTGCAGTTGCAGGTGCAGGTGCGGACCGGTCGCGTGGCCGGTCGAGCCAACGAGCCCGATCTGCGTCCCGGCGGCCAGGGACACCCCGTCCACGACCGAGGGCTCGAGGAAAGCCAGATGGCAATACGTCCACACCAGCCCGTCCTGGGTGCGGATCGTCATGCCGATCCCGCAGCGCGGATCGGCCGTATGCCAGGCGTTCAGCACGACGGCGTTCGAGATCGCGTAGACCGGTGATCCCGCCGGGGCGGCGATGTCCGCTGCTGGGTAGTCGTGATGCGTATGCGCCACGGACACGAGCTGCGGCCCACCGCCCACGGGGAAGACGTAATTGTCGTGATAGGACGCCGCTCCCATCAGCGTCCCTACTCCCTGCGCGAACGACGGAGCCTGGACGCTCTGGGTTGCGCTCACGAGCGCGGCCTGTGCCTGCTCGAGGCTCGAGCGAGCGGCGTCGGTGGCGGCGCGTGCCTCGCTGACGTGCGCGTCGTAGAGCACGGCGCGCTGCTCCGCAACCAGTCGATCCGAGAGCAGTGCAGCCGCATCGACTCGTGCGTGCAGCCCCTGCGAAACCTTCTGGAGTCGCTGCTCCTGGCCTTGCGCGGCCAGGAACTGCGCGTTGGCGCGGACGACCCCACTGCGGGCTTCGTCGAGCTTTGCCTGGAGCTGCTGCAGGTCGACGGTCTGCGTGATTCCGCCCTGGCCGTAGACGTTCGCGAGATCGAGCACCTCGCGGACGTACCAGTCTGCGTGGTTGTAGGAGAAGACGGCGCGAGAGATGTCGGTCTGTCCGCCGGCCGCAGCGAGATAGCGGGCGGCGGCATAGATGGCGTCGGTGGCGTTCCATGGATCGGCGATCCCGTCACCGTCCGCATCCACTCCCCAACGCAACCAGGTCGAGGGCATGAACTGCATCCAGCCGACCGCACCCGCCGAGCTCGGCCCCATGTTCTGTCCGAAGTTCGACTCGATCTTGTTGATCGCGGCGAGGACCTGCCACGGGATCCCGTACGCGGCGCCTGCTTGCTCCCAGATCCCGTGCAGGGTCGAGAGCGGCAACTGTTGCGGGCTTGCCGGGGGCAAGGTGAACGAGACAGGGACCGAGATCGCCCCCGGCGCGTTGGGTGCCGAAGCGCTCGGCGGGGAGACGTGCTGAAGGCCGGGCTGCGTTCCCGGGGAGATGGAGAAGCCGAGCACCGGCGGGCCCGCCGCTCGAGCCGAGCCGGCGAGCAATGCTAGGCCGATGGCCGCAACGACGAGGAGTCGCATCAGTCCGCGGCTTTGGCGAGACGGAGTGCCGGAACCCCTGGGTCGGGCTCGGGCTCGGGCTCCGGCTCCTTCTCACGCGCGAGCTCTTCTTCGCTCTCGGCAGCCCTCTCGGTAGCCGCGAGGTCAACCTTCTGCTGCTTCATTGCGTGCTCTAGCGTGACGAGAAAGTCGTGTCGGTTCGTGGCGGCGTTCGCGGCGACCTCCTGGTCGACCTGTCCCGAGACGACGAGATCGATGAGCGCCGTGGAGAAGGACTGCATGTCGAAGAACGAGCCCTCTGCGATTGCCTCGGTGATCGACTCGGGCTGGTTGTCGCGAATGAGGTCGGCGATGCGTGTGTTGGTCACCATCACTTCGACAGCGGCGATGCGCCCGCCGTCGACGCGGGGCAAGAGGCGCTGGCTGACCACGCCGCGCAGGACTCCCGCCATGATCGAGCGGATCATCTGCTGCTTCCCATCGGGGAAGAACTCGACCATGCGCCCGATCGTCTCCGCCGCGTCGACGGTGTGGAGCGTCGAGAAGACGAGGTGACCGGACTCGGCGGCCTGCAACGCAGTCTGCGCGGTCTCCGCGTCGCGCAGCTCGCCGATCAGGATCACGTCTGGGTCCTGACGAAGCGCGCGCCGCAGGGCTCCCATGAAGTCCGGGGTGTCGAGCCCGACCTCGCGCTGGTTGACGATGCACAAGTGGTCGCTGTGCACGATCTCGATCGGGTCCTCGATCGTGACGATGTGCTGATGCCGCGTCCTGTTGATGTAGTCGATCATCGCGGCGAGCGTCGTCGTCTTTCCCGACCCCGTGGCGCCGGTCACCAGCACGAGCCCGCGGTGACCGTCGGCGAGCCGCTTGATGCCGGCCGGCAGCCCGAGCTCTTCGAAGGACGGGATCCCTTTCGGGATGACGCGGAACGCGAACGAGATATGCCCGCGCTGTCTGAAGGCGTTGACGCGGAACCGGGGGAGATCGCTCTCCTGGAACGCGATGTCGAGGTCACCGGTGTGCTTGAAGGCTTCGAGGCGCTCAGGAGAGCGCTTCCCCACGACCTGGATGAGCGAGTCCATGTCGTTGTCCGTCAAGATTGCGGACTCGTCGAGCGGGGCGAGGGCGCCGTCGCGCCGAAGGATCGGCGGCAGGCCGACCTTCAGATGGATGTCGCTGGCGCCGAGTTCCACGGCGCGTCTGAGCAGGGGATTGAGCTCCATGGCGGGCATCCATCCCATCGGCAGGTATCTGGAGGCGCTTTAGGCGGCGACCGTGTGCGGGTCGCGCGCCAGGCGCGCCAACCCGTGGATCAGCTGCATCACCCTCCGGCCTGCACCTCGGGCCTCGCCCGGATGGGAGACCTCACCGAGCATGAGCTTCTCGATCACCCGCCAGGTCACCGGAAGACGCATCACGGCGAAGACGGCTCGTGGGTAGTGGTCGAGCGCGACCTTTGCTCCCCAACCGGCCGCAGCGAGCCGATCGAGCTCGCGGTGGACGGCAGCCTCGTAGGGCTCGAGGCTCGTCGCGTCGCCCTGAAGCAGCTCGAGCGTTTGCTCCGCAGCCAGGCGAGCCGTGACCAGAGCCTCGTAGATGCCGTCGCCCGAAACCGGGTCGAGCGCGCCCGCTGCGTCGCCGACCAAGAGCGCCCGTCCCCGGGCGAGCACCGTCGCCGGCCTTCGCATCGGCAGACGATGGCCACGCAGGTTGGAGAGCTGCCGCAGCTCGATGCCGTAGTGCTCGCAGAGGATCCGCAGATGACGGCGGAGCTCGGGCCCCTCTCGGCCCCAGCCACCGACGCCCACGTTGACGTGGTCGCCCTTCGGGAAGATCCAGCCGTACCCGCCCGGCACCGTGCCGAGCTCGAGGACGAGCCTCCCATGCCAGGAGCCGAGTGGAAGTTCTTCGTAGGGCAGGTTGCCCTCGAGCGCGACGCCGTTGACGATCGCGCCCCCGAGCCCGAGCGACCGTGCGGTGATCCCGTTCGCGCCGTCGGCGCCGATCACCGCAGCGACCTCGACACGCACGCCGTCGACCCGCAACTCGGTCTCCGAGTCCACGTCGACGTGAACACCGTCGCGAAACTCGGCCCCCGCGGCGACCGCCTGCTCGACGAGGAACGCGTCGAGCCGCCGGCGCTGAGTCATCAGGCAGATCACGCGGCTCGACTCACGTTCGATCTTCGGCCCGTACCGCAACCGGCAGCGCGTCCGCGTGATTCTGTCCTCGACGACGGGCTCGACGGAGAACGGCAACTGTCGGACAGCCCGCATCGTGAGGCCCCCGCCGCAGGGCTTGTCTCGCGGGAAGCGCGCTTTGTCTATTAGTAAGACGCGCGCGCGAGAGCGGGCCAGGCGGTAGGCCGCCGTGGATCCCGCCGGGCCTGCGCCGACGATTGCGACGTCATAGCGCTCCACAAAGCCAAAGCTACAATCCCTCGTCCCCGGGGGTGTGCCCGAGTGGCCAAAGGGACATCGCCAGAAAGTCCGGCCGCTACGCGACCATGATGACTTTCTGGCGATCTCCTACCGGCGAGCGGCACAGGCCGCACCAGGCAAAGCCCGGTGTGGCGGCGAAGACTCCCAAGGGGCACGGCTACAATCGTTCGTCCCCGGGGGTGTGCCCGAGTGGCCAAAGGGAACGGGCTGTAAACCCGTCGGCTCAGCCTACGGAGGTTCGAATCCTCCCGCCCCCATAACGCTCGGAAGTTCGGCCGCGGCGCGGCCATGATGACTTCCGAGCGATTTCGTTTCGATCCAGGCCGCAGTGGACACGTCGGGCAAAGCCCGCCGCGTCGGCGATTACTGCCTCTCGGCTTCCTGCATGAACCTGCTGATCGCGGCCAGGTACAGATCTGTTTCTTCCAGGACCGGGGTGTGCGAACTGTTTTCGAGCACGACTTCTCTCGCGCCCTGGATGCCGTTCACCAGCGTGGCGGAGATCGGGTCCGTCGACATGTCATGACGCCCTCGGATCACGAGCGTCGGCACCTCGATCTCGGCGAGACGATCGCGCACGTCCCATCCGCGTAGCGCTCCGGTGACCGTCCACTCGTTGGGTCCCTGCATTGCCCTGTAGACCTCGACGGCTTTGGAAGCATTCATCGCCTCGATCTCCGTGCGTGGCTTGGGCCCTCGATAGAAGTGACGATCGAAGTACGCCTCCATCGCCTGGTCGTATTCCGGATCGTCATACGTGCCGGCGCGATCGTGACGATCGAGAACTGCCACCACCTCCGCAGGCAGCGCAGCGCGGAGCTTCAGTTGCTCGGCCGCCCATTGATCCACGCTCGCCAGTGTCGAGCTGAGGATCAGCCCGACCATTCCCTGCGCGCCCGAGAGGACATGTTCGAGAGCGAGCATGCCGCCCCAGGAGGTGCCGAGCAGATGGATCCGCTCGAGGCCGAGTTGCTCGCGCACCGCCTCGACTTCCTCGCGAAAGACGGCCACCGACCACTCGATGTCCTCCGGCCGGTCCGAGCCCCCACAGCCGATCTGGTCGTAGAGCACGACCGGCCGCTCCGCCGCGAGTCCTTCCAGCGGAGCGAAGTAATGGTGCGTAGAGCCCGGCCCACCGTGCAACGCCAGGAGCGGCGTCGCTCCCGAGCCGAGCTCGCCTGCGACTCGATACCAGGTGCGATAGCCGCGAAAATCGATGTAACCCTCGGAAACAGCTGATCCCATGCCGGGCTAGAGTACGAGGTCGCGCCCTCTTAGCTCAGTTGGTAGAGCACCTCCATGGTAAGAGCGTGCGACGGGGG
>DAITAW010000033.1:0-26595 GCA_036824055.1 Gaiellaceae bacterium | reverse complement strand
AACCGCAACGAGACGAAGCACCTTCCCTACGGCGAAGGGACGTTGCGTATCGAGCCGCTCGGCGCCGCGCTCCGTGAGTTCGATCGGCCCGCGACCGTGATCACCGAATCGCCCGACGAGGCGTCGAACCAGTCGATCCGCGAGGAGCTCTACGCAGCAGTCGGAACGCGCTCGGCGAGCCGCGCCTCGAGCTCCAACGCTTCCGCCTCGCGTTCGCGGGCGCGCAAGAACTCCGCGTAGGGAGGGAGCACGTCCAACAGGGAGCGGCAGTGCTCGCTACCGCTGATGATCTCCACCGCTTCGCCGAAGAGCGTTTCCGCCTCGTCGTCGCGTCGCTGCACTGCGCGAACCTGAGCGAGCGCGATCCGCGTCGTCGCCCGTGAGAGGACGTCCTCCGCGCTCACGGTCTCGCGCGCGGCGAGCGCGTACTTCTCCGCCTCGTCGAGCCGGCCCTCTGCGAGCAGGAGCTGGGCCAGCAGACGCTGGCTCTCGCAGAGCGTGCCGCGTTCCTGCATCGGCGCGAGCAGACGGATCGACTCACGGAGGAGCTTCTCGGCCTTCTCGGGGTTGCCCGTCTGCCACGCAACCTGGCCCAGCTGTCGGGACGTCCACGCAATCTCGGACACCGACGCCGTCTCACGGTAGAGGTCGAGTGCCTTCGTCAGCCAGCCTTCAGCCTCCTCGTACTGCCCTCGTACGCGGTGCAGGCCCCCTTTCGACTGCGCGGCGCTCGCCCGCGCGACGATGCTCCCACTCTCCTCGGCGAGCGCGAGCGCACGGTCGATCAGGGGCTCGGCTTTCTCTTCGTGCATGCGGCCGATGTAGATCCCTGCGAGCTGAAGCGCGGCCCTCGCCTCGTGGTCCTTCCGTCCGGCCGCCCGGGCTGCGTCGAGCGCCTGCTGTCCGAACTCCTCGGCCTCCCCTTCTCGCCCCGCCCACCGGGCCACGCGAGCTCGGCGGTCGAGAGCCCTGAAACGGCCTTCGTGGTCGTCGTCTTCGACCACCGCGAGCGCCTCGTCTGCGAGCTTTGCCGCACGCCCGAAATCACCGTCGAGAGAAGCGACCACCTCGGAGAGCGCCGTGAGCGCCCGACTCTGAATGTCGCGGGCGCCCTCCACTTCGGCCTGTTCTGCGATCACGCTCATCTCCTCGCGCACGACCGGAAGATCGCCAAGCTGCCAGGCGGCGCGCGCCGCGAGGAACCGCCGCCGCAAAGTTGGTTCGAGCTCCACCGAGCGGAGCAGGAGCTTTCGCGCCGAGATGTTGGACTCACGCGAAAGCGCTCGCTTGCCTGCGGCCTCGAGCGCCTTCGCTGCCGTTCGCGCCAGCTCCTCGGGAGGATGTCCATCGAGCTCGGCGTACAGCGCGCACGCGTGGTCGAGGTGATACGCGCGGATCTCCAGCAGCTCCTTGTCGGCCTTTTCGCGGAGCCACTCCGCAAAGCGGGTGTGGTACTCGGCGCGGCCGGACTTCGACAGACCGCCGTAGGCGACTTCGCGGATGAGCACGTGCTTGAAGCGATATGCGGACTCGCCGCTGATGGTCGAGCGCTCTTCCCGGCTGACGAAGTCGCGCAGGAGCAGGTCGTCGAGCATGTCCTCGAGCTCATCGGAGTCGTATTCGGGCGAGAGATGATCGATTGCTCCCGCCCAGAAGGTGCGTCCGATCACCGAGCCGCGCTGCAGCACGATCTTCGCGCCCGCCGGCAGCCGGTCGATGCGCGCGCCGATCATCGCCTGGAGCGAGTCGGGAATCCGCTCGCCGCCGTCGGCTCCCTCCTCCACGAGCATCCGCACGGTCTCCTCGACGAACAGAGGGTTGCCCTCGGTCTTGTCGAGTAGCCGCGCGCGCACCTTCCCCGTCACCCGATGTTCTTCGAGCAGCGCATCTGCGAGCGCCTCGCTGTCTGCGCGCCCCAGCGGTTCGAGCTCGATCGCGGTCGTGCGCACTCGCCCGCCTCCCCATCCCGGCCGCACGTCGAGAAGCTCCGGTCGCGCCAGGCAGAGGATCAAGAGCGCGCGCTCGCGGACCCACTGCGCGAGATGGTCGATCAGCTCGAGCAAGGGCTCCTCGGCCCAGTGGATGTCCTCGAAGACCATGACCAGCGGCTGCACATCGGCGAGCTCGTCGGCGAACTCGCGTGCCGCCCAGGCGATTTCGGGCGCACCGCGCTCGCCCTCGACCGCCTCCATGACGCCGGACGCGAGACCGAGCAGTTCGGCGATCGCCTCGTCGCCGCAGCACTCGATCAGCTTCTGCCTCGCCGTCTCCATCGGATCGTCGTCCGTGATTCCGGCGGCCGCCTTGACCATCTCGGCCAGCGGCCAGTACGTGACGCCCTCCCCATACGGCAGCGCCCGGCCGGACAGGATCGTTGCGCCCTCGACGCCGGCCAGGAATTCGCGGATGAGGCGGCTCTTGCCTACGCCGGGCTCTCCGTAGACCGTGAAGACATGCGGGCGCCGGTCGCGAATCGTGCGCGCCAATGTGTTCTCCAACAACTCGAGCTCCGACTCGCGGCCGACAAAAGGAGCAGAGACCTTCGAGAGCGGGAGTTGCCCGTCGCGTGCTGCGATGGCCCGGTATGCAGCAATTGGATTGCGGAAGCCACGCAACTCGAGCGGGCCCGCTGACTCCGCGACGATGCGTCCGACCGTCAGCCGGTGCGCAGCCTCGCCGATCAGAATCTCCCCCGGCGCAGCGGCCTGCTGAAGCCGTGCAGCCACGTTCACCGCTTCGCCCGTTGCGAACGTCGAGTCGGTCTCGTCGACCACCACCTCACCCGCCTCGATCCCGACTCGTGCCTCGAGACCGAGGTCGCGCACGTGGTCGAGAATCCCCAAACCAGCCCTGACTGCGCGATCGGCGTCGTCCTCGTGCGCGCGCGGGATCCCGAAGGCAGCCATCACGGCGTCGCCGGCGAACTTCTCGACCGTGCCGCCGTGAGTCTCGATGCAACGCTGAACCCCGTCGAAGAAGGTCGTCACCCGGCGGCGCGTGATCTCGGGATCCTGGCCGGAGACGAGCTGTGTCGACGAGACGAGGTCTGCGAACAGCACCGTTGCGAGCTTGCGCTCCATAGCCAAATTCTAGGTGTGCGCACCGAGGTCACCGAGGCCAAAATCCAAGTTGAAACAGCGAAGCGCCCGCGCGAGCCGCCCTCGGGAGAGCCTCCTCTCGGGATCCGAGAAAGCCGTATCCGATGACGCAATCCGCACGTTCTCTTCATGTCAATTGACGCCTGCGGCGCCCAGTCGAAGGGAGACGGTTTGGGGGGAACGACGAGGCGATCCCGCGAGGCGCCGTTGATCGGCGCACGCCTCTTTGAGTTGGATAACTGCGGCCTCAGGGCCAAGACCTAGGAGACGGATATGACCAAGACCGGAATCAGAAGCCTGCTCGTAGCGCTCGTTGCGGTCGCGGGCATCGTCGCGATGCCTACCGCATCCCTCGCCGACTCAGGCAAAGCAGGCACAACGCTCAGCTTCTTCTCGGGCGGCGCCGGAGGCCACGCCGACTGGCTGGCCACGACCGATCAGCCACCCGGCGACACCGATAACCAGGCAATCCGACTCGTGACGACCAACGGCGCCCCAACCTACGCACAAGGGTACGCCGGAATTCTCTTCCACCACGTCACGGGCATACCTGCCGCTGCGTTTCCGGACTCTTCGTTCTGGGTGAAAACCCCGTACTTCGATGGGCCTAGTCTCGGGTCCCCGCGACTCGTCGTCGCGTTCCAGAACGCGGCTGGGCAGTTCGATGGGTACGGGGACCTGCGCCCCCTCGCTCTGACATCAACGTGGCAAGAAGTCTCGGACGTGGACAACTACCCGAGTACTGGTTGGGACGTAATGGGTGGCCCGTGTGTGTTCCGCTACAACGTAACCTGGTCAGATGTTCAGTCGTGCTTCGTGGGGGACACGACGCTGGCCGTCTACCTGACGACCGACGCCTACGGCATCTACCACCTGATCGACGACATCACCGTAAACGGTAAGACGTTCTCCGGCGCCTCTGACAACGGCAACGGGAACAACGATCCCGCCGGGCCGACCGCCACGACTGATCCGAGCCTCCTACCACCCCTCTTCCTCCTTCCGTCCCCATAATCGTCGGAGAAGGATCTCGTCGTAAGTGACGGAGAGGCCCCACTCAAGTGGGGTCTCTCCTCTGTCACGAATCACCTCTTCTTCCCCCGCCGACTACGATCGGCAACATGCTCGAACCCAAGGTCTTCAAGGCCTACGACGTGCGCGGGATCTATCCCGACGAGCTCGACGAAGAGGGCGCTTACGCGGTCGGCCGCGCCTACGTCGAAGAGTTCGAGCCACGATCGATCGCCGTCGGGCGCGACATGCGGCTGTCTTCGCCCTCCATGGCCGACGCGGTCATGCGTGGTGCGGCCGAGGCCGGCGCCGACGTGGTCGACATCGGGATGGTCGGGACCGAAATGGTCTATTTCGCCGTCGGCGAGCTCGACCTCGAGGGCGGGATCATGGTCACCGCCTCTCACAACCCGAAGGAGTACACCGGCATGAAGATCGTCCGCCGCGGCGCGCTTCCCGTCGGTGGCGACTCGGGGCTGCTCGACATTCGCACGCGAGCGATGGCCCTCGAAGACGTGCCCCAGGGTCAGACCTCAGGACAGGTCCGCCACGAGGACATCTGGCCGCGGTGGGTCGACGCCGTCCTGTCGTTCATCGACGTCGACGCGGTGAAACCGCTGCAGGTCGTGATCGACGCGGCGAACGGCATGGGCGGCGTCATGCTGCCGCCGGTGCTCGAGCGCCTACCGATCGCTGCGGTGCCCTTCTTCTTCGAGCCGGACGGGACCTTCCCGAACCACGAGCCGAATCCGCTGCTGCCGGAGAATCGCGAGTTCATCGTCGAACAGGTCCACTCGGAACAGGCCGATCTCGGCGTCGCCTTCGACGGGGACGCGGATCGCTGCTTCTTCGTCGACGACACCGGGGAGTTCGTTCCCGGCGATTTCGTCACCGCATTGCTCGCCGAGTCAATCCTGGAGAAGGAGCCCGGCGCGAAGATCCTCTACGACGTGCGCGCTAGCTGGGCCGTGCCACAGACCATCGAGCGCGCGGGCGGCGTTCCGCTCGTCAATCGCGTCGGCCACGCCTTTTTCAAACACCGCATGCGTGAGGAAGGCGCCGTCTTCGGGGGCGAGGTGTCCGGCCATTACTACTTCCAGAACTTCTCCCGCGCGGACTCCGGCGTGATTCCGTTCCTGCTCATGCTGGAGCTCATTTCGAAGCGCGACCAAAAGCTCTCGGAGCTGCTCGCCGCATACCGCGAGCGTTACTTCATCACGGGCGAGCTCAACACTCCCGTCGGCGACGTCGCGCTCAAGCTGCAGGAGCTGAAGGAGCGCTTCGGGCCCGAGGGCAAGGTCTCACATCTGGACGGCCTCTCCGTCGACGCAGAGGACTGGCACATGAACGTGCGGCCGTCCAACACCGAGCCGCTGCTGCGCCTGAACCTCGAAGCGCTCTCGCCGGATCTGATGGAGCGCAAGCGCGACGAGGTGCTCGAGGTGATCCGGAGCTGAAGGAGAAACCCCCCTTCAAGTTCAGCGCGCAGACGCGGGTCGGCTTCTCGGACACGGACGCGCAGGGAATCGTCTACTACGGCCGCTATCTCCCGTACTTCGACCTCGCGCGCGTCGAGTACCACCGCAATCTCGGATTGCTGGGGATGGACATCGGCGAAGAGGGCGAGGAGTTCGTGATGCGCGCGTGCACGATCGAGTATCTCGCGCCCGCCGTCTTCGACGACCTGATCGAGGTCTATGTGCGCATGGCGAAGATCGGCCGTACAAGCGTTTCGTACGAGCTAGCCGCGTATCGGGAGCGCGACGACGAGCTGATGGTGACGGCGACCCAAACGCTCGTCCTCGTCGACCTCGACGAGCGCAAGGCCGTGCCGATCCCGGATTCGTACAAGGAGTCGATCCGCGCCTTCGAGGGCGAGGCGCTCGAAGCGTGAGCGCGGCCGAGGGCGCCGTCGAGGCGATCGACAGGGTCCTCGACGCAGGCGATGACGCCGACGAGGTGTTACGCGAGGTCGTCGCCGTTCTCCACGAGCGGTACGCATGGGTGGGCATCTCGTTCGTCGAGGAAGGGCAACTCGTGCTCGGCCCCGAGCAGGGAAGACAGTCTCGGGAACCAACCAGGTTCCCGATCTCCTACGACAACAATGTCGTCGCCGAGCTCGCCGTGACCGCAGAAGAGGTCAGCACCGAGGATCGAGCGTTTCTCGAGGATGTGGCTTTGCGGATCGCGCTGTACTGCCTAGTCGGCTGGGACACGGGCGGCGAAGCCTGGACGCCGTAAACCATGCGAAGAACCGTCGCCACAAAAGCCGGAGGCTAAGACCAGGCGAAGCCGGGCTTAGGCGCAGGCGAACTGATGCGGGCGCGGCCGCGTCAGCGCCCGTGCCCGCACGGAAGGGAACGACCGCCAAGCGCCAACACCAACTGAAGCGGCGTAACCAGAAGCCGGGCGAAAGCGAAGCTTTCGCCCGGAGCGCGGAGCGCGCGCGCCGGCCGTCCGGCGGCCGGCGCTCTACGCTTCACCTGAGCGAAGCGAATCTCAAAAGGCCGCGCGCCCTCCCGTTGTCCTCGAAACGGTCGGGCGCCGCAGCTTTGGTGCCCTCTCCCCCTTGCACTCGTTGTAGTCGGATTCTCGCCGCGCGCCATCCCTGGAACGAGGTACCTCGCTCGTTCGAGGGACGATCCCTCGAACAAGGGAGGGGTTGTTCACCGTCTACGTGTTCAAAGCACGGGAGTTAGGACGACGGCGGCGCCGAGTAGGCGCCTGGTCTTGAGGTACTCACCCTCGAACGAGGGACGTCAGCTCGGCGTGACGCGATATGCGTCGAAGACGGCTTCGATGTTTCGGAGCGCCGTCAGCAAGCCGCGGAGCTCCTTGACGTCCCCGACCTCCGCCACGTACCAGTTTCGCGCCATCTGATCCTCGACGGTGCCGCCGTACGAGACGATGTTCGCTCCGTGCTCGGCGAACGTCCGCGCCACGTCTTCGAGGAGACGCTGCCGATCCCAGGACTCGACCGCGATCTGGACGCGGAAGCTCTGCGTCGCGCCCCCGTCCCAGCTCACCGGAGTGAAGCGCTCGGGCTGGCGCGCAAGCGCCTTGACGTTGGGACAGTCTCCGCGATGGATGGTGATGCCCTTTCCGAGCGAGATGTAGCCGACGATCTCGTCCCCCGGCACCGGCGTGCAGCACTTTGCGAGCCGCACGAGGACGTCGTCGACGCCGTGGACGTTGATGCCGTAATTGTCGCTGTCGACGGCGTGCTTGGCACGCGGCGCCTTGAGTGGGACGGCCTCCTCCTCGGCGACCTGCTCCGTCTTCAGGCGCTGCAGGACCTTGTTGACCACCTGCTGCGGGCCGATCTTGCCGGAGCCGAGCGCGAGATAGAAGTCCTCGGCCTTCTTGAAGTTCATGTCGCGGATGACCTCGGCGAGCACGGCCGAGCCGGCGAGCTTCCGGTACGGGAGCTTCGCCGCCTTCAGCGATTGCTCCAGCGAGTCGCGACCCTTCTGCTCCTGGTCCTCGCGCGTCTCGCGTGAGAACCACTGGCGGATCTTGTTACGCGCGCGCGAGGAGGCCGCCAGCGAGATCCAGTCTCGCGACGGGCCGCGGCCGACCTTCGAGGTCAGGATCTCGACGAAGTCGCCGTTCTTCAGGCGGTAGTGCAGCGGGACGATGCGGCCGTTGATCTTGGCGCCGACGGTTCGGTGCCCGACGTCGGTGTGCACCGCGTACGCGAAGTCGATCGGCGTCGCGCCGGAGGGAAGGGTCTTCACCTCACCCTTCGGCGTGAAGACGTAGACCTCGTCATCGACGAGATCTGTCAGGAACGCACGCTTGTATTCGCCGGGCTCGTCGATCGTCTCCGGCTGCGCCTCCATCAACTGGCGCACCCAGCTCTCCCAGGCCTCGTCGGTCCGCGGATGGCGGCCGCCCTTGTAGCGCCAGTGCGCGGCGATGCCGAACTCAGCAGTCTCGTGCATCTCGCGCGTGCGAACCTGAATCTCGAGGGGGCGCCCTTCCGGCCCGATCACCGTGGTGTGCAACGACCGGTAGCGGTTGAACTTCGGCATGGCGATGTAGTCCTTGAACCGCCCGGGCATCGGGCGCCACAAGGAATGGATCAAGCCGAGCGCGCCGTAGCAATCGCGCGTCCCTTCGTCACCGGAGCGCTCTACGATCACACGCATCGCCGTCAGGTCGTAGATCTCGTTGAACTCGCGGCCCTTTTTCGCCATCTTGTCGTAGATGGAGTAGAAGTGCTTTGCGCGACCCGAGATCTCGACGGGGATGTCGACCTTCGTCAGCTCGAGTTGCAACACACGCGCTGCCTCCGACACGTGGCCTTCGCGGTCGTTGCGGCGCTCGCTGACCATCGCCTTGATCTCCTCGTACTTGCGCGGGTGCAGCGTTTCGAACGCAAGATCCTCCAGCTCCCACTTCATCGCGTGGATGCCGAGCCGGTGCGCGAGCGGCGCATAGACCTCGAGCGTCTCCTTCGCCTTCTGGATCTGCTTCTGCTTGCCGAGGTACTCGATCTCGCGGAGGTTGTGCATCCGGTCGGCGAGCTTGATCAGGATCACGCGCACGTCGGCGGCCATCGCGACGATCAGCTTGCGGTAGTTCTCGGCCTCGGCCTGCTCGCGGCTCTGGAACTGGACACGGGTCAGCTTCGTCACGCCTTCGACGAGCTTCGCAACCTCGTCGCCGAACTCGGAGCGGACGTCCTCCAGCTCGGCGTTGGTGTCCTCGACGACGTCGTGGAGGAGCGCTGCCGCAATGGTCTCGTCGTCCAGACGGAGCTGGGCGCAGATCTTGGCCGCTCCCCAGGGATGGAGCACGAAGTCCTCCCCCGAGCGGCGCTGCTGGCCCTCGTGGGCATTGGCGGCGAAAAGGAAGGCCCGGCGGATCAGGTCGCGATCGACCTCCGGGTTGTAGGCAGCTACGTCCGCGATCAGTTCGTCGATGAGCTCCTGATGCTTCTCGTGAGCCTCAAGGACCGCCATACCCTCAGTGTACTCCGGGGGTATCAGGCTCCCTCCCCCATTCCAGTGGCGTAACTCAAGGGCAGGAACCGGCGTTCCGATGCTGAAAGGGAGCCGTTCATGCACTGGTACAGACGCCGAAAAGAACGCCGCGCCGCTGTGCGCGCAGCACGGCTGCTCCTTGCGCTCGACGCGCTTGCCGGAAGCCGCCCGGGGCGACCTCAGCGCGTGCGCCGGGCATCCGTCGGCGCCGCCCGTTAGCCCAGGTTCAAGAACGCCTCGGAGTACACGGCTCGCCCTCGGAGCGCGGGGTCGTAGGCCTCGAGCGGCCGCACCATGAAGTACCGCTTGTCGACTCCTGCTGGAGGCTCGATGCCGCTCTCGCCGGAACGGCCAAAACCAAAGCGCTCGTAATAGCGCGGATTGCCCTCGATGAGGATCAGCGGCTCACCTCGGGCCTCCGCCACGCGGACCGCTTCGTTCATCAGGGCGCTTCCGACACCGCGGCGCTGGTGCGAAGGGAGCACCGCCAATGGTCCCAGCTGTAGCACCGGATGTGCACCCGGTTCGATCGAGACGTAACTGAGCAGCACGTGCCCGAAGACGTCATCCTCCACGGTCGCCACGAGCGAGAGCTCGGGCACGAAGCGGTCGGACGCTCGAATTGCATCGACGAGGTCGGCCTCCACCGATCTGCCGAATGCTTCCTCGTTGACTCTCCAGATGGCGGCCCGATCCGCGTAGGTCTCGGGCCGGATGATCACGCCGCACGAAGCAGAGCCGGCTCCGCGAGCAGCGAGCGGAAAGTCTCCGATTCGAGTGGATGGCGCTTCGGCCCCCCCTCCTTCACCTCCAGCTCGTCGAAGATCGCCTGTGCCTGCGCGTCGCGCGGATGCGCCTGCCACTGTGCACGCAGCCACGTGTAGAGCTCGTCGAAACGATCGTCGGCGTCGAAGACGCGACGCACGACGAGCTGTGGCGACACCGTTCCGTTCCAGTGGTTCTCCTGTAGGCGGAACGCCACGTCGTACCGTCCTTCACGTCGGTAGCGGTCGAGCTTCGTTCCCTGGCCGAAGGCAATTGCACCTCCCGCGTCGCGTCCGTCCCGCTGCACCCGGAAGCGGAGGTGCTTGCCGTCGCCGACCGTCGCCAGCTCGCCGAGCTCACAGCCGGGTGCCAGCAGTGTGACGTCGGGATTCGCGAGGCCGAAGGGCGCCAACGCACGCAGCTCCTCGCAGAGCTCCAGCGTCAGCTTCGCGTCGCGCGGAAGGACGGCGTCGACGACCGTCGCGGGGACGAGATCCTCCGGGCCCAGCAGCCCTTCGGCTTGAGCCGCGAACGCGTCGGCGAACGCCTCGACGCTGTCAGGCGCGATCGACAGGCCCGCTGCGGCGCGATGACCGCCGAACCGTTCGAGGAACGTTGAGCAGGCCCCGAGCGCGCCGTGAAGATCGAACGACGGGATCGACCGGCCGGAGCCTTTCCAGAGGCCGTCCCTTCCCGCAATCAGAACGACCGGCCGGTGATAGCGCTCGACGAGACGTGACGCGACGATGCCGATCACGCCCTCGTGCCAGTCTTCGCCCCACACGACGTATCCGGAACGGCGTCGCTTTGCTTCCGACCACTCCTCGACCTGTGCGATCGCCGCGCGGAGGATCTTGTCCTCCACCGCCTGCCGGTCGCGGTTCAGCTCCTCGAGCCGGTCGGCCAGACGGCGCGCCTCCTCCGCGTCTTCCGTGAGCAGCAATTCGAGCGCGGCACGCGGATCGCCCAGCCGGCCGGCGGCATTGATCCGCGGCGCGAGTCGAAAGCCGACCTTTCCCGCATCGATCGCCGCCGGATCAACATGCGCGGCCTTCATCAACGCCCGCAGGCCGAGCTTCTGTGTGCGCGCGAGCGTGCGCAGGCCCGCGATTGCGAGCGAGCGGTTCTCGCCCACGAGCGGGACGACGTCCGCGATCGTCGCGAGAGCCACGAGATCGAGGTGGCGCCGCAGCACCTCGGATTCGGCGCCCAGCAGCGCCTGGCCCAGCTTGTAGACGACACCGGTTCCGCAGAGCTCCTGGAACGGGTAGTCGGAGGGGCGCGTCGCAACGATCGGGCAGTCGGGCAGCTCGTCGCCGGGCCGGTGATGGTCGGTCACGACGACGTCGAGCCCGAGCTCGCTGGCGCGCCTGACCTCTTCGACCGCGGTGATGCCGCAGTCGACGGTCAGGACGAGCCCGCAGCCCTCCTCTGAGAGCCGCTCCAGGGTCTGACCGCTGACGCCGTAACCCTCGTCGAAGCGGCTCGGCAGGTGCCATTCCACCTCGGCCCCGAGCTCGCGCAGCACGCGCACCGCGAGCACGGTGGCGCAGATCCCGTCGACGTCGTAGTCGCCGTGGACGCAGATCCTCCTGCCCGCGGCGATCACTGTGCGAATCCGCTCGACGGCGCCTGCCATGTCCCCGAGCAGGAAGGGATCGTGCAGGGGCTGTTCGCCGGCCAGGAAGGCCCGCGCCACCTCGGGGTCGCCGTAGCCGCGCCGGACGAGCACGCTTGCCGTGATCTCGCTGAGGCCGAGCTCCTTTGCGAGGCCGCTCGCCTGCCGGTGCGGGCACGGACGGATCGTCCAGATGCCCTCAGACATGCACGACTACCGTACGAACGGTGTCGGACGGCACCCGCCTGCGCGAGGAATTCCTCCTCGATCCAAGTGTGACGTTTCTGAACCACGGCTCTTTCGGGGCGACGCCGCGAGCGGTGTTCGAGCGCTACCAGGAGTGGCAGCTCGAGCTCGAGCGTCAGCCGGTGCTGTTCCTCGCGCGGCGGATCGACGGGTTGCTCGCAGAGGCGCGCGCGGCTCTCGCGGCCTACGTCGGCGCCGATCCGGAAGACCTCGTATTCGTTCCCAACGCAACAGCCGGCATCAACGTTGCCGCGTGGCCGCAGGGCTTGCAGCCCGGTGACGAGGTTCTGTCCACCGACCTGGAGTACGGCGCGATCGACCTGACCTGGGAGCACGTCTGTGGAGACTTCAACGCGCGATATGTGCGAGCGCCTATCCGCCTGCCGATCGCGGACGCAGCAGAGATGGTGGAGACGATCTGGGCCGCCGTCGGACCACGCACGCGTGTCCTCTCTCTCAGCCACCACACTTCTTCGACTGCCCTGACGCTTCCGGTGGCAGAGCTGTGCCGGCGAGCGCGCGAGGCAGGAATACGAACGGTGATCGACGGGGCGCACGTTCCGGGCCACTTTCCGCTCGATCTCGGTGCGCTCGACCCCGACTACTACGCAGGCAACTGCCACAAGTGGCTGTGCGCCCCGAAGGGTGCCGGCTTTCTCTACGTGCGGCGCGAGCTGCAGCGCGACATCCAAGCCCTCATGGTCAGCTGGGGATACGAGGGCGACGACCCGAGCTTCGTCTCGCGTCACGAGAAGCAGGGGACCCGCGACCCATCCGCGTACCTGAGCGTCCCGGCGGCGATCGAATGGCAGCGCGAGCACGACTGGGATGCGGTACGTGACCGCTGCCACCAGCTTGCGCGGCGTGCACGGAACGAGCTTGGACTCGAGCCGCTGGCGCCGGATTCAGAGGAGTTCTTCGGACAGATGGTGACGCTGCGTCTGCCGGACGATGCGCCGCCGGACTTGAAGGAGCGCCTCTACGACGACTACCGGATCGAGATCCCCATCTCGGAACGCGGCGACGACCGGTTCATCCGCGCCTCGTTCCAGGGCTACAACGACGACGCCGATCTCGAGCGGCTCCGCGACGCGCTGGCTGCGCTGCTCTGAGAAGTCACTCCCGTGGGAGATTCACGCCAAGGAGCGTCAGACCCGCGAGGAGCAGCACGAACGCGACGGCTCCGGCGACGAGCAGGCGGGGATGGCGCGCGTGGCGAAGCGAGTCCCAGCCGACCCGACCCCAGAAAACGACGAGGCCGGCGACCGCCGCGAGGCCGATCACGAGCACCGGAGCGAGCAGCGCGGCGCGCCCGAACGAGAGGTCGGTCAGCCAGACCGTGACGACGACGAGTGCCGTCACGAAGGCCGACGCAACGGCGAGGCGGGCGCTCATGAGGCAAACCTACCGCGGCGCTATGCTCGGCTCGTGACAGAGGCGAACTACGTCTCCGGAGACGATTACGTCGTCGAGTTCCTCGGATACCGCTTCGGCTTCAACTCCTCCGACTTCGAGCAGCGTGTCACGGCCGCGGCCGTGAAGCTCGGGCTCGTCGGCGACAACGGGCTCGATGAAGACGAAACCTCCGATCTCGTCGAGCTCGTGGAGAGAGACTGGATCGACGAGCCTCGCAGCGGGCTCGGGAGATATCTCGTCCGGCACTGGGAACGGGTGTCGCTCGTCGGCGGCGAGTCGCTCGTCTACTGGCTGAAGAAGCTCGTCTTCCGCGGCGCCTGGCTCGACCATCGCGTCAAGGAGGGTCTGCTCGAGGTCGCGTGGGACGAGGACGTCGCGGACTTCGGGTACCGCGATCCGAACGGCGACCGCGCGCTGCTGGAGCTTGCTCCGGTGCCTTCCTGGCACGAGCTGCAGTTCCGGCGTTGACTCGCGCGGGAGCGATCGCCGCGTACCTCGCGGCACTGTTGGCCGTCGATACCCAGGTCGAGCTGCCCGGCCAGCTTGCACTCGGACTGCTGACGTGGCTCGTTCTGCTCGCCGCTGCCCGCCCCCTTTCGGCTGAGCGTCGTGCGCAGGTCGCGGTCGTCATCTGCGCGGCGACCGTCGCAGAGGTGACCGGCTCGATCCTGTGGGGTGTCTACTCGTACCGGCTGCACAACCTGCCGACATTCGTTCCGCCGGCTCATGGGCTCGTCTTCATGGCCGGTTTGTCGTTGAGCGAGGCCCTCCGCCGTCATTCACGCGCGCTCGTCGCCTTCGCGGCCGTGGCCGTCACGGTCTGGGGCGTACTCGGATTGACCGTGTTGCCGCGTCTCGATGCCGCCGGCGCGCTTTGCATCCCCTTGCTGCTCGCCTTCCTCTGGCGCTCACAGGCACGCGCCGCGTATGCCGGGGTCTTCCTCGTCGTCGCGGCACTCGAGCTCTACGGGACCGCCATCGGCACGTGGCGGTGGGCGGCGGAGCTGCCCGGCCTCGGCATTCCCGACGGCAACCCGCCGAGCGGCGTCGCCGCCGGCTACGTCTGGTTCGATGTCATGGCGCTCCTGTTCGCCCCTCGCCTCCTCGCCACGGTGCAACGGACGTGGCCGTTGCGGCGCCGTCCCGTGCCTGGCACGGGACAGGCCTGAAGTGGGCGGTCGCAGGGAAACCCTGCGACCGCCGTGTTGGAGGATGTGAGCTGCGGCCCCTCACGATCCTCCTGAGACTCAGAATTGAGGCCAAAAGGCATTTCCGCACTCCCCCGGGTGGGTGAAGTGAACCAATTGAATGAACCAACCAAAGGGGGAGGAATCAACCAGCCCGGGTGATCCATGCTCCACGTGTACCACCTGTCCTCACCGGTTCTGTTCTGCGGCAGAACCAGCCCCGGACAAACTGCGGCCGGGGCGGACATTTCACTGGGCCGGGCCTATGCGGCGGGTTCCGGCCCTCTCTCTTAAAAAAGGACGAATCCCGGGCGGCGGGATTCGTCCGCTTGGTCCGAAGGGCTCAAAAGAGCTTCGTGTCTTTCACTCCAACGCCGAATCGCTCGCGACCGAGCTCCGTGATGATGCGCCCGCGTGGCGTGCGCTGCAGGAAGCCGAGCTGAAGCAGATACGGCTCGTAGACGTCCTCGATCGTGTCCTGCTCCTCCCCGAGCGCGACGGCGAGTGTGGACAGTCCGACAGGTCCACCGCCGAACTTGACGAGGATCGTCTCCATCAGGGCCCGGTCGATTCGTTCGAGCCCGTCGCCGTCGACCTCGAGCAGGTCGAGCGCCTCGCGCGCGACGTCGTTCGTGATCACGCCGTCGTGTTTCACCTGTGCCACGTCACGCACGCGCCGCAAGATCCGGTTCGCGATGCGTGGCGTGCCGCGGGAACGCCGTGCGATCTCGTCGGCGGCGTCGTCCGCGATCTCGACGTCGAGAATCCGCGCCGATCTGCGGACGATCGTCCCGAGCTCCTTCGGTTCGTAGTACTCGAGCCGGAAGGTCATGCCAAAGCGGTCTCGCAGCGGCGTCGTCAAGAGTCCCGTGCGCGTCGTCGCGCCGATGAGCGTGAACGGCGGGAGGTCGAGCGTGAGCGTGCGTGCCGCCGCGCCCTGGCCGACGATGATGTCGAGCCGGAAGTCCTCGAGTGCCGGGTAGAGGATCTCCTCGATCGCGCGGTTGAGCCGGTGGATCTCGTCCACGAATAGGACGTCGTGGCGCTCGAGGCCCGTCAGGATCGCCGCCATGTCGCCCTTGCGCTCGAGGGCAGGCCCGGCGACACACCGAATGCCGACGCCGAGCTCCTCACGCACGATGAACGCCAGGCTCGTCTTGCCAAGCCCGGGCGGTCCGACGAGGAGCACATGGTCGAGCGCTTCCTCTCGCCCCTTAGCGGCGTCGAGCGAGATCGCGAGCTGTTCCTTGATTCGCTCCTGTCCGACGAACTCGCTCAGACGGCGCGGGCGCAGCGACTGCTCGAGGTCGTCCTCCTCGGGCATGACTGCGGGAGCCAGGAACTGGGGTGCTGAAGTCATCTGTGCCCCTTCCAGTAATGCCGTCGCACTTCTGGGTCGCGAGCACCAAGCCAGAGGCCGCACTCAACCGCAGCAAGGCTGGTCTGCCTTGCTAAGGGCGAGGGTGGGCTCTGGCGCCGCGTGATCGCGGGCCAGAAGCCGACATGTATTGCTGGGAGGGGCACTATGCCGCCTTTAGCGCTTCGCGGACGCGTTCCTCCGGCGGCAACTCCGGATCGACCCGCGCCAGAGCCAGTTCGGCCTCCCCCAACGAGTAGCCGAGCTCGACCAGAGCGTCTCGCGCGACCAGATGCGGTTGCGTCCCGCCCGCGGACGAGATTGGCACCGGAGCGTCGCCGATTTTCTCCTTCAGCTCGAGGACGATGCGCTCGGCGGTCTTCTTGCCGATGCCGGGGATGGCCTGGAAGCGCGCGGTGTCTCCGAGCACGATCGCCCGCCGCAGGTCGGCGGCCGGCGACCCGGACACGATCGCCAACGCGACCTTCGGACCAATCCCGTTGACCGAGAGGAGCTGGAGAAAGAGGTCGCGCTCGGCCGCCTCGGCGAAGCCGTAGAGCTGTAACGCGTCTTCGCGCACGTGCAAGTGGGTGTGCAGAGACACCTCGGCCTGTCCGTCCGCCATTCGAACGGCTGAGGGCGTCGCGGCGACGAGGTACCCGACACCGCCGACGTCGAGCACGAGCCCCTCGGGCGTGTTCGCCACGGGGCGGCCCCGAAGACGCGCGATCATCCTGCCGCGATCCTCAACAACGGCGGCGCGAGGGCGTGGCAGATCGCAACCGCGAGCGCGTCGGCCGCATGTGACGTCGCCGGCTCGACCTCGAGCCCCAGGATCACCTTCACCATCTTCTGGATCTGCTGCTTCTCGGCGCGGCCGTAGCCGCAGACCACCTGCTTCACGCGCGCCGGCGAATACTCAGCGCACGCGACCCCGGCGTTGGCGGCCGCGACCATGATGGCCCCGCGCGCCTGCCCGACGGAGAGTGCGGTGCGGGCGTCGACGCCGACGAACGACTCCTCGATTGCGACGGCATCGGGCTGATGAAGCTCGACGAGCTCGACCACGGCGTCGAAGATCTTCTTCAGACGCAGCTCGGGGCGTTCGGCCGCGGACGTTTTCCACCACCCGTGGTCGATGGCCCTGAGGCGCCCGTCTTTTTCGTGGACGATCCCGTACCCGCATGAAGCCGTCCCTGGATCGATGCCTATGACCTTCACGGTAAGAGGTTAGGCGCCCACCCGGACGGCTCCTGCTCCTTTCAGCGCTCGCGATCCGAGAGCGCAGTTGAACGGCCTGTCGGGCGAAGCCCGCCAGCCCTCCAATGCGGCGCCGCCGAGTCGGCGCCTGAGCGAACGTATCCTTTCGGCCAATGCCCGGGGACACGTGGCTCACCGTCCCTGACGGGACGGAGCACGAGCTGAAGGAGAGCGTCACGATCGGACGCGACGCGTCGAGCGACCTCGCGTTCGCGTCGCCCACGGTGAGCCGTGAGCACGCTTCGCTGACGTTTCGCGACGGCCGTTGGTACGTCGAGGATCGTGGCAGCTTCAACGGGACGTTCCTCAACGGAACCCGACTCCAGCCAGGCACTCCACTCCCGCTGCGGCACGCCGACCGAATCGGGATCGGTTCGGAGACCGTCCTCTTCTCCTGGCCGGCGCAGCTACGGGACCCCGACACCACCGAACCGCTCGAGGAAATCGCAGGCACGGCTTCTGCTCAGCTGTCGGCCTTTCAGCGCCAGGTGGTGCAGTGCCTTTGCGGGCCGTGGCTCGCCGGGGCGAGTCTGGAAAGCCTGCCGTCGAACGAGCAGATCGCGGCGCAACTCGGGACGCCCGGTGCGACGGGCACGGTCAAAGCCGCGCTGCGCCGGATCTATGCGAAGGCGGGCCTTTCCGATCAGCCGGCGCATGCCAAGCGGCGGGCCCTCTGTCGCGTTGCCCGCCAGCGCGGTTGGGTCTGAAGGCAAGCGTCATCAGCGCCCTGACCCGTGCCAGGCACGTGACGGGTCCCTATGAGGCGACCGTCTCGAGAACCTGCTCGGGAATGTCGAAGTTCGCGTAGACGTCCTGGATGTCGTCGCTCTCCTCGAGCTGGTCGATGAGACGCAGGATCTTTTTCGCGGCTGACTCGTCGACGACCTCGATGGTCGTCTTCGGCACCATCGTCAACTCCGCGGCCTCGATCGCAAAGCCGGCCTTCTCGAGTGCCTCACGCACGGAAGCCAGCGCATCCGGCGCCGAGACGACCTCGTACGTGGAGCCGTCGAGCGAAACGTCGTCCGCGCCACCCTCCGCCGCAGCAAGCGTCAGCTCGTCTTCGTCGACGCCGTCGGCGGGAACGACGACGATCCCACGGCGCTCGAAGAGCCAGGCGACCGCGCCGGAGGTGCCGAGGTTGCCGTCGAACTTGTCAAACGCATGCCGCACGTCGGATGCAGTCCGATTGCGGTTGTCCGTCAGGGCCTCGACGATCACGGCGACACCACTCGGGCCGTAGCCTTCGTACACGACGGTCTCGAACGCCTGCGCATCCGAGTCCGCACCCGAGCCTCGCGCGATCGCCCTCTCGATGTTGTCCTTCGGCATGGAGTACGAGCGCGCTTTCTCGATCGCGTTCTGGAGCGCCAGGTTCCCCGTCGGATCGGGCCCGCCTTCTTTCGCCGCGACGATGATCGCCCGTGACAGCTTGGAGAAGAGCTTGCCGCGCTTGGCGTCGGCCGCGCCTTTCTTGTGCTTGATCGAGGACCACTTGCTATGCCCTGACATTCATCGCCTCCCGCACCCGATCCAAGAATAGTTCGTGCACGCGCGTGTCCTCGGTCAGTTCGGGATGAAAAGCGGCAACCAGGAAGCGCCCCTCGCGCAAGAGCACGGGCTCACCCTCGTGCTCCGCGAGCACCTCGACGTCCGGTCCTCGCTCACGCAGCCTTGGTGCGCGGATGAAGACTCCGCGCAGGGGATCGTCCTCGCCCTCGAGTCGAAGATCGGCCTCGAAGCTCGCGACCTGCCGGCCGTACGCGTTCCGGTCGACCTCCACATCCATCAGCCCGAGATGGTTGCGGTCGAGCACGATCATCCCGGCGCAGGTCCCGAAGACAGGACCCCGGAAGCGCTGGACGGCCTCGTCGAGACCGTACAACCGCATGAGCCGCATGAACGTCGTCGACTCTCCGCCCGGAACCACGAGACCGTCGAGCTCGTCGACCTGTTCCGGCTTGCGCACCTCGACCACATCGGCGCCGAGTCGCCGGAGCATCGCCGCGTGTTCGCGAAAGTTGCCCTGGACGGCGAGCACACCGACGCGTGGGCGGCGCATTACCAGCCTCGGGTCTCGAGCAGCTCTTCCGGCGCCAGCGCCGCGGCCGAGAGACCGCTCATCGCATCGCCGAGACCACGCGAAACGCGCGCGAGGATCTCTGCGTCGCCGAAGTGCGTCGTCGCCTCGACGATCGCCTTGGCGCGCTCGCTCGGATTCCCCGACTTGAAGATCCCGGAGCCGACGAAGACGCCGTCCGCGCCGAGCTGCATGCAGAGGGCGGCGTCGGCGGGAGTTGCGATCCCACCGGCGGTGAACGTCACGACCGGCAGGCGGCCGTGCTCCGCGACCCAGCGCACGAGCTCGACCGGAGCCTGGACGTTCTTCGCCTCGCTGTAGAGCTCGTCCGGGTCCATTGCCCCGAGGCGCTTGATCGCGCCGAACACCGAGCGCATGTGCGTGACGGCGTTGACGATGTCGCCTGTTCCGGCCTCGCCTTTCGTCCGGATCATCGCCGCGCCCTCGGCGATCCGCCGCAGCGCCTCGCCGATGTTGGTGCAGCCACAGACGAACGGGACCGTGAACTTCCACTTGTCGATGTGATGCGCCGTGTCGGCAGGCGTCAGGACCTCCGACTCGTCGATGTAGTCGACCTCGAGCGCCTCGAGGATCTGAGCCTCGACAAAGTGGCCGATTCGCGCCTTGGCCATCACGGGGATGGTCACGGCTTCCTGGATCTCGACGATCTTGTCCGGATCGGCCATGCGGGCGACGCCGCCCTCGGCACGAATGTCGGCCGGGACCCGCTCGAGCGCCATGACGGCAACAGCCCCTGCCTCTTCGGCGATCCGCGCCTGATCGGCGTCCGTGACGTCCATGATCACCCCGCCCTTGAGCATCTCGGCAAGGCCGCTCTTGACTCGCATCGTCCCGATCTCGACCATCACCACGATTCTAACCGGAGGAATCAGCCCTTCAGGCAGGCGTAGACCTTGTCCAGCTCCTGTTGGGGCGGAGTGACCGTCCAGAGAAGGACGGCGTTCTTCTGGGTTCGCAGGACATCGGTGATGTGCGGGCGGAGCTTCTTGGGGGCGAAGCGCTTGAAAGCGGCGGCGATCTGGAGGGCGTCGTCGGAGCTCTGGCCGAAAGCGATCGTGAGGGCGTTGCCCGGCTCCTTGGCCAGCAGGCCGCCGTTGGGCGCATTGCCGGCCACCACCCCCACCTTCGCAACGTCGGTGGTGACGCGGTAGCCCTTGCCCGCCAGGCACTTGCTCGTTGGCGTAGCCTTGAAAGCGGACGGCTCACCCGAGCTGCAGCCGGCCAGCAGGAGACCGGCCAGGACGAGGATCGCGGGAGCGAGGCGCATTTGCGCGCCGGACTGTATCGCGACACCAGGACCGAGCCGGGGTTTGCCGGCTCCGGGTCCGCTAGGCATCCACTTCGCGGTGCGAAAAAGTGGCAGCGATACTTCCGTTGTGTCGTCGGCCACCAGAGCGTTTCTCTTCGCGCTCCTCGCCGCAATCGCGGTGGGTGCGTCGCCGGCTCCGGGAGTGTCAGCCGCACCCGTCGTGGTCTACGGCTACCCCTATGCCTCCCGCTGTCCGGTTGCAGGCTACGACGACGTGATCGACCGCTGGGGCATGTACATGTGCAACTGCACTTCCTACGTGACCTGGGCGCTCCACGCGAACGGACAGCGAACGGACTGGTTCATCCCCGGTGCGATGAACGCGTGGAACTGGCCGCATGTCGCCCGGCTGGCTCATCTGCCGGTCCGCACCCGGCCCCGCGCCCGCGCCGTCGCGGTCTGGCCCAAGCTTTCGCCTCCGTTCGGGCACATCGCATATGTGACCGGCGTCGAGCGCGACGGCGGGATCGACGTCAGTGAGTACAACAGCCCGGGCACGGGTCTCTTCACCCCGTTCGTCTTCGACGTCCGCAAAGACATCAGGCCGGCCGGCGCAGTGTTCATCTACGTGCCCGCGCGTCGGACCGGAAGGCTTTAGCGCAACTCGCGGACCGTCGCGACTGCTCTGCCGTTTGCAGTCCCACCGATGATCAACGCACGGACGCCGAGCACGACAGCCGCCGCGTCCGAGACGCGAGCCACGGCCGGCACCTGCTTGATCGTTCCGTTGCCCACGTCGACCGCGGTGACGCGACCGACCGTGTTGCCGTTTGCGTCCGCCCCGCCGATGACGTAGACGGTGCCTCCGAGCGTGATTGCGCTTGCGTGTCCGATCGCTTCTGGCAGCCGGCCGAGCAGCCGTGATCGACCCGAGGCGGGATCGAAGGAGTAGACCGCCCTGGTCGCGCCAGCCGAGGAGATGCCGCCCGCAACGACCAGCGACGCGCCCACCGCCGCAACAGCTGGGTAACGCAGTCCGACGGGCAGCCGCCCCGCCAACGCGAAATGGCGGCCGTCGCTCGTCCGGTAGATCTCCCGCCGGGGAATCCGACCGTCGTAGCCGCCGACGACATACACGCTGTTCCCCACCGTCGCCGATGAAACGTCCGACAATGCGCGTGGCAGGTGTGACGCGATCGAGCCGCGCTTCGTGCGAAGGTCGAACTGCTGGACGCTCGCACTGCTCTGCGCCGCACCCCCGCCGAAGACGAACAGGCGTTGTCCGAGCAGCGCTCCCGTCGCGTCATGGAACGCTTGCGGCATCGACCCGAGGGACGTGAGGTGACCGGACGAGGGGTCGAGACTGAAGACGCCGCTCGTCGAGCGACCGGCCGAATCGAGGCCCCCGGCGACCAGGACGCGGCCGCCTGCCGCCACGGCGACCTCCCGCTGCACAGGCGCGGGGAGCCGATACGGCGCGGCGCGAACCGTGACCCGCTTTCGCGCGGGCGTCGGGAGCGAAACGTGAACGGACGGCCGCTTGGCCGAAAGCAGGGACCGGACTGCGGGCCGTCCTTGTGCAGCCGCAGTGCGCAGCAGATCGAGCCCGTCCGGCGTATTCAGATAGCCCGCACGGCGTCCCGCCACGTCGGTGTGTCCGTATTGCCACACGATCCGTTTGGTCCGCATGCTGATCAGCACGACACGATGTCGAAAATCGTCGTTGACGGCGATCAATCCAGGCGCGATGCGCGTCGCGAGCGAAGGATGGTCGAGCTCCCCGGGCCCCGACGCCGGCCCGTACCGCCACAGCACTCTTCCCGTTCGGGTCATCAGCACCGCGTGTCCCGGCCGGGCGTAGTCGGCGAGCAGGATGCGATTCGGCGGAAGCAATTGTGGATCCGAGGGATACGAGACCGGGGCTTGGACCGCCCAGCGCAGTCGTCCATTCGGGCCGATGTCATCGACCCAAGAGCCGCTGATCTCGCTGACAAGGGTCCCACCGTCCGGCAGCGGGGTTGCCCCGTTGATTGGACCGAGCTCGCGCGGTGGGTTGTGACGACAAACACCGGTCGTCCCGTATTGCCGGACGATCCGGTGGGCAGGCGAGATGAACAGGACGCGGCAGTTGTACGCGTCTGCAACGGTCACGATTCCGTTCGGCAGCAGATACGCGTCGTCCGGGGTGTGCAGGTAACCGGGGCGCGAGCTCGGGATGTCGATACGTCCGTAGCGCCACAGCACGCGGCCACCCGGGAACGAGATGATCTGGATCGTGTCCTGGTCTTCCTGGTTGGAGACGATCCGATCGGCGTGTGGTCCGAAGAACGTGTCGTCGCCGAACCGGAACGGCATCGACGGCCTGATGCCGGGCTTGGGGTAACGCCAGAAGATGCGTTTCTTCGAATCGACCAGCAGCATCCGGTTGTTCCCGCGGTCGGCGATCAACAGGTAGCCCGGGATCGGACCGGGCGGCGCGAGTGTCACGGCCCTCGCGTGCGCCTTGGCAGCTTTTCGCGGCGCCGAGCCGGATTTCGCGAAGGCGACGAGCAGGACGACCGCTAGGGCTGCAGCACCCGCAGCGGTCGCAACAGCAATCCCCAGCTTCCGGCGGCGACGTCTGCGCCGCTGCTCCGTGCTACGACGGCGGCGTTCCTGGAGGTGTTCGGGAGGTGGCGTGCCCAGTTTGGGTCGGGCGGACGGGGCCAACGCCGTCTCGCGGTCCGAGGTCGGCCAAGCCTAGCGACGAGCTTCGTCGAGCGCCGTTTCAAGACAAGCACGAATCATGAGTGTGTCGTGAGATGCACGTTCACAACCTCGTAGGCTACGCCGAGGCCGCCGCGATCCGCAGCGGGACAATGCTCGGCTCGGGCTGCTCGCGCAGCAACACACGCTCGAGCGCCGCGACGCAGCGCTCGTCGAACGCAGTCCCCGTCTCGTTTTCGCAGGAGCGCTAGCGCCGCCTCGTGATTCCAGGCACCGCGGTAGACACGCGGAGACACGAGAGCGTCATACACATCGCAGACCGTCAGGATTCGCGTGTCGAGCCCAAGGTCGTCCTCGCCGAGACGCCGCGGGTAACCGTTTCCATCCAGCCGTTCGTGGTGGCTGTGCACGAGCTCGAGCACCGAAGCCGAGAAGCCGCCCAGTTCGCGCAGAAGCTTGATGCCCCACTCGGGATGCCGCTTGATGACGGCGAACTCGCTCTCGTCGAGCGTCGCCGGCTTCTTCAGGATCTGCTCCGGAACCGAGAGCTTGCCGATGTCGTGGAGCAGGCCGCCGATCGCGAGCGAGCGCAGGCGGTTCGGGGAGAGACCGAGTTCCTCGCCGAGCTGCACCGCTCGGAGCGCGACTCGCCTCGTGTGCTCCTCGGTCGACTCATCCTTCTCGGCAAGTCGCAGAGTCAGCGCGCGAACGCGAGCACCGAGGAATGCCTCCTCCTGGGCAACGAGCTCAGCCGCGCGGAAGTCGCCCACGAGCGACCGCGACTGCGCCGCTCGGTGGATGTCGACGGCGACGGTCGCACCCACGATCGCGATCCCGGCTAGCTCGAAGAAATGACCGAGCCACCAGCCGAGGTCCATGAAGCTCAGAAGCAGAGCGCCGGGCAGAGCCGAGGCAAGCCAGGCCAATCCGATCACCACGGCGAGGTCCAGGTAGCGCAAGGTCAGGAGGTACGTCTTGAGAGCGCGTAGCAGGAGAACGCCATAGAAGAAGATGCCGACACACAGCGCGACGACGGCGGCCGGGCTTCCGGGTGCGGGAACCGGTGGGACAAGGCTCGGAATCGTCATGCCGAGCACGCCGAGAACGATCACCGCAACGAAGGCGAATGCCTGAAGGCCGAGTAGCGCCAGCATCCTGTGCGGGCGACGAAGAGAGGGCAACGCCGACAGGGCCAGGATTGCGCCACCGATCGGCAACGTCGCCGCGCCGGTCAAGGAGATCACCCCGTTCGGCCCAATCAGCACACCCGGAGTCGCAAGCCCATGGATGGCGAGTAGCGCTGCCATCACAGTGAAGCCGGTCCCGATCAACACCACCCGCCCATCGTTCTTTTGCACACCGACTATCGTCAGAGTGAGGGCGGCGACCGCCGCGGCAAGGGCCGTTATGCCTACACCGATGAAGTGCACGGCAAGCCCGGGCATCACCATGTAGTGACCGACGAAGCGGAGCAGCACGAGCGGAACTGCGCACGCGCCGAGCAGCACGATGAGAGGCGCGAGACGCTCGCGAAGGAACAGCCGCACCGAACTCGCATCGGCTGTGCGTATCGCCACGTAGAGGGCCAAGTGGCCTACCCCGTTCGGGGGAACTCGCCGCGGCCGCCTAGTGGTCGCCGCCCGGATCGGCGCGAACCGTGTGCCACGAGTCCCAGGTGATCTTGAGGATCACGATCGTGATCCCCAAACCGATCAGCGGATCGGCGATGTCAAGCCCAAGCGCCACGACCGAAGCACTGGCAAGCACACCGAGAGAAACGAAGCCGTCGACCCGCGCATGGTTACCGTCTGCAATGAGTGCAGGACTGTTGAGTCGATGGCCGGCCCGCGTGCGAACTCGCGCGGCGATCTCGTTGCCGATGAAACCGATGATGCCGGCAGCGGCCAGGAGCCAGAGATGTGAGAGCGACCGCGGGTGAATCAAACGCTCGATCGTCTGTCCGAGCGCGACGAGCGCGCTGACGAAGATCGCAAGGACGACGGCAAGGCCGGCTAGGCGCTCTCCACGCGCGCTCCGGAGATAAAACGCGATCCCGAGTGGAATCGCCGTCAGCGCGTCACCGAAGTTGTGGATGAGGTCCGCGAGCAGGGCAACGCTCAGCGTTCGCGTGTAGATGAACGCTTGCGCGAGCGCGGTGAGCGTCAGGATCGCGAGGCTCAGTGAGACGGCTCGGATCCCGGCCCGCGATCGGAGAATCGACCGGTCGACTAGGCCATGGGAGTGTCCGTGCCCCTCGTGCTCGTGGTCGTCGTCGTGGTCGTCAACGGAGTCGATGACGTCGACGTGCGGGCCTTCGAGATGGCAGGTGGTTGTGTGGCTCATCGCAAGAGAACGCTACCGGGCAGGGCCACCAGGGCCTACAGTGCAACCGTGAACCCACCCTCGCGCTCGAGCGACTTCGTCGCGCTCGGTCACGCCGGCTCCGATCACTACGCCGGCCTGGAGACGTTCCCCAATCCGGGGGTGTCGCACGTCGAGATGACGAGCGACGAGCTCTCGGCCATCTGCCCCGTCACCGGGCAGCCGGACCTCTACGTCTCGACGATCGAGTACTGGCCGCAAGGCCTCTGCATCGAGTCGAAGTCGCTCAAGCTGTACCTGAGCAGCTACCGGAACGAAGGCCACTTCTGCGAGGCGCTCGCGGTGAAGATCCGCGACGACGTCGCCGGCGTCCTCGAGCTGCCGCACGAAAAGGTCCGCGTGGTCCTCCGGCAGAAAGCACGCGGCGGGATCACGATCACCGCGACCTCGTAGATCCGGGGGTCACACCCCGAGTTGGTAGGCGGACTCGCCATGCATCGCCGCGTCGAGCCCCTCCTCGGCTTGGGCGCCGACGCGCACCGGTGTGATCACGTCGATCAGCTTCAGCATCAGGTAGGTGAATCCGAACGCGTAGGCCGAGCAGCCGACGCCGGCGGCGATTTGCTTGGCGAAAAATGTCCCCGAGCCGTGTATCAGCCCCTGGGCTCCGTTGGGATTGATCGCCGTGCCGGCGAAGACACCGAGCAGCACGATCCCGAGGAGCCCGCCCATCCCGTGTACGCCCCACACGTCGAGTGCGTCGTCCCAGTGAAGCCGGTTTTTCAGCTGGATGGCGTAGTAGCAGACGACCCCGGCGGCAATCCCGATCACGACCGAGGCGTAGATCGGCACGTAGCCGGCGGCCGGAGTGATCGTCGCGAGGCCGGCGACCGCACCGGTGAGCAGTCCGACGAAGTGCGGCTTCTTCGCGTACCACCATTCGAGGAACAGCCACGTCGTGGCGGCGAACGAGGCGGCGATGTCGGTATTGAGGAAGGCGGTCGCGGTGATGTCGTCGACCTTGAGCTCGCTGCCGGCATTGAACCCGTACCAGCCAAACCAGAGCAGGCCTGTGCCGAGCGCGATGAAAGGGATGTTGTGCGGTGAGTCGACGAACTTGCGCTTGCCGACGTAGAGCACGGAAGCGAGCGCGGCCCAGCCGGCGCTGGCGTGGACGACGATCCCGCCGGCGAAGTCGCGGGCGCCCCAGTGTGCAAGCAGGCCGCCGCCCCAGAACATGTGCACGAACGGGTAGTAGACGGCGAGCTGCC
>DAITAW010000032.1:0-26642 GCA_036824055.1 Gaiellaceae bacterium | reverse complement strand
ACGCGATCAAGGAACTGCTCGCGTTGCCGCGCACCGGCCGTCTCTTCCGCTACGAATGGGACGGTGGGCTGTATGCGCTTACGGGCGCGAAGCTGAACGAATACGTGCGGGCGCACCTCGGCGACGAGTTCACCGCCAAGGATTTCCGGACCTGGGGTGGCACGCTGATCGCCGCGATTGGACTGGCCGAGCACGGCCCATCTGAAACCGAGGCGGAGGCGAGGCGCACGCTTGCCGCAGCAATGCGCCGGGTGGGAAAGCAGCTCGGGAACACGCCGGCCGTCGCGCGCAGCTCATACGTAAGCCCGGCGGTGATCGACCAGTATCTAGACGGCGTAACGATCGAAGATTTCCGGCCGCAACATTTACGCGTTGTAGGTGCACGCGACTTGGGCCTCGACAAGGAAGAGCAAGCCCTGTTGAGCCTGCTCCGTTCCTGGCGAATTAAGCAGTCACGAGCGGTCGCGTGATTTGAATCCTTTGCGCTAGGCTCATGCGAATTCAAATTCCTGAGACGGGAGGAAATCCGTGGCACGTGTTACGAGGCTGGTCTGCGACGATTGCGGCAAGGAAGTCGAAGAGGCAAAAGGAGCCGTGATGCGGATCAATTTCACGGACGCGCGGCGCGGTTCCAAGCAGGCCGATCTCTGCGACACCTGCGCCGGCAAGATGCCGGGCCAGGCCGTCGCCCGACGCGGCCGCCGTCCCAAGACCACCGCAGCATAGGTTTCCCGCTCTAAGCGGTCGCGCTTCGGGCGTCGTCTGAGCGCCCGTCTAGAGTGGGTCAGTTGGGTCTGAACCTCATCACCGGCCCGGCCAACGCCGGGAAGGTTGCGCTCCTGCTGCACCGGTATCTCGAGGTGCTGCCTCGGGAGCCGTACCTGATCGTGCCGAACCGGTCGGACGTCGAACGGGTCGAGCGCGACCTGCTCGCCATTCAGCCTGCCCTCCTCGGCGGCTCGATCGGCACCTTCGACGACCTCTTCAAGCGCCTCGCGCGTGGCGGAAGCGACGCGCGTCCCGTTGCAACCGAGGCGCAGCGGGCGCTCATCGTCCGCCGCGCGCTGGCCGGTCAGTCGCTCAACGGTCTCGGCCGCTCGGCGCGCTTCGGCGGGTTCGCGGATGCCCTCCTCGCAACCGTGGCCGAGCTCGAATCGGGGTTGCTCGACCCGAACGACCTGGACGGCGAGCTGGCGGGATTATACGCCGCGTACCGCGCCGAGCTCGATCGCCTCGGCATGTGGGACCGCGATCTCCTGCGCCGCCGTGCGGCTGAACGCGTTGGCGGAGAGCTCGACGCATGGGGCGGCGAGCCCGTCTTCGCGTACGGCTTCGAAGATCTGACCGGCGCGGAGTGGGCGCTGCTCCAGGCACTTGCCGGCCGCAGTGACGTCACCGTGTCGATGCCGTACGAACCCGGCCGTGCTGCGTTCGCGTCGCTCCGGCGGACGATGGACGACCTCACCGGACTCGCCGACGGTCGAATCGAGGAGCTCCCACCGGCATTCGACCAAGTGGCAGAACCGGCGCTTGCGCATCTCGAGCGCGCCCTCTTTGCCGAGTCCGGGCTGCAGGCGCCGCCGATCGAGGGCGCAATTCGCTTCTTCGAGAGCGCCGGCAAGCGCGGCGCGCTCGAGCTCGTCGGCGAAGAGCTGTTGTCGCTCCTCAGGTCCGGCACACCTGCGGACCAGATCGGGATCGTCTGCCCGTCACTGGAGCGCTGGCAGGCGCCGCTCGAGACGGCGCTCGGCACGCTCGGTGTTCCGTACGCGCTCGAGGCGTATGCGCGGTTCGACAAGACGCCGTACGGCCAGGCGCTGCTGAGCGTGCTCCGGTTCGCGTGGCTCGGAGGCAACCGCGGCGATCTCTACGCGTTCCTGCGCTCGCCCTACTCGGGCCTCACCCGTCAGAACGTGGACTTCCTCGAAGGCCGGCTGCGCGGCCGTGCAGTCGATTCGCCGGAGCGCGTCGAGGAAGAGACGATCAGGCTGCGCGACGGGCAGCCGCTGGCCGTTCTCGAGGCGCTGCGATCCGCACCGTCGCCGCTCGATGCGCTCGCCGGGCTCGCGGCGTCGATGTTGCGCGCGGCCTATGGGCTCGAAGCGCCGCCCGTCGGCGACCTCTCGCGCCAGGACATCCGGGCGCACGAGGCCGTGATGCGACTGGTCGAAGAGCTGCGGGGGTGGACCGAGCTCGAGGGATCACTCTCGACCGAAGAAGTGTTCTCTGCGGTCGAGCGTGCAGATGTCCGCCGCTCGTCGACCGGCGAGGCGGGACGGATCGCGGTCCTCGATCTCCTGCGCGCACGCACACGGCGATTCGAAGTGGTCTTCATCCTCGGCCTGGAGGAGGGAAGCCTGCCGAGACGTGGTCACGAGTCTCCGTTCCTCGGCGACGATGCGCGCCGCGACCTCGACGAGCGCTCGCGCGCACGATTGACACGGCCGGACCAGGTCGCACGCGACCGTTACCTCTTCTACGCGGCGTGCACCAGGGCGAGCAGGCGGTTGTACTTCGTTCGCGAGGCCGCGACCGACGAGGGGAGCCCGCGGGAGCCGAGCCCGTTCTGGGACGAGGTGCAGGCAGTGTTCCCGAAGGACGACGTGGCGCGCTGGACGCGCCGCCGGCCCCTGTCCGCACTCACCTGGCCGTTGGAGGAGGCGCCGACGGAGAGGGAACGCCTGCGGGCGGTCGCCATTCGTGCCGCCGACGACAGCGTGACGGCAGATGCGATCGCGACGGCGAACGGCTGGGACCGGCGGCTCGCTCGCGCGCTCCGTGCATTTGACCGGCCGACCCGGCTCACACATCCGCAGGTTCTCGCGGAGCTGGCGGCGAAGTCGACGTTCGGCGTCACTGAGCTGGAACGGTTCGCCGACTGCTCCTCGATCTGGTTCCTCGAGCGTCTGATCGATCCGAAGAGCATCGATGCGCGTGTCGACGCACGTCTCCGCGGATCGGTCGCGCACCAGGCGCTGTTCAAGTTCTATTCGGGATTGCCGAAGGAGCTCGGCGCGGATCGGGTCGAGCAGGATCGCGTCGAGGATGCGGTCGCCTTCCTGCGACGCTGCCTGGACACCGCGGTGGAAGGTGTCCGGCTCGAGCTCACCGATCTGCAGGAGCGTGAGCTTCGGCACGGCTTGTGGCGCGATCTCGAGGCGTTCGTCCGCGAAGAGGCCGCCGCCGACATGCCGCTTGTCCCGCGCCGGTTCGAGGTGCTCTTCGGATCGGAGCGCTCCGCGCCGGAGCTCCAGCGTGGGCTCGAGCTCGCCGAGGGGATGACGCTGTCGGGGAAGATCGACCGCATCGACGTCGACCCGTTCAGTGCGCGCGGAATCGTCCAGGATTACAAGGCGGGGAAGTACGCGCACTCGGCGCAGCAGATCGAGTCCGAGAAGCGTCTGCAGATTCCGCTCTACATGCTCGTTCTGCGGGACCTCGTCGGCATCGAGCCGCTGGGCGGCCTCTATCGCCCGCTGTCCGGCGAGCGCAAAGCCCGGGGGTTGCTGCGGGCTGAGGCGCGCGAAGACGGCATTCCCGGCTTCGCGAAGAACGACTATCTCCCGGAGGACGAGTTCTGGGGCAAGGTCGAAGGAGCACGCGAGCTCGCCGTCGGGATCGTCGAGCGGATTCGTACCGGCGACGTGAAGCACGATCCCAAGGGCGGCGACTGTCCGACGTGGTGCGAGCTCTGGTCGATGTGTCGGATCCGACGGGCATGAATACCGCGAAAAATGCTGCGCATTTTCCGCGGGGAGGGGGTTAGTCCCTTCGCTTCGCTCGGGAGACGAGGATGAAAGACGTTGCCTTGAATTCGGAACAACAAAGAGCAGTCGACGCACGCGGGCTCGTGTTCGTCTCCGCGGGCGCTGGCACCGGCAAGACGAAGGTGCTCGTCGAGCGCTTCGCGCGCGCGGTGTGCGACGAGGGGCTCGACGTCGAGTCCATCCTCGTGATCACGTACACGGAGAAGGCGGCGGGCGAGCTTCGCAGCAGGATTCGCGCCGGACTGATCGAGCGGGGACGGCCTGACCTCGCGCGCGAGCTGGACGGAGCGTGGATCTCGACGATTCACGGTTTCTGCAACCGCCTGCTCCGGTCCCATCCGTTCGCGGCCGGCGTCGATCCGCGCTTTCGTGTGCTCGACGAGAGCCAGGGACGCGTCTTGCGCGGCGAGGCTTTTGCTGCCGCCCTGACGACATTTTGCGCGGACGACGATCCTGCCCGGTTGCGGTTGCTCGCCGTGTACGGAGCAGACGGGCTGCGCCGCATGCTCACCGGCGTGTACGAGACGCTGAGATCGGCCGGGCGCGAGCTCGTCCTGGAGTTGGGCGAGCACGCGGGCCTGGTCGAGCGCGTGAACGAGTTTCGCGACGCAGCGCGTTGCCTCGCGGAGGACGAGGGATCCGGAGAGGCGCAGCGCGAGACGGCACGACAGGCGCTCGGCTACGTCGAGCCCGATACGAACGCCGACCGTCTCTTCGATCTCGGCGACTTGAAGGTGCGCGGCGAGCGGGCTGCAACCTATGAGGAGGCGCGCAAGCTCCTGGAGCAGGCCGCTCTCGACGAGCTGGCCGCGGCCGACCGGGATCTCCTGCAGGAGTTGCTCGCGGGCTTTGCGACGGCCTACCAGGAGGGGAAGGACCGCGAATCCGCGCTCGACTTCGAAGACCTGCAGCTGCGGGCCCGCGATCTCTTGCGTGACGACGAGTCGATCCGCGAAAAAGAGCAGTTGCGCTTCCGCTCGATCATGGTCGACGAGTTCCAGGACACGAACCGGCTGCAGTGCGAGTTGATCGACCTTCTCTCCGGCAGGCGCGAGGCGTCGCTTGTCGATGCCTCACAAAAGGAGACACGGGCTTTGCCCGGGTCTCCGATAACCCAGAAAGACCACGCGGAACCACCAGTTAACGAAACCGCGCGTTCGGCATATCACCAGCGGTTCTTCGTCGGCGACGAGTTCCAGTCGATTTACGGGTTCCGCCATGCCGACGTTCAGGTCTTCCGCGAGCGGCGCGAGCAGGCCGGCGAGGGCGTGCTGCCGTTGACGATGAACTACCGCTCCCGTCCGGAGGTTCTCGCGGTCGTGAACCATCTCTTCGCTGCGGACTTCGGCGACGAGTTTCAGCCGCTCACAGCGTCCGGCGAGTTCCCAGACCCGGTCTTCGGCGCTCCGGTCGAGCTGCTCGTGACCGACAAGTCGACGTATGCCGGGACCGACGTGCACTGGCGCCGCGGTGAGGCCCGCGCGATCGCGCGGCGCATTCGCGACCTGATCGCCGCCGGGGACGCGGCCCCCGGGGAGATCGTCCTGCTGTTCGCGGCCGGAACGGATGCCGAGTGGTACGAGGAAGAGCTGCGCGCGCTCGGAGTCACGACTTACCGCAGCACGGGGCGGGGATATTTCGGGCAGCAGCAGGTCGTCGACCTGCTCGCGTATCTACGCCTGCTCCGCAACAGGTACGACGACGAGGCGCTGGTGAGCGTGCTCGCGTCCCCGCTCGTCGGGATCTCGAACGACGGGCTCGTCCTGTTGCGGCGCGCGGCGCCGAAGCGGCCGCTGTTCGTCGCGCTCGAGCGCGAGCTCCCCGAGACCTTCCCGCAACGCGATGCCCAGCTCCTGCGTGCATTCCGCCAGCGCTACGACCGCCTGACCGCGGCGCTGGCCAGACTTTCACTCGAGCGTCTGTGCGAACGCATCATCTCCGAGCACGACTACGACCTCGCTGTGCTGGCGCGCTGGGACGGCCGGCGCCGGTACGCGAACCTGCGCAAGCTCGCCCGGCTGGCGCGGTCCTACGAGGAGCTGCGCGGCCCCGACGTGGAAGGGTTCGTTCGGTTCGTGCGTGACCAGGAGGCCGTCGGGGCGCGCGAACTGGAAGCGGTGGCAGAGGAGGAGGGCGGAGACGCCGTGCGGCTGCTGACGATCCACGCGGCGAAGGGCCTCGAGTTCAAAGTCGTCGTCGTGGCGGATGCAGGCCGCGACAGAGCGCCGCCGGCGGCGCACGAGATCCTCGCTCTCTCCGACGGCCGGTTCGGCTTTCGCGTCGCGGATCCGATCACGAGCAAACCACGCGGCGCGTATGCCTACGACGCGGTCCAGGAAGCTCGAAAGGCAGAGGAGCGGGCTGAGCGCCTGCGCCTCTACTACGTCGCGATGACGCGTGCCATCGACCGGCTGATCATCTCGGGCTCGATCGATCCCGAACGGACGGCCGACGATACGACTCCGATCGGCTGGGTGCTCGGGCGCCTCGATGCGAAGGAGGAGATCGAGCGCGCAGACGGCGAGCCCGTCGAGCTCGAGCGGGAAGGCGCGCGGGTCATCCTTCGCGTCGACCGCTTCGTGGCGGAGTCGGAGGACGTGACGGTCGAGCCGCCCGCCGAGGACGGACAGCTCGCGCTGTTCGACGAGGGCGGCGCGGGAGTGTTGCCCGCGCTCGTGCCGGCGCTGCAGCCGCTCGTCGAGATTCCCACGCCACCGGTTCATCGCGTCCGGCGCCTCTCGTTCAGCGCACTCGCGCTGTTCGACCGGTGCTCGTATCGCTACTACGCCGAACGAGTCGTCGGGATGAGGCCGACCGACGAGCGACGCGCCGTGCCCGGGACTGCCGGGCTGGCCGCGACCGAGATCGGCGACGCTGTGCATCGTCTCCTCGAGCTCGTGAACCTGGAACAGCCGCTGCCACCGGACGATCTCGTCGAGCTCGTACGCCGGTGGTATGCGCGCGTGACCGAGGAGGAGCTGGAACGGATCCGTGGGTTCGTCCGGTCGTACTGCGAGTCGGAGCTCGCGCGGCGCGTGGCGACTCTTCCGGGCGCGCAACCCGAGCGGCCGTTCACGTTCGAGCACGACGGCGTTCTGCTGCACGGGCGGCTCGACGTGCTCCAGCTGGAAGCCGAGCGCGCCGTCGTCATCGACTACAAGACCAATTCGCTTGCAGAGGGCACGCCGGAGGAGATCGTCGAGAACGATTACCGGCTGCAGCGTCTCGTCTACGCGTTGGCCTGCTTCCGGGCCGGGGCACAGGAGGTCGAGGTCGTCTACCACTTCCTCGAGCGCTCCGACGCGGTCGTCTCGACCGTGTTCCGTCTCGATCGGCTCTCGGAGCTCGAGGGGGAGTTGAGCGAGGCGATCGCGCTGATCAATGCCGGCGAGTTCCGTCCCTCGCCGAGCGAGTACATCTGCGCCGGCTGTCCGGCGCTCGACGTCGTCTGTGCGGGCCCGCGCCTGCGCTCGGCGGGCTATGCCGCCGAGCACGCACTCGCTACCGTCTCCTAATTGGTGCCCCTACCGGCAATACTTGCCGGCCTCTGGCCCGCGATCACGCGGCGCCAGAGTCCACCCTCGCCCTTAGCAAGGCTGTCCAGCCTTGCTGCGGTTGAGTGCGGCCTCTGGCTTGGTGCTCGCGACCCAGAGACTCGGCAGCATCACCGGCAGGGGCACTAATGCCCCGCAGCTTCGTAAAGGAGGCGCGCCGGCGCGTCGGACCGAAACGTGCGCGCATCCGTGAGATCATCGCCCGGCTGGCCGCGGCGCACCCGGACGCGACGATCGCGCTCAAGTCCCGCTCACCGCTCGAGCTGCTCGTTGCGGTGATGCTGTCGGCGCAGACGACGGACGTCAACGTGAATCGCGTGACCGAGAAGCTGTTCGTCAAGTACCGCAAGCCCGAGGACTATCTGGCCGTTCCACCCGAGGAGCTCGAGCGCGACATCTTCGCGACGGGGTTCTTCCGTCAGAAGGCGAAGTCGTTGCGTGGAACGATGGCGATGTTGTTGACGGAGTACGACGGAGAGGTGCCTCGTCGCCTCGAGGAGCTCGTCCGTCTGCCGGGTGTCGCCCGCAAGACGGCGAACGTCGTGGCGGCCGAGCTCGGAGAGCCGCAGGGCATCGTCGTCGACACGCATGTGCGCCGGCTCTCGCAACGACTTGGCCTCACGAAACAGGAAGACCCGGTAAAGATCGAGCGAGACTTGATCAAGATCGTGCCCCGCGAGGACTGGGGCCGCTTCCCGCACCTGCTGATCTGGCACGGCCGCCGGGTCTGCCTCGCGCGTGAACCCCACTGCGAAGAGTGCGTGCTGAACGACCTCTGCCCCTCGTCGCGTGTCTGAGCTCCAGCATCCAAATTCGCGCAGCTTCGAGCTCGTTGCCGATGTGTACGAGCGAGCGCGGCCGACCTACCCGCCGGAGGCCGTGGCCTGGATCGCCGAACGGCTCGACCTGCGGGAAGGGCGGACGGTGCTCGACCTCGGCGCCGGCACCGGCAAGCTGACTCGTGCTCTGCTGGAAACGGGCGCTCGTGTCATCGCCGTCGAGCCGGGTGACGCAATGCGGGCCGAGCTGGAACGAACCACGCCGCGAGCCGAAGCTCTCCGCGGGGCAGCGGAAGAGATACCGCTTCTCGACAGCAGCGTGGACGCGATCACCGTCGGGCAGGCGTTTCATTGGTTCCGGCACGACGAGGCGATACCAGAGCTTCACCGGGTGCTTCGCCCAACTGGCGGGGTGGCGCTCGTGTGGAACTCGCGCGATCCGGACAATCCCTTGCAGAAGGAGATCGGCGAACTGATCGCGCCGTTTGTCCCGCCCGGCCGCACAGATGCGGAGGAGTGGCCGCGCCCGCTTCGCGAGAGTGAGCTGTTCGGGCCACTCGAAGAGCAGCGCTTCTCGTTCGTCGAGGAGCTGGATCCCAACACGCTCGTGGAGCGGATTGCATCGGTCAGCTTCGTCGCGGCCGCGCCACCTGGGGCGCGGCGCGATCTCGACGCCGCGATCCGCCGAGCTGCAGACAAGCTCGGCGACCTGATCGACTTTCCTTATGTGACGCGCGCGTACGTCAGCTTCGCGGTGTGATCGCCACGAGCAGTCCGCCGTCGTCATCGTAGGCGGGAAAGAAATCGGCGGTCACGGGCTTCTGCTGGCCCGCGCGAGTCCGCATCTCCATCTTCTCGCCAAGCCGGCGCACACCCCACTCGAGCGCGAGCGCAGCCGGGTTTTGCTCGCCCTCGAATCCGCCCAACCCGAACCGCTGGACCAGGTCGGCCCCTAGAAGCTCCTGCTCCCGGTAGCCGGAAAGCTCGAAGACCCCGCGGCCGCTCGCGAGGATCCGCCCGTCCTTGTCGCAGACGACGAAGCCCGTGTTGGGGGCCGGGTAGTAGTCGTCCATCAGCTCGAAGAGGAAGCCGAAGCCGCAGCGGTCGCAGGCCACGGGGACGTTGTCGATCTCCTGGAGCCGGTCGTGGTCGATGGAGCGCTGCTTGCAGTTGGGGCAGATGAAGTACGGCACTCGTTCAAGGTAGCTTCGGTGCCCTTGCCAGTGATGCTGTCGAGCTTCTGGGTCGCGAGCACCAAGCGAGAGGCCGCGTGATCGCCGGCCAGAAGCCGGCAAGTATTGCTGACAAGGGCACTTAGATCCACCTGCGGCTCCGGAAGAAGGCGAGCTGGATGATCGTTGTGACGACGATCAGCCCCCACGACCAGGCGTAGCCCCATTGCCAGCCGAGCTCGGGGAAATGGTGCTTGAAGTTCTGGCCGTAGAGCCCCACGATGAAGGTGGGAAGCAGCAGGACCGACGCGATCACGGTCAGCTTCTTCATCACCTCGTTCTGATCGTTGGCGATCTTGGCCTGCAGGTAGTCACGGACGCTCGCGATGAGATCGCGTGACAGCTCGAGCCCGTCGAAGGCGCGCAGGAGCTTGTCGTAGGCGCTGTTGAAGGCGACCTCGACCTCGTGTGGGAACACCTCCTGCCCCTTCTCGACCTCAACGACGTTGTCGACGACCCGCCGAATGGCGTCGCGGGTCGGCGAGAGCGTGCGGCGAATGTGCAGGAGGTCGTGCCGGAGCTCGCTGAGGCGGTCGCGGGTCTGAGCTGCCGGGGCGGTCTCGACGCTGTCCTCGAGCTGATCGATCTCCCCGTCCAGCTCGTCGACGAGGTTGAGATAGCGCTCGGCGATGTCGTCGATGAGCCGGTAGAACATCATCCCCGCGCTGTCGTCCGGGCGACACGACTCACGCGCCGGCCGTGGGTCGTACGGGTGCTCGCCCGGCGGTGTCTTGCTGACGGTGATGAGGATGTCGTGTGTGACGACGACGTCGACTTCCTGGTAGAAGACGCGGTCTTCGTCGGGTACCACGACCGCAACGAGGAAGACGCCGAAGACGTAGTTCCCATGACCCTGCAGCGTGGGGCGAGGCTCGTCTTGGTGCTCTGCGGGAGCGAGCACGCGCTCGAGTGCGGACTCGTACAGTTCCCGCGGAAGCTTTGCGCCCAGCTCGTCCGGGGTCGGATCGATCAGGTCGATCCATTCGGCCATCGGCCGAGGCTAGCGGCGGTGTCGGCTAGACCTAGGAGCGGGGTGCAGCTTCGGCTGCCATCAGGTGCCCTTGCAGCGCGGCGAGGTACTTCTCCGCGTCGAGTGCGCCCATACAGCCCGACCCGGCCGCGGTGACCGCCTGCCGGTAGACGTGATCCTGCACGTCGCCGACGGCGAAGACTCCCGGAACGTTCGTCTCGGTCGAGTACGCCTTCGTGATCAGATAGCCCGCTTCGTCGTGCTCGAGCTGGTCGACGAAGAGCGCTGTGTTCGGATCGTGGCCGATCGCCGCGAAGACGCCGTCTGCGTCGAGCTCCCACGTCTCGTCGGTGTTGACGTCGCGCAGGCGCACCCCGGTCACCCGCTCGTCTCCCAGCACCGTGTCGACCACTGCGTTCGTGACCCACTCGATCTTGTCGTTGGCTCGGGCGCGGTCCTCCATGATCTGCGAGGCCCGGAATTCGTCGCGCCGGTGCACGATCGTCACCTTGGCCGCAAAGCGCGCGAGGAAGGTCGCCTCCTCCATGGCGGAATCGCCACCGCCGACGACGATCACGTGCTTGTCCGGGAAGAACGCCGCGTCGCAGGTCGCGCAGTACGAGACGCCGCGGCCCTGGAGGCTGCGCTCGGAGTCGAGCCCGAGCTGGCGGGCGGTGGCCCCGGTCGCCACGATCACCGTCTCGGCGCGGTACTCGTCGTCGCCCACCCAGACGCGGTGGGGACGCTCGGAGAAATCGACCCTGGTCACATCGTCGGTGATGAAATCGGCCCCGAACCGCTCTGCCTGGCGGCGGAACTCCTGCATCATCTCGGGGCCCAGGACCCCGTCGGCGTACCCGGGGTAGTTCTCGACATCGCTCGTGATCATCAGCTGGCCACCCCAGTTGAAGCCCTCGATCACGAGCGGCTTCAGGTTCGCGCGGGCAGCGTAGAGGGCGGCGGTGTACCCCGCCGGCCCTCCTCCAATGATGATCATTTCGCGAATCTCGTTGTCAGTCATGGTCCCCCATTGATTCCCTGTTTCTCCTTATTAAACGATTCGGGTCGGCTGAAGCTTCCAGGGTCGAGCAGCGGTGGGCACGCCTCGATGCATAGAATCCGCGCGCGCATGGTACGTAGGGGCGGGCGATGGCTGGAATGGTGACATGGTCGCTCCTGCGGGAGCTAGCCGGATTCCGGGCGGAGAAGGGTTGCGCGATCAGCCTCTGCCTGAACCTCGATCCGTCCGACGTGCCGACCGCGGGTGACGCCCAGACGCGGATGAACGCGCTGCTCCACACCGCCGACAAGCCCGACCGGGCCGACCTGACCCACGAGCAGCGCTCCGCCCTCAAGGCGGACTTCGAGCGAATCGCGACCTGGTTCGACGACGATTTCGTGCGAGACGGCTCCCAGGGGCTCGCGGTCTTCGCGGCCGGGCTCGACAACTTCTGGCGGACGCTGCCGCTGCCCGAGCCCGTCCGCGACAGCGCGAAGGTCGGTCGCGATTTCTACCTCTCGCCGCTCGTGCCACTCGTGAGCCGGGGGGACGGGACGATCGTCGCCGTCGTCGGCCGAGAGCAGGGCCAGCTGTACCGCCTACGCGCTGGTCGGCTCGAGGAGATCGCCGAGCATTACGACGAGCAGCCGGGACAGCACGACCAGGGCGGCTGGTCGCAGGGTCGCTACCAGCGGCACATCGAGAAGCTCGTCCAGGAGCACTTGAAGGGACTTGCGCAGGAGCTCGACCGGAGCAAGCGGCAGCTGCAGTCGCCGAAGGTCGTGCTCGTCTGCTCGGAGGAGATGCGATCGGAGTTCACCGACGCGCTCTCGGCGGAGGTGCGCGCTTCCCTGGTGGGCTGGACGCCGGCCCAGGCACAGGCGGGCCCGGCGGAGATCCTCCAGGCAGTGGTTCCGGTGCTCGCCGAGGCAGAGTCGAAGGACGAAGCCGAAGTCATCGAGCGCTGGCGTGAGGAGGCCGGTCGCAACGCGCGAGCCGCTTCAGGTTGGGAGCAGACGCTCGAAGCAGCATCGGACGCGCGCGTCGAGCTGCTGCTCTTCCAGGAAGGTGCCGATCGGCCCGCGTTCCGTTGTCCTGCGTGCGGTCGCGCCGCGGTGTCCGAGGGCAGTTGCCCGCTCGACGGGACCCGGCTCGAGCCGACCGACGCAGGCCTCGACCTCGCCGTGCACCAGACGCTTGCTCACGGCGGAGCGGTGTGGGCGATCCGTCACCACGAGGACCTTGCGCCGGTGGAGGGCATCGGCGCGTTGCTGCGCTTTTAGCTACTACGCAGCGTCGGCCGCGACGCCGGGTAGCTCGAGCACGGTCTCGCCCTCGAGCTCTTCCTGTTCCTCGACGGCCCGTTCGAGCTTCGTCCCGAACTTGTCGAGTCGTTTGCCGGCCTCGTGGTACTTGGACTGCGCATGGCCGAGATGCGTGCCGACCTTCTCGAAGTCGTCGGCGAACCGGCCGAAGTCGCGCCGGAGGTCTGCCACGTACGCCATCACCTCGTGTGCATGCTCCTCGATCTGCATCCCGCGGAGGCCGAGCGCGATCACTTGTAGATAGGCCGTGAACGTTGTGGGCGAAACGGGGAAGACACGGCGTTCGTGCGCGTACGAGAGCAGAGCTCCTGTCTTCCCGCAGGCGAGCTCGTAATAGACCCCTTCGACCGGGATGTACATGAAGGCGAAGTCGTAGGTGCCTTCGTCAGGGCGGATGTATTTCGTGGCAATCGCGTCGATGTGCTGTTTGACGTCACGGCCGAACTGTCGCTCCGCCAACTGCCGCTCGTCGTCGGTCTCGGCGTCCGAGAGCCGGATGTAGTTGTCGAGCGGGAACTTCGAGTCAACGGGAATCGTCCGGTCCGCCCGCACGATCGCGTCGACCCGCTCGCCGGAATCGAACGTGTACTGCATCTCGTAGGCCGAAGGCGGCAGCCGGTCGCGGAGAAGGTTCTCGAGCAGAAGCTCGCCGAAGCCGCCGCGTGCCTTGGGCGGCCGGAGTGCCTGCTCAAGCCGGGCGAGGTCCTTTGCGCGCTCGAGCATCTGCGTCGTGGCCTCGTCCACCTTGCCGAGACGCTCGTGGATCTTGTTCGTGGTCTGCGACGCGCTCTCGAGCCGGCGGTCCACCTTCGTGTCCAGTTCGCCGAGCCGCCGGTCCATGGTCTCGGTCACTCCGACAAGCCGTCGATCGACTTCGGCATTTCGCTCGGACAGCTGCGAGCTCCAGTCGGTCCGCAGGTCGCCGAGCGCGCGCGCCAGCCAGACGAGGGCGGCGGCGAGCCCGATGCCGAGTAGGAGGATGAGGATCACGTCGATCACGAGCCGACAAACGGTAGAGGGGGGATCGGACGGAGGCGGTGGGGCGGCCGTCGCCGCCCCACCGCGGTCTTTCAGGTGTTCTCGCGCTCCGCGTGCGCCTCTGCGGCCTGGTTATGTTGATCTTGTGCCATCTCTTCGTGCTTGGCGGCGCGGTCCTCCGCAGCGCCCTCTCGCTCCTGCGCGGCGCCCTCGTGCCGCATCGAGGCGTCACCCATCAAATCCCCAGCCGCTTTCTTTCCCCGGCCGAGCAGTTTGTCGAGAAGTCCCATGTGACCCTCCAACTTTCGGTTGGGAACGCGCTTCGAGCTACCCAGTATCCGTCAAAGCGCGCGGGTCCACAAAAACGCCAAAGCCGGCGAACCCGAGGGTTCATCGGCCTTGGCTCGGCGAGCATAGGCCGCCAGAAGAGGGGCAGTCAAGAGCCGCCCTCCGGGAAAAAACGCGCACGTTGCGTACTTCCGTCGACAGCCGACCGGGACGGGTACCCTTGCCCGCGCCGTGGCCAAGAAGGTGCGCACACCACCCCCACCGAGGCGCGTTCAGGCACCCCAACGGAGGGAAACACGGAGGCCCGCGGCCCGCGCGTCTCGGCGGCCGCCGTGGGTTTATGCGGCCGGTGGCGCAGTCGTCGCTGCGTTGATCGCCGCCGCCGTGGTGGGGATCGTCGTTGCGCGCGGAGGCGGTTCGACGAACAAGGCCACTGTGGCGACCTACAACACGCTGCCGGGGATACGTAGGACGAAGGCGCCCTGGCCACCCGAGTACCGCTACCTGGCCGACCGCCTTGTTCCCCTCGGACTCACGACACTTCCCGGGCATCAAGGGCTCGTGCTCCACTTCCACGTGCACATCGACATTTTCGTCAACCGCAAGAAGGTCAAGATCCCCGCGTTCACGGGAATCAATCTCGGCGCAGGCTGGCTGACCGAGTTGCACACCCATGACACGCGCGGCGTGATTCACGTCGAGGCGCAGAAGGCACGCGACTTCATGCTCGGCCAGTTCTTCTCCGAGTGGGCCGTGTATCTCGACTCGCACACGATCGGCGGCTACTCGGGGATGACGTGGTACCTGAACGGCAAGCTGCAAACCGGCAATCCCCAGGCCCTGGTCTTCAAGCCCCACCAGGAGATCGCGTTCGTCGTCGGCAAGCCGCCGGCGAAGATTCCGTCGAGCTACGCGTTCCGCGTGGGCGAATGACCCGGAGACCCCGGTTATCCTGAGCAAGCCGGGGTGGCGAAACTGGTGATACGCGCCCGACTTAAAATCGGGTGCCCCCACGGGGGCGTGCGGGTTCGAGTCCCGCCCCCGGCACTTTCGCGCCGTTCCCGTTTCGATCGAGCGGAAAGAGGGGATTCTTAGGTCGTTCTTAGGGGGCATTCATCGGGCACTCATCTTCGGCTGCTGAACTACGTACGTGTCCAATGAGCTCGGCTCCGGCGCCGCCGCCCGCGACGCGGGCGTCGCTCGCATCCGCAAGCTGACCCGTGGTGCGCTGGTCGGCGCGGCACTCCTGAGCGGCATCTTCGCCGGGTTGGCCGCGGCATCGACACATGTACGCAAGGCGACTCATGTCGCAACGCACGCTGTGCGCCGGACCGTGACAACCGTGCCGGCGGCTGTGCCGTCTCCGGCACCGAGCTCGGCAGTCCCGGTGCCCGTGGCTCCCTCGCAGGCGCCGTCGCAATCAACGGCGCCGCCGGTCGCTTCCTCGGGCGGTTCTTAATGGCGGCTGCGTGGGCCGACCTCGCCGCGCTCGGCTCGACCGCGCTGCTCTGGACGACCGACGATGCCGCGTTGGCAGATGCCACGGCGGAGCTCGTGCGCGAGCTCGAGGCTGTCGATCGCGCGTGCAGTCGCTTCCGTGACGACTCCGAGCTGGTGCAGCTGAACCATGCCGAGGGCAAACCGTTCGCGACCGGTCGTTATCTCTTCGAGGCCGTGCAGGTCGCGTTGCGTGCTGCGGCGGCAACCGGCGGCCTGGTCGACCCCACCATCGGCCGCGGGCTCCGACTCGCCGGCTACGACCGGACGTTCACGATCATCGGTCGCCGCGACCAGGGCACGGTGCGATTCGTTCCCGCTGCAGGTTGGCGACTCGTCGAGCTGGACGAAGATCGCCGATCGATCCGGATCCCCTCGGGTGTGGAGCTCGACCTGGGGGCAACGGCAAAGGCGCTCGCCGCGGACCGCGCCGCGCTTGCCGCCGCGGAGAAAACGGGCGCAGGCATTCTGGTCTCGCTAGGGGGCGACATCGCCGTCGCCGGTCCCGCACCGAACGGAGGCTGGCCGGTGCGGATCGCGGACGATCATCGCGCGTCGCTGGACGGTCCCGGGCCGGTCGTCAGTGTCGAGTCCGGTGGCCTTGCGACCTCGAGCGTGACGGTGCGTCGCTGGCGCGTGGGGGAGGATGAGCTCCACCACATCCTCGACCCCGGCACGGGCCGGCCCGCAAAATCGTGCTGGCAGACGGTCAGTGTCGCCGCCGCATCGTGCGTCGACGCGAACACTGCGAGCACGGCCGCGGTGTTGCTCGGTGAGGCGGCGCCGGTGTGGCTCGCCGAGCGTCGTCTGCCTGCCCGACTGGTTGGCGTCTCGGGTGAGGTCGTCTGCGTCGGCGGTTGGCCTGCGGATGCAGGGATGGCCGCGTGAATGGACCCAGCGCCTACTGGTATCTAACGCGCGGCACCGGCGTTGTCGCACTGTTGCTGCTCACCGTCGGGCTCGTGCTCGGCGTGATGGGACCGACGGGCTTCCGCACGATCCGGCTGCCGCGCTTCGCGGTCTCGGGACTGCACAGGAATGTGACGCTGCTCGCGCTCGCGTTCGTCGTCGTTCACGTCGTGACGACGATTCTCGACGGTTATACGCCGATCGGCCTGCGGGACGCGTTCATCCCGTTCATCGCGTCGTACCGCCCGGTCTGGCTCGGACTTGGTGCGGTCGCCTTCGATCTGCTCCTGGCGCTGATCGTGACCAGCTTGCTTCGCAATCGACTCGGCCTCCGCGCCTGGCGTGCCGTGCACTGGCTCGCGTACGCGTCGTGGCCGGTCGCCTTGTTGCACTCGCTCGGAACCGGCAGTGACGCGCGTTCGGCGTGGCTGATCTTGCTCGCATCTGCGTGCACGATTGCGGTTGTTGCGGCGGCGCTCTGGCGCGTCGCCACGGCCCCACAGGGAGGACTCGCGCTCGGAGTCGGGATGGGAGTCGCGACAGTGGCGTTGGCCCTGGGCGCTCTCGTCTGGTTCCGTGCGGGGCCGGATCGCGCGGGCTGGGCCAGGCGCGCCGGAACGCCGACGGCGCTGCTCGCTTCGGCACGGACTGCGTCGACGACGGTTGTTTCCGCCGGCACGCTTCCCGCCGCGCCGTTCACTGCGTCGCTCCAGGGGCGGTTCGCACAGTCAGGGCCCGATGCGAACGGTCTCGTCTCGGTCGCCGTCACGGGTCTGACGCGCGGCGGGGTCGACAGCGAGCTCCATCTCGATCTCTGGGGCCAACCGCTTGACGGCGGCGGCGTTTCCATGACCGCGAGCAGAGTGAGATTCGGCCCGACGAGTGCGCCGTCCGAGTACGCCGGTCGCATCGTCGCGCTCAGCGGGCAGCGTGTCGTCGCCTCACTGCGTGACTCGACCGGGCGGCCCTTGACCCTGAACCTCGATCTGCGAATTGACGCCGCGTCCGGTTCTGTCGCCGGCGACATCCAAGCGGTCGCATCAGCAGCAAGCGGAAACGGGTGAACCGCATGGCCGTGACCGAGGTCGCACCGCGCGCGCAGTTGCCGCGCCTGCTCGCCGCCGTCCGCGCGGACGGTTCACCGGTCCAGTTCGACGAGCATCTCAGCGTGTATGGCACGCCGCCGGTGCACCTGGGCGGTCGGCTGATCGACCTCGTCGAGGCGAGCGGGCTCACCGGCCGCGGCGGCGCAGGATTCCCGACGGCCACGAAGCTGCGTGCGGTCGCCGCCCGGCGCGGACGGAAGTTCGTCGTCGCCAACGGCACCGAGGGCGAGCCGCTCAGCCGCAAGGACAAGGCGTTGCTCGGTTGCGTGCCCCATCTCGTGCTCGACGGAGCTGCGCTCGCAGCGACCGCAGTCGGCGTAGACGAGGTCGTCGTGGCGGTTGGCAAGGGAGCGGTACGCGAACGCACGGCGTTGACGCAAGCAGTCGCGGAGCGCACTCGCCGCGGTCTCGACCGCGTCCGTTTCCAGGTCGCCGCCGCGCCGGACGGTTTCGTCGTCGGCGAGGAAACGGCCCTCCTCGCCTGGCTTTCCGGACACGCGGCGAAGCCGACGCTGGTTCCACCCCGTCCATTCGAGCGCGGCATGCGTGGCCGTCCGACACTCGTGCAGAACGTCGAGACACTCGCGCAAATTGCGCTCATCGCTCGCTATGGGACGGAGTGGTTTCGCGAGCTCGGTACCGGCGAGGAGCCCGGTTCGGCTTTGGTCACGCTCTCGGGCGCAGTCGCGCGGCCCGGCGTGTACGAGGTCGGGCTCGGCATGCCGATCCGCGAGCTCATCGAATGGGCCGGCGGGACGGCCGAGCCGGTCAGCGCATATTTGATCGGCGGCTACTTCGGCAGCTGGGTCGCTGCCGCCGACGCGGAGCGGGCCGCGTTGCTCGACTCCCAGCTCTCGCCGCTCGGTGCGTCACTCGGGGCGCGCACGCTGTTCGTCCTGCCGGCACGCGTCTGCGGGATCGCCGAGACCGCGCGCCTGGCACGCTACCTCGCGAGCGAGAGCGCCGGACAATGCGGTCCGTGTGTACACGGGCTCGATGCGATCGCCGGCGGTCTCGAACAGCTCGCCCGTCCGGAGCGCGCCGACCATTCTCGGCTCGAGCGCTGGCTCGAGCAAGTCCGCGGCCGCGGTGCGTGCCGTCATCCCGACGGAGCAGTCCGGCTCGTCGCAAGCGCGCTCGACGTGTTCGCTCGCGAGGTCGAGCTCCACGCGGCGGGACGATGCACCGGCGATGGGCAAGTCGTCCTGCCGACAGGAACGGCGCGATGAGCGAAGTGCTCCGCGTCAACCCGATCGCGTGTGACGGGCACGGCCTCTGCGCGGAGTTGCTGCCGGAGCTGATCCGGCTGGACGACTGGGGCTACCCGATCGTGGACGGGCGACCGGTGCCGGCGGAGCTGCTCTCGCACGCTCGACGCGCGGTCGACGCGTGCCCGACACTCGCGCTCGCACTCGCCCGCGCCGAACGCGCGGCCAGGACGTAAATCGGGCGTCCCCGACGGAGGGCCTGCGGGCTCGAGTCCTCCCGAGCCTAGACTCCGACCGTGACCGAGGTCGAAGAGCTTTCCGCGGAGGAAGCCCGGCTCGAATGGGATACGCCGCTCTTTCGCACTGCGCTGGCGCAGTTCGAGCAGGCGATTCCCCACGCAGAGGTCAACGAGTCGATCGCAGAACGTCTGCGCTATCCGGAGCGCGCCGTGATGGTGACGGTTCCGATTCGACGCGACGAGGGGCATGTCGACGTCTTTCCGGCGTATCGCGTCCAGCACTCGAGCGTGCTCGGGCCGACGAAGGGTGGCATCCGCTACGACCCGCACGTCACCCTCGGCGAATGTACGGCGCTCGCGGTCTGGATGACGTGGAAGTGCGCTCTGCTCCGACTGCCGTACGGCGGTGCGAAGGGAGGAGTGCGCTGTAATCCGCGCGACCTCTCGATGCGGGAGCTCGAGCGGCTGACCCGTCGTTACACCAGCGAGCTGCGCGGGGTGATCGGGCCACAGGAGGACATTCCCGCTCCGGACATGGCCACGAACGAGCAAACGATGGCGTGGATCATGGACACGTACTCGATGCAGGTGGGCTACGCCGTACCCGAGATCGTCACGGGCAAGCCCATCTCGCTTGGCGGCTCGCTCTTTCGCCACGAGGCGACGGGCGCAGGCGTCGTGATGGTGATCGAACGTGCCTGCCAGCGGCTCGGCTGGAACCTCGCGGAGCAGGGTTGCGTCGTGCAGGGGTTCGGGAACGTCGGCGGAATCGCCGCACAGGAGCTCGTCTCGAAGGGCGCGACCATCCTCGCCGTCTCCGACATCTCCGGCGGGATCTACTCGACGTTGGGCCTCGATCTCGACGCGGTTCGCGCCTGGATCGCGGCCCGCGGGACGCTCGACGGTTACCCGGACGTCCAACACGTCTCGAACTCCGAGCTCCTGGAGTTGCCGTGCGACATCCTGGTGCTTGCAGCTCTCGAGGGTCAGCTCACCGCCCGAAACGCGCCGCGCATCGACACGAAGCTCGTCGTCGAAGGTGCGAACGGGCCGACGACGATCGAGGGTGACGCGATCCTGGCTGAGCGCGGCATCCTTATCCTGCCCGACGTGCTCACGAACGCCGGCGGTGTCACCGTCTCGTACTTCGAGTGGGTGCAGGATCTCGGGCGGCTCTTCTGGACGCGCGACGAGATTCGCGCACGCCTCGCCGACAAGCTCGCCGATGCGTTCGATCGCGTGTGGGCGCTCTCCGAGGAAAAAGGCATCTCACTGCGACAAGCCGCGCTCGTCGCGGGCATCAACGAGGTCGCGGCTGCGCTGAAAGCCCGCGGGATCTATCCATGAGCGGGATGAATCAGCACGTTCAGCACGTTCGCGACGCGATGGTCCCGGAGCCCGGAGCGCTCGATGTCACCGCGAGCGCACAGGAGGCCGGCGAGCGGCTGTCCGATCCAGCGGTACGCGCCGTGCTCGTGTGCGACGACGGGAAGTTCGTCGGCGTGGTCACGCGCAAGACGCTCGTCTCGCAGGTGGTCGCGCCCGGCCTGGATCCACGCAACACGAAGCTGCAGCAGATCGCCGAGCCGCCGCTGTTCACGCTCGAGGCGTCGATGGGACTCGACGAGGCGTTTCGCGCGCTGGAGGAACAGGATTTCGAACGGGTTCCCGTCGTGGAGAACGGCCGACTCGTCGGGATTCTGTCGCGGACCGTCTTGCAGCGACGCCTCGCCGAGGACGAGCCGCCGACAACGGAAGAGCCCGTTTAGCTCAGCAGCAGGTGTGCGCGCTGGGCGGCGCGGCGCCCTCTTCCTCTTGCGGCAATTCCGCCGCTGCAAGAGCGGCACCGTCGAGGATGTCGCGCTCGCTGATCTCCAGTCTGTCGAGGCCGAAGTACGTCAGCACCTCTCGAGCTATGACAGCGCCTCCGACGATCAGCGGTGCGCGATCGGGGTCGAGTGGGCGCATGCCGCGACGCTGCTCGAGTGGCACCGATGCAAGCCGCTGGAGCTGCTCTTCGAGCGCTGCGGCGCTCAGCTCGGCCCCGTGGACTCGGTCGCGGTCGTACTCGTCCAGGCCGAGCGCGAGCGCGCCGAGGCTCGTGAGCGTCCCCGCGACACCGATGGCAGCGCCGGTGTCGCTCCGGATCTCGTCGGGCACACGCTCCGCCAGCAGCACACGCACCGCGGTCGCGGCGGGGCCAAGTTCGTCTTCCGTCGGCGGATCGGAGTGCAGGAACCGCTCGGTGAGGCGAGCGGAGCCGATGTCGAGACTGTCGTGCCAGCGAATGCCGTCCTCTCCGCCGGCGACGAGCTCGGTCGAGCCACCGCCGATGTCCACGATCACGGTCCCCTGTTCGAGCGTCCGCTCCGACGTGACGGCGCGGAACGTCATCAAAGCCTCGTCGTGTCCGGAGAGCAAGCGAGTCGCGAAGCCGTAGCTCCATTCCACTTCGCCGAGGAAGGCTTCGCCGTTCTCGGCGTCTCGAACGGCGCTCGTTGCGATGGCGAGCGTCCGCTCCGCCCCGAGTGACTCCGCGGTGCGGCGAAAGTCTGTGAGGACGTTCCGCACGCGCGCGATCGGGCCGGGGAGGAGGCGTCTGCGCTCGTCCACACCCTCGCCGAGCCGCGTGATGCGCGTCTCGCGCGCGAGGTCGGAGATGTGGCCGTCGACGACGTCCGCTACGAGGAGTCGTGTGGAGTTCGTACCAAGATCGACCGCGGCGACTCTGCTCATGAGTTCGACTGTAACGACCGGCTCTCGGTCGCTGGACTGGTCGCGACCTGACGGCTTTCGCGCTCGGCGAGCTATAATTCGCTCAAGCGACGCGGGGTGGAGCAGTCAGGTAGCTCGCCGGGCTCATAACCCGGAGGTCGCAGGTTCAAATCCTGCCCCCGCTACTCGGAAAGCCCTGCTACTGGCAGGGCTTTCGTTTTCTCGCCTGACGACGAATTCTGTCCCGTGGTACTCCCGTGGTACTGAAGGGCCCGCTGAAACCGCGGACGCGGGTTCGATTCCCGCCGCCTCCACTCAAGGGTTTCAAGACCTTTTGCAATTTCCGTTTCAAGCGTCGCCAGATCAGGCGACGCTTGTGCGTTGCGGGAAAGCCAGGCGCGCTCAAGCGCAAGCGCGAGCTCGTCGAGCTCGATCTCGTCCGTATAGAGCTGCGTCGTGTCGATGCGCGAGTGACCGAGCAACGGCCGCAGCGCACCCACGTCGCGCCCGCTTTCGCGCAGGAAGCGATTCGCGAAGCCGTGGCGGAGCTGGTGAGGGGTGAGCTCCCGAACGCCGGCGCGCCTGCAGACGCGTTGAACCATCCGCCAAAGCGCTTGCCCGCTCGGGGGTTCCTTCGGATTCTTTCGCCGCCGCACGCGATCATGCTGTGAACGCCATTGCTCAACCTCAACGGTGAACACGTAGTCATCGAGCTCGGGTTGAAGCTCCCGCAGGCTCGCGCGCAACTCTTCAACGACGTCCGGCGCGAGTGGGAGGTAGAACCAGTTCTGGCCCTTGCGGAATACGCGCAGACGGCCACGGACACTGTCGAAGTCCGCCCAACGACACGCCAGCACTTCTGAGCGTCGCAGCCCTGCGCCCTCCATGAGTACGAGGGCCGGGCGCTCGTGGGGGAGAGCGGCTTCGCGGATCCGGCGAAGCTCATCGAGGTTCGGTCGATACACGTCCGGCCGCCGCTTCTTCGGCCGACGGATCTTGGCTGAGGGATCGACCTCGATCAGATCTTCGACATTCGCCCAGTCGAAGAACGAATGCAAGACGGAAATGACGTTCGACCGCGTGGACGAGCTCGCGTTGCGCCAGCGGTTCAGGAACGTCCGGAGGTCATCGGTCCTGACGTGAGCAAGCTCGATCTCCGGATAGTCCTGTGCCAGCTTCCACAGGATTCGTCGATACGAGTCGATCGAGCGTGGCGTCGCGTCGCGCTCGAGGCGTCGCCAGTCGAGGAAAGCATCTATGGCGCGTTCAATCCTCATTGCCGCTCTCATCGTCGCCAGGCTTGTCCATTCGGAGCGATGCGCGAGTCTCGAAGTACGCTTGCTCCCACTCCTCTTTGAGTTGGCGCACCGCCTGGCCTGGATCAGCTGCGTCCAGGATGTCCTCGAAATGCCGCGCGAAGGAGATCGAGTTACGGAGCGCGGCGCTTAAGTCACCGTCGTGAACGTGGAATGCGCGGTCAGCCAGATAGTCGTACTGCTCGTCCGTGACCCGGGCCTGAACCATCCGGCTCATGCGGTTCTTGCTTCGGGGTCGTCCCATGCGAGTATTTGTAATACAACACGAACTTACTGTCAAGGCTTCCCACCTAGAATCCGTTGCCAGATGGCGGCACTTGACCTAGCGAGCATCGAGAACTTTGGCGCGATCGATGCAGACGAGGACGCTCTTCTCCGTGAGTGCTTTCGCGATCACCCGGCATATACGGCGGCGAAGGCGCACGACCGCTTCCTTGTCGTGGGTCGGAAGGGGAGCGGCAAGACGGCCATCTTCAAGCGTCTAATTACGGAGCGCGACCCGTCTGTCTTCGGGTTTGGCCACACATTCGACGACTACCCCTGGCACTACCACGATCTCCAAGCCGAAGCCGGCGTTCCGGAAGAAAGGCGGTACGTCCACAGTTGGCGCTACCTCATCTTGATGGGCTTAGCCAAAATCCTCCTCAACGTCGACCAGTCCCAGCCGTGGGACGAAGCGGCATTCGAAGCGCTAGGCGACCTCGAAAGCTTCGTAGTCGACTCCTATGGTTCTCGCGACCCAGACCTCACCCAGCTCTTCCAACCCGAGAAGAAGCTCCGCTTCAAAGGCGGACTCAAGCTCGCAGTTGCGTCAATCGAAGGGGAGTCTGTCCTCGTTAAAGAACTCCCGCTTCACGTTCAAGAAGTAAACCGGTCCGTCCAGGCTTCAGTGCTTACTGCGCTGAATCCCGATCACGACTACTACGTGTGCTTCGACCAACTCGACCTCGGCTTCACCATCACGGATCCACGCTACGCGCAGCGCTTAATCGGTCTCATCCTTGCCGCGAGCGACATACGCAAGGCCGCAGTCGACAACGGCAAACGGCTATCCGTCGTCGTCTTTCTTCGCGACGACATCTACGAACTTCTTCAGTTCGAGGACAAGAACAAGATCACGGAGAACAATATGGTGAGGGTCGAGTGGGACAAACCGGGCAGCGATCTGACTCTAAAAAACTTGATGGAGCGCAGATTCGGAGAAGTCGCAGGGCGCTCCGACAGCATTGCGTGGTCCGAAGCGTTCGATGAGTCGCGAGAAATGCCCGGGCGGCAGACTAAATACGCCCACATTTGTGACCGTACCTTCCTGCGACCTCGAGACATGATCAAGTTCTGCAACGAAGCGTTGGCCGCTTATAAACAAGATGACGACCAAGCCGACGCCGACAAGTTCACCAACGCTGCAGTGATTGCCGCGCGCCCGGCGTACTCCACCTACCTGCTCAGAGAATTGGACGACGAGATCGCTAAGCACGTTCCCTCGTACAAGGAATACCTCGAAGTCCTAAAGCGGGTGGGGAGCGTCCAGTTCTCGCCGGAGCGCTTCAAGGAGGAGTGGAGCGAGCGCGGGTCTCTTCGCGAACTTGAACCCCAACAGGCCCTGGAGGACCTCTTTGAGTTCTCCGTTATCGGTTATCTGAAATCCGGTGGCGGCGGCGGGGGCAGCAAGTACGTCTGGCGTTACCTTGACCCTGGCGCGCGATTTGATCCAGCCGCCGACACGTTCCGGGTCCACGCCGGCTTCAAGGAGGCACTCGACCTCGTCTACGGGACGGGAGGCAAAGAGGCGACCGCGTAGCTCTTTCGAGAGTCTCCCCAGTGTTTACAGGGATCGTAGGCCACGCTCCTGTTACCGGGGTGGTGTACATGATCGAGTCCCAAGAAGCGCTCAACTCCGAGCATCCGACGACGTCCCTTAGCGGTCGTCCTGGCCAGATGCGATATTTGCCGCATGGCAACTGCAACGACACTCACTGATGTCGCTGGTCTCTGGAAGCTCGCTCTCGTACTGACGGCCCTACTCCTTGCGGGCTACTTCCGACATGAGGTCCGCCTGATCCTGCAGCGCGGTTTCCGCCTCCGACGAGGAGATACAGAGCTCGAAAGCCTCCCGGTCGAGCGACCGCCCGAAGCGCTGTCGCCGTCGCCCGAAACGGAAGAGCAGGAGCCACCAGACGAGAGTCAGGAGGATGTCGTACCCGCGGACGAGGCCGCTGGCGGCCCCCCGACGATGCGGGCCGTCTTCGACGCGGTCATCGCCCGGAACCTAGACGAAGCTCGCGAGCGCTTGCAGCGCGTCCAAGCGACAGTCGATGACAACGTCGAACGACTCCGGAACGAAGTCAGCTACGCGGCCATTCGGGCGTCATTCAGTGACGATCAGACCGCGCTTGGCGATCTCGACGCCCTTGCAGCAAAGCCCGAAGTGAGGTGGACCGCGCTAAACAACTTGGGTTTCGCCTTGATGCGGACCGGGCTGCCAGATCGAGCGCTTACTAAATATGAAGCCGCAGCTGCTGCTGCTGCCGACGACGACGAGGTGTCGTTAAGCGTGGTCGGTCAGGCGCGGGCACTCAGAGCGTTGGGGCGGCACAGCGAGGCAGTTCAAAGGATGTCGGAAGCCCTCGCGCGTGTCGCGGACTCCGAGGCGAAGCAACGCATCTACGCTGCCCTAGCGGACGCCTACGAAGAGACTGGCGACTGGTTCAAACGAGCCTTAGCGTTGTCGAAGAACGTTGAGCTAGCCCCAAACGATTCGAATCTGAAGTTTCGGGTGGGATACGCTTACGCGCAGGCCGGACTCGAGGATCTCGCATTGCTCCACTACCGCGCCTCGCTCGACATCACCGATGACCCCTCCACCCTGAACAACGTCGGGGTGGAGTACGACCGCCTCGATCTCCATAGCCGAGCCATCAGTTCGTACCGCCGCGCCGCGGAACTCGGCAACTCTCTCGCCGACGCGAACTTGGCGTTGAAGCAGATGTTCGCTGGCTTCACATCGGAAGCCCGCGACGTCCTTACTAAGGCTTCGCACCAGGATCGGCCCCATGAGAACGTGGGAGCGAATATCGCAAGGCTGTCCGAACTTGAAGAAGCTGAGGCGGAGAAAGAAAGATCGGTGCTGGCCCGGGCGAAGGTGAAAGATTCGTTCCTGCGCGGGTATGCGACGTCGACAATGGAACAGTCGGAGGTGTCACTCGCCGGCAACTGGACTTTCGCTGACGGCATTGCGGCAACCATTCAGCACCAAGGCGAGAGCGTGACGATTTTGTGGAATCAGGGAACCGCTCAACATCGCCTCGTCGGAACCGTCACGAACGCGGCCCTTGAGTTGCGCCATGAGGTCGAGGAACAGCGTGTGAGCGGACCGACTTGGCGCGAACAGTCCACCGCCCTCGCTTACGCACCCGACGGCGACACGCTCAAGATCCTCCTCGATCCGAATGGCGAGGCTCCGGAGCAGCGCGAACTAAGTCAAGTGTCCGCCTAGACCCACTGCAACGGCACACGAGGGCATCGGGCCCAGACAGCAGGCCTCCGCCACTTATCGAAAGCGTGCGTCGTCGCGTGGCCAGGGGGAGGTGTAGTCGAAGCCCGTCAGTTCCTGGAACGACTCGTGCATCCGTATCAACCGCTGCAGCGGATTGCGGTAATAGCGAACTTGGTCCGGTCGTAGGTCATCAGGCGTTGGCCGGTCACCTGACGTGACCCCCTGAAAGTGGTCCAGCCGTTGTGAGAGTCACGATCGCCTGA
>DAITAW010000128.1:0-6746 GCA_036824055.1 Gaiellaceae bacterium | reverse complement strand
CCTCGCGGAGGCCCGCTAAAAAGTCGTCCAAAGTTACCTGTACGAACCGAGATCGCGCATGTCGTCTCTACGGGCGGATCTCCGCCCGAAGGAATGCCTTCGGGCCTTCCGAGCCCACGGCCGCATCAGACTCATCAGCTCGCGGGCGACGTGCGCTGACTGCGGCAACGGCAAGAAGCCCTGCGCCTGCAATGCCCATATATGTGCCGTAGCGCGGAGCGGCGTCAGCGTCCGTCATGAAATAGCCGACGTAGCCAGTGAACAACGTGAGGGAGGTGATGCTCAACCCTCCGAGGAGCCCGCCGACAAGTCGCCGATTCTTCGCGCCGCGCAGAAGAACGAGCCCAATCAGTGCCGCGGCGACGGCCGACGCCAGCGGCTGAAACGTGAGCCACGCCGATGCATCGTACAGGCTGTCGGAAGTGTCGTAGGCCCAAGAGTAGAAAGGCAAGAAGCAGGCCGCGGCGACAAGGCCGGCGCCTGCAAGGGCGGCGAACGCGGCGACGGCACGAAGCGGCTCGCGCCGGAGGGGGGTCGACATCCGACTTCTGGAGAAGAGAGCGGTACCGCGTCCCTTTTGTGGTGTGTCGCCGAGGAAGCGCCCGGCGCCGAGGAGCGCGGCGAGAATCTCGAGCGCGGTCGTGGGGACTGCAGCAACGGCGATCAGGCCCCCGCCGACCACGCCGAAGTACGGGCCGAGGCCGGACGCGCTCGAGTAGGAAGAACCGGAGATGAGCCCCTGCGTCGACGAGCCAAGGTAGGAGATGAAGAAGGCCAGCCCCCCAATTCCGAGGCCGCCGAGAAGCCCCGAGGTCCATGGACGGCTCGGCGGCCGTAGGAAAAGCAGGGACGCCAGCAGCGCGATCGTGAACGCGCTGACGAGCGGCACGAGGGCCAACCAGAGCAGCTCGTCGAGGGTGACGAGAGCCGATCCGCCCTTGTAAAGCGGCAGAAAGCACCCCGCGAGGAGCACGGCGCCGCCGACGATCGCGACGAGGACCGAGAACGTCCGCACACGGTCGGCGACGAGTCGCTCCACGGCACCGCGCCGGCGCCAGCGCGTGCTCGCGACCGCGAGCGACTCGGCCCGATCGGGCATGCGCTTGAACAGCTTCGACCAGGCGCGGACCGCACCGAGCGCGAGCGCGACAGAAGTCGTAATCGGCCCGAGCGCCGACGCGACAATGCCGACGAGTGGTACGACCCACGCCGTCCGCCGCCGGGAGCGCACAGCGAGGAGGCGCGCTGTTCTGAGCCACATCGCGACGGCACAAACGCCCCAGACGATGAACACCGCGCGGGGAGCGCTGTGGTCGTCAAGCGAGGTACGGACCGCAAAGACGACCCAGCCGACGCCGACGGCCAGATTGAGAACCGTCGTCACCCCGCGCCGTAGAAATTGCAGCGCCTCCCGTCCACGCAGGTAGCGCGCCCGCCAGTCGAGGATCGCCGCTGCGAGAACATCGTGGAAGATCTCGAAACGCGTCGGTGCCTCGTCGCCCTCGGCAGCGCTCACGCGGCGCAGGATCCGGTACTCGCCGCCCGTCAGCACCTCCAGGACAGGCTCGACGTCGGCCTGCGCGAGCCCGACGTAGGCCGCGAGATCGCCGGCGGTGTGCGCGATCTTCGTGCCCGACGGCGTGACGAGATGATGGAAGACCCGGGCCGCGACGTACCGTGCGTAACGCGGCAGTGACCGCATCGTCTCGTCGAGATGCGTCTTGACGATTCTCTCCGAGTGACCCAGACGCTCGAGCGTCGACAGCCGCAGCACGCGCGAGCCCGACCGCACCTCCTCCTTCCACAGGCGGGTCATCACGAGCTGCAGGTAGGGCGTCTCAATGCGCGGCTCCGCGTCGGTCTCTCGCGCTTGCGCGTGCGACACTCCGACCCCGACGAGACCGACGAAGACGCGGCCGGTCTCGAGCTCCCTCAGCAATGTGTCGACGAGCTCCGGCTCGACCGTGAACTTCGGTTCGGCGCGGGCGAGCTCGTTGTACTTCTCGATCGGCCGGACAATCGCCTCGCACGCGCCCTTCCGGTCGAGGTGGTGTACACGCAGGTAGTTGTCGAACAGCGTCGGAATGCGACCCTTGAAGCGGTCGAGCTTGGCGAGCGCGTCCTCGCGGATCGAGATCACAAAGCTCGCGCGCAGGTTGGGTCGCGCGAGCGCACGCGGGAGATCGGCGGCCAACGTGCGCGTGCCGTCCTCTCCGTCGTGGTACAGCAGGTACTCCTCGAACTGGTCGAGGATGATCAAGAGGTCGGATCGAAGCAGCTCCGTCCAGGCGGCCAGGAGCCCGTCCAGGGGCAAGTCGCGCGGCGGCGCGTCGACAGCGAGGCCCAGCGATTCGACGGCGCGCTCGATCGCACCCGCAATAGCGGCGAGCGGGTCGTCACGCCATGAGTCCCCGGAAGCGCCGTCCTCGGTCGGGAAGACGACGGTCACGAACTGCGGGATTCCACGGCGCGCGATGTTGTCCAGCGCCATCTCGCGCAGGTGTCGCGCGGCCCCCGCTCGGAGGAGCGAGCTCTTGCCGACGCCGCTCTCGCCGTACAGGAGCGTCAGGCGCGATGCCATCAGGTTGGCCGTGATGACCTGTTTCTCGAGCTCGCGCCCGAAAAAGAAGGGTGCGTCCTGCTCCGAGTAGTAGGACAGCCCTTTGTACGGCGTCTCCGGCAGCACGACCTGCGGCGGACTCGGAGGAACAGCAGCCCCCGTCGCCGGACCTGTTGCTATGGCGCTCACGGATTCCCTGAGCTCGTGACCAGCTCGCGCGCCGCCTGCTCGAGCGCGTGGTTGTAGATCGTCAGGTCGACGTCGAAGATGTCGACGCCGCGGTCGTTCCAGAATGCTTCCTCGAGCTCTTGCTCGAGCTCGTTCTGCCGCTGCCGTTTCTGCGCAACGGGATCGTCTGCCTCGTCGTGCGGCAATGGATCGAGCGGACGCCGGATCGCCCACGATTTCCAGCCGAGCTTTTCCTCCTGCCAGACGCGGCGGAAGATCGCGCGCAGGTTCCAGTCGCGCATGCTGTAGCCAAGAAAGAGGATGTTGCTGTTGCGGAGCTTTGCGGCAAGTCCCTTCGGAATCAGCTTGCGGATGTCGGTGCGCGTCAGGTAATCGATGTAGTTGTCCTCGGTGATGACGTAACTGTCGTTGTCGCCGCTCGGACGGTCGACGGCTCCGTGGATCTTCAGGACGACGGAACGCTCTGCGAGGTTCAGCGGCTCGACGTACTGATCCGGATCTTCGATCACCCGGGCGTCCTCGTTCGGCGGCTTGTGCATGAACTTCCCCATCCGCTCACCCCGCGCGACGTACCAGACGAGGTCGTACTCTTCGCCTGCGTCGTCGAGAGCGCGTTCGAGCACGTCGTCGTAGTTCGTCGTGACCAGGAGCAGATGCGTCTCGCGCGGAGCTCGCTCGAGCGATGCCATCAGCTTTGGCATGCCGGCGAGCAGGCGATGGAGGTCCGACGGCTGGTAGTCCGCGTCGAAGAGATCGTGCAGCGTCATGTAGAGGACCTTCCAACCGCGTTTGTGGTCGACGCATTGCGATACGCGAAGGAGGTCCTCCAGAACGCTCGGCGGATACCCCGGCACCTTCCGTGCGAGCAGGGCCGCGAGCTCCTCGCCGTTCGGCAAGACCTGCCCCGCCTGCCAGCCCTGGTCCGGCCGGCGCCCGCAGAGGTTGACGCCGGCGCCGAGCAGCGGGACGACCTGCCCGTCGACCAGCATCGCTTCCATGACCATCCGGGCATGCTCCAGCGCGCGGGAGTCGATCTCAGTCTGCGGCGCAAGCTCGGTCAATCCATCCATCCTGGAAACGGACGCACTCAGCCGCAGACTTCGTGCGAATGTCCATTACACCGCCTTTGGACAGTCGTTTCAAGCTGGGTTGACGAGATTCGACGAGCGGCGCCTTCTGTCCGACCGACCGCAGTCCACTGCATCCGCGCATCGCGGTCCTATACGCGCAGACTGTTCGAGGATTGTCGGATCTTTGATCTCGTCGTCTCAGGGGGTGCGGTGCTCAGGTTGGCGGCACTGGGCGGAGCGCCGCGGCGAAGCACTTCTCGGGCAGCAAACAGGCAGCAAACGCACCGGGGGGCGCACCGCGCGCGCTTCCGCGGCATCATCGGCACATCTGACCCACGGAGCCGTGCGGTTTTGCGCGTAGCTCCGTGGGTTCGGATGGGCGGTACTGGGCTCGAACCAGTGACCCCCAGCTTGTCGATCGCGGCGGTTTGCTCGTTCTGGAGGCTTTGCAGGAGTTTCCCACTGCTCGCGCTGCGTGCCTTTACCGTCGTTTGCACGCTCTCGTGCGGGCTGGTGGGAGCACCTGGTAGCACCGTGCGGGGTGAAACCGGCTCGGCCCTGCCCAGATCATGATGTCGAACTCGCGAAAGAGTCCGACGGCGCAGGCTACGTCGTCTGAGGCTGCGAGTGGCGGTTAATGAAGTCCTCCGTTTCGCCGTACCAGCCGAACGCCGAGTAGCCGCGCTCCATCAGCGAATGGTCGAAGCGGCGCAGCGCGAGCGCGAGATCCTCATCGTCCAGCGGGAAGACCGCGTCGCGCGCGGGACCTGCCGGGAAGAGCTGTCGCAGCAGGCTGGTGAGGCCTTCTCGCCCGACGACCCTCGTCCCGTCGCTCATCACGACCGGCGGCTCTGCGCTTTTCAGTTCCGCGACGGACATCAGAAAGACAGCGAAGTCGAACTGCCCGATCGATTCGCGCAGCCGGTGTAGGGCGCAGAAACTCTGATTCGCATGCGCACCGAGTGGTTCCGACCGTACGATCGGCTGGTGTTCTTCTTCTTGGTCCACTTGGCCGTGCGGAGGCTGCTTCGTGTCATGGCGCGTGGTTCGTCTGTCGCGGCGCTGGAGGTAGAGAACGCGGTGCTGCGACACGAGCTGGCCGTGTTGCGACGAGCGGTCAAGCGGCCGCCGCTGCGGCGACGAGATCGGCTGCTGCTCGCGGCCGCAAGCGCCGTTCTGCCGAGAGAGCGGTGGTCGGTGTTCGTGGTCTCGCCGCAGACGCTGCTTCGCTGGCATCGCGAGCTCGTCGCCAGGAAGTGGACGTATCGTCGCCGCTTGCCGGGCCGGCCCCGGATCGATCCTGCGCTTCGCGAGCTCGTGCTGCGCCTGGCGCGTGAGAACTCGAGGTGGGGTTGCGTGCGGATCCAGGGCGAGCTGCGCAAGCTCGGCATCAGGGTGGGCGCGACGACGATCAGATCGATCCTTAGACGCTCTGGTTTGGGTCCGGCTCCTCGCCGGCATGGACCGTCGTGGCGGGAGTTCCTGCGCGCGCAGGCCCACAGCATGGTGGCGTGCGATTTCTTCACGGTCGAAACGGCCTGGCTGCGCACCTTGTACGTGCTGTTTTTCATCGAGCAGGGGTCGCGGCGCGTGCACTTGGCGGGCGTGACCGCCAACCCCGAGGGCGTCTGGATGCGCCAGCAGGCCCGCAACCTCGCGATCGAGGAGCGGCTGGATAACGCGCGGTTCCTGCTCCACGATCGGGACGCCAAGTTCTCGGGTCAGTTCGACGAGCTGGTGCGCTCCGAGGGCGTGCGGGTGATCAAGACGCCTGTCCGGGCGCCGCAGGCGAACGCGATTGCGGAGCGGTGGGTGCGCACCGTCCGCAACGAATGCCTCGATCACATCCTCATCTTCGGGCGCCGCCATCTCGAGCAGGTCGTTGGCGGCTACCTGGCTCATTACAACGCCGAGCGGCCGCACCGCTCGCTTGAGCTTGCCGCTCCGGCGGCGGCACACCCGGCGCGCGGCTCCCCGGCCTCAGACATCCTTCGCCGGGACGTGCTCGGTGGGCTGATCCACGAGTACTACGCTGCCGCGGCATGACCGACAACGCTCGGGCCTTCCTCGTCGCCCGTAACCCGGACACCGACAGCAAGCTGCCGTACCTGCTGCTGCTTCCGCTCGAAGATGGACTGGTGCTGAAGGCGCGGGAGGCGTGGCCTGCGACCGCGCGCGTGTACTGCCACCGCTTCCAGGGCGGCTGGCCAACCGAGGCTGAGATCATCGAACAGACGCCGGTCCGGCTGTGCCGACGGCGGGGCGCGGCGATCGACCTGCTGCTCGATCGCCCCCGGCTTGCCCGCTCCCAGTTCGTGTTCACGCAGGTGAAGGGCCGCGAGGCGATCTTCTGGCAAACGCAGAAGACCGCCCGCAGCGCCAATCCCGGCGGCCGGATCCCCCGCCGGCAAACGCTGGTGGGTGCGATCACGATCGTGGTCGACACCCGCGAGCGCTACCCGTACCGCTTCGCCCCGCAAGGAGCCGAACGATCCGAGCGACCGTTCCCGCCGGCGACTACGCCGTCTACGCGCCCGACGGGACCCTGCTCGCGGCGGTCGAGCGCAAGAGCCTGGAGAACCTCGCCGCCACACTCTCCGACGGAACGCTCGCCTTCCAGATGCAACGCCTCGCCGAGCTCCCCCTCGCCGCCGTCGTGCTCGAAGCCAGATACGCGGCCCTGTACAAGCTAGAACACGTGAACGGCAACTGGCTTGCCGACCAACTCGCCCGGCTTGAGGTGCGCTACCCCGAGGTCCACCTGGTGTTCGCCGACTCCCGCCGCCTTGCCGAAGAGTGGACCTACCGCTTCCTCTCGACTGCGCTCGCGGACATGTCCGACCCAAGCCCGAACGGCTGAGACGCCTCCACGGCGTCGACCATCCGTCCGGGAACCGAAGCGAATCGGGATTTCGGACCCCTACAGG
>DAITAW010000127.1:0-6748 GCA_036824055.1 Gaiellaceae bacterium | reverse complement strand
ACGGTGCGCACACCCTCGCGGAGACTGATCCAGTGACTGTGAATCGACGGCTCGTTGATGCTGCCGGCGCTCCCGCTCGCTCCCGGTTGAGCCTTCGCATGATTGCGCTGTTGCACGAGATCCTGCTGCGTCCACTTGCCCGTCGGGGCAACGTGCGGGAACACGTGCACCCACGCAACGCTGACGAGAAGTGTCACGATCGCCGCCGCGAGCGGCCACCAGCGCCGCGTGACGTACGCGAGCACGACCAGGCCGCCCGCGAGCGCAAGCAGGGACGAACGCGAGAAGGTGAAGAGCAGCCCGGCTAAGATCACTGCGCTCAAGGGAACGAGGATGCGCGGCCGCCGCAGGAACGCGGCGCCCAGCAGCAAGGCGACGACGAACGTGTACGCGCTCGCGAGCGGACCGAGGAAGGTCGACACGAGCCGGCGGTAGAACCCGTGGGTGTCGCCCCCGTTGTTGAAGACGAAGTTCTCCGGCAGGCCGCCCGTGCCGTGGTAGTCGTAGCCGAGGTGCTTGTGGAAGTAGTCGACGACTGCAGAGTTCCGCCACCACGAGATCGGGATGAAGAAGTCGTCGAGGAGCCCCAGCACGGCGACGGCCGCTGCCGTCCCGACGACGGTCCAGACGAGCCGAACGAACTCTTCACGGCGCAGGATCACCGAGCGGCCGACGAAATACGCGCCGACCGGAACGAGATCGTGCTTCAACGCAAGCCCGATCGCCGACCGGTCCGCGGTTCCGCCGAGCCAATGCTGCGGGAGCACTGCGTACACGCACACGATCCCGGCGAAAGCGACGGCCAGGATGTCGGCGGGGTGAATCCGAAATGCAAGGTGCCGGGTGCGCAGAACCTCGAGCGCGATTCGGGCTAGCGCAACCCCGAGCAGAAGCTCCTTCCAGGCCTGGATGGCGGTCAGAGCGCCCCCTCGGATCCCGGCGCCGTAGAGCGCCGACATGACGGCGTTGTGCGCGGCCAGGCCGACGATCCACGCGTACAGCGCGACGACGGGCCGCCGCCAGACAAGGATCGCGCCGGGCACGAGCAGGAGCCCGTAGACCACGATCGCGAGCCCCGAAGACATCAGGCGGGTAGTAAACCGGGCGGGAGCCTCACGGGCGCCCCCGCCCGCTGAATGTCAATTACGAGCCCCAGGGATGCATGAGTCCCCTCCTTCCCCCGACATGATCCGCAGTTCGAGGGGCTTATGTTGTCATGAGGAAGCGCCGATTGACAGGGCATGACCCGAGAAGAGAATTGACTTATGTACGAGAACTCCTAATGATCCCCGGAAGAGTGTCCGAGGACAGGACGACAGAAGGCGTGGGGCAGCGCCTCAAGCGCTTGCGCGTGGCGCAAGGCTTCTCTCAGCGCGACCTCAGTTCGCCCGGCGTCTCGTACGCCTACATCTCGCGTATCGAAGCGGGCGCGCGGACGCCGTCGGTCAAGGCGCTCCGCAAGCTGGCGCAGAAGCTCGGGGTCTCGGTCGAGTACCTCGAGACCGGCCGTGACATCCGCGAGGTCGACGACCGGGAGCTGAAGCTCGCGGACGCCGAGCTGCAACTTCGACTGGAAGCCGACACGGGCGGGGCAGAGGAGAAGCTCGCGGAAGTTCTCGCCGATGCGACCACGGCGGGCGATCGCGTCTCGGCGAGTCGTGCAGCGATTGGACTCGGGCTCGCTGCTGCCCATCGCGGCAGTCACCTCGACGCGGTCGAGCGTCTCGAGTCCGCCCTCGAGCACGATCGCGCCGCTCCGCATCTCCGCCCTGACGTGTACACGGCGCTGGCGCAGTCCTACGCCGCGCTCGGCGCACCGGACCGCGCAGCGCGCCTGCTCGAAAAATGCCTCGACGAAGTAACCGCCGCAACGCCGGACGATCTCGCACTGCTGATCCGCTACGCCACGTTCCTGAGCTATGCGCTGACCGATGCAGGTGACTACGACCGCGCTACCGAAGTCATCCGCGACGCGCTGAACCGGGCCGGCGACTCCGGCGATGCTTACACGCGCGTACGCTTCTACTGGTCGCTCGCTCGTGTGGCCGCGATCGAAGGTCGTTCGGGCGAGGCGCTTACGCAGATTCGCAAGGCGATCGCACTCCTCGAGGCAACCGACGACACCTTGACACTCGCCCGTGGCTACCTCCTTTCGGCCGGCATCGACTCAGAGCAGGGACGCGCCAACGAGACGCGCGACCAACTCGAGATCGCTGCACGCCTTCTCGGCCCCACTCCGGAGCCCGCGGACCTCGGGATGCTGCGCATCGGCGAGTCTCGCCTCGCGACGCTCGAGGGTGACGGTGCGCGGGCCGTCGATCGCGCCAGGGACGCACTCGCGATCCTCGGAGACTTCCACGGAGGCGAAATGGGTGCGGCCTGCTGGGCACTGGCGCGCGGGCTCGCGCTCCAAAGGGAGATCGGTGCCGCGAACGAAACGTATCGGCGGGCAGTCGATCTGCTCACCGTTCACGGCCGACGGCACAACGCAGGGCTGGCTTCTCTCGACTGGGCAGCGCTCCTGCAGGAGCAGGGGCGCGGTGACGAGGCCGAGCCGATCCTCCGCCGCGCGTACGATCTCGGCATGGACGCCGAGACCGCAGCACACTCCAAGAGTTGACCCTCGAGCGGGTCGTTCGCCCCGCCGGCCCGTACACGCTCGCCCTCTGCGCAAAGCATGCGAGCGATGCGACCCGCCATGTTCGCGACGGGACGCTCACGACCACTCTGCGCGTCGGCGAGCGAGTGGAGGTCGCAACCGCGAGGCAGACGCTGGACGGACGCCTCCTGCTCCGAGTGGAGAGCGAAGAAGGCCTGGAGCGGTTGCGTTTCGTCCTCGCCGTCGATGCCGATCACACGGAGTTTCTGCGTCGCTTCGCGCGCGACCCCCTCATCGGTGAGACCGCTTCGCGCTTCCAGGGCATGCGCCAGCTGCGGATGTCGTCGGTCGCGCAGGCTCTCTTGCGCGCGTTCTGCGGACAACTGATCGACTCCCGCCGAGCGCGACAGCTCGAACGCATCATCGTGCGCGCCGCCGAGCCGCTGGTCGAGGGGACCGACCTCCACGCACCGCCGACCTCGAAGTCGCTTGCTCGGTTCGCGCCGGTGCAACTGCGACAGCTCGGCCTGCACGCGAGCCGGGCCGCCGCCCTCATCCGGATCTGCCGCGCGACCGATCTGGAGAAGCTGCACGCGCTGTCGACGGAGAATGCTGCGGCCTTCATCGAGCGGCAGCGAGGGCTCGGTCCCTGGTCTGCGGGTGTCGTCTGCCTCGAAGGGCTGGGACGCTGCGAGCGCGGCCTGGTCGGAGATCTCTCGCTCGTGAAGCTGATGTCGCGATTGCGCGGGCGCTGGGTCGAGGCGCACGAAACAGCCGAGCTGCTCGAGCCCTACGGCGAATGGGCCGGCCTCGCCGGCCGTTACCTCGTGACGGGCTTCGCGCACGGGTTGATTCCGCTGCCCGAGGAACGGCCGGTGCGCTTCCCTCGGCCGGCGTACGCGTGAATCGAGCTCGTCCTTCCCCGGCTTAGACTGCGGCCATGGCTGCCAATCCGAAGATTGCGATCCTCGGGGCCGGGCGAATCGGCGAGTCGCTGCTGGCCGGGCTGCTCAGCTCCGGCTGGCGGAAACCGGGCGACATCGTCGTCACCGGCCGCCGCGACGAGCGACTGAACGAGCTCTCCGATCGTTACGGGGTCGAAGCGACACCATCCAATTCCGAAGCGGTCGGCAACGCCGGGCTCGTCGTGATCGCCGTCAAGCCGCAGGACTTCGACGTCCTGCTCGGCGAGATCGGCGGACTCCTCACACCCGAGCAGACCGTTCTCTCGGTCGCTGCGGCGATCCCGACCGCGCAGATCGAGGCACGACTCGCCCCGGGCGTGCCGGTCGTGCGGGCCATGCCGAATGCGCCCGCCCTGGTGCACGAAGGCATCGCCGGCGTCTGCGCCGGTGCCCACGCGGGCGACGAGCACCTCGATCTTGCCGAGGACGTCCTCTCGCATCTCGGTCGCGTCGTCCGCGTTCCCGAGCGTTACATGGACGCCGTCACCGCCGTGTCCGGCTCGGGGCCGGCTTACTTCGCACTCCTCGCGGAGGCAATGATCGACGCGGGAATCCTGCTCGGTCTCGGGCGCGAGACCTCGACACAGCTCGTCGTCCAGACCATGCTGGGGACGGCCAAGCTCCTGCGCGACGAGGAGATGCACCCGGTGGAGCTGCGCGAGGCAGTGACCTCGCCGGGCGGGACGACAATTCATGCGATCCGCGAGCTGGAGCAAGCGGGCGTACGCGCCGCGTTCCTCAATGCCATTCAGGCGGCAATGAACCGGTCGAAGGAGCTCGCGGCGGGCGATTCGTGAACGACGACGTCGAGCTCGTCATCCTCGAGGACGCGGAGGACGTCGCAGCGGCGGTAGCCGAGCGGCTCGCGCGCGCGGCCCGGGCTGGCGGACACATCGCACTCACCGGCGGCACGACGCCGGAGCTCGCGTACACCGAAGCCGCGCGGCTCGAGGTCGACTGGAGCAAGACGGAGCTCTGGTGGAGCGACGAGCGCTGCGTCCCGCCCGACGACGAGCTCTCGAACTACGCGCTTGCCAAACGCACGCTCCTGGACCCACTCGAGCACGAACCGCACGCGGTCCACCGCATCAAAGGAGAGCTCGGAAAGGAGAAGGCCGCGGCAGACTACGAGCGGGAGCTCGGCGACACGGTGTTCGACCTGGAGCTCCTCGGCATCGGCAAGGACGGTCACGTCGCGTCCCTGTTTCCGAATGCACCGACCCTCACGCAACGAGGACGGGTGCTCCCGGCGGAGCCCGGGCTCGAGCCCTTCGTCGACCGGGTGACCCTGAGCATCGCGGTCCTGAACAGCGCCCGGGAGATCGTCTTCGCCGTCTCCGGCGCCGAGAAGGTCGACGCGGCGCAGCGCGCATTTCGCTCGACACCAGGCCCTGACACGCCGGCGAGCCTCGTCCGGGCGCGCGAAGGCACGACCACTGCAATCCTCGATCGCGCTGCAGCAGCCAAGCTTCGGGCTTGACTTGCCCCTCTCTATATGTAGAAGTGGACCGGAACACAAAAGGGGCGGGCTGTTCTTTTGCAAGAGCTGGTACTCGACAAGCCGGAGCAACTAAAGGCGCTCGGCCATCCGCTGCGTGTGCGGGTGCTCGAGATGCTCGGCCAGGAAGGCGACTGGCAGCTCACGAACCGTGAGCTCGCCCAGCGGCTCGGTGTCGACCCCGGGCACTTGCACTTCCATGTGCGCATGCTGCTGAAGGCGGGATTGATCGAGCTCGCCGACGAGAACGGGCGTGGACGCGAAAAGCCGTACCGCGCCGTCGCCAAGGTCTTCCGGGTTGCGCCCGAGTTGCTTTCGGCGGGAGGCGCGAGCGACATCCAGGCGGCGATGATCGACCAGGTGCAGCGTGCGCACGCGGTCTATTCGCCGGACGGCACGTTTCGGGGTGCGCAGGTCGAGGTGAAGCTTACGATCGAACGCGCGCTCGAGCTGATGGGGACCTTCCTGGAAAACGTCCGCGACCTCGAAGACGAGAGCGCAGACAAGCTCGTGCTGACGGTGTTCGCGCACCCGCCCGCCCAGCGAGACTAGGGCAACAACGGCGAGCTGAGCTCAGCCGACATGTCGCGGCGCGCGGCGAGGGCCTGCAAGACGAGAACGGTGTCTGCGACGGGGAGATCCTCGAGGTACTCCTCTCGCTCCTCGAAGGATTCCAGCACCGCCTCGATCGCCTCGACGTACCCCGGCGGGCCCTGAGCCGCGATGAACGCGAGCGCATCTCCGACGGGCGCAGGGAAGTCGTCGCGGACGCGCAGGTCGTCGGCGAGCACGCGCGCCTCCTCGTCACGCCCCAGCACGAGAAGTGCGAGCGTGCCGGCGTACCGACCGATCGGCGACTCGCTGTCGGAGGCACCTTGCTCGAGCGTCCAGCGCGCATCGGCCTCTGCTCCCTCCCAATCGCCGCCGAGAATCTGCGCCTTGAGGATCCCGATCGGCCTGCCCCAGCTTCCCGGAGGAGCGAGGTCGTAGCTCTCGCGGTAACGCTGGACGGCTAGCGCGAACCACTCCCGCGCAGTCCTCGTCTCGCCGGCCATGAGCATGGCCAGCGCGGCACCGGCAGCGGCATTCCCCATCCGCGCCAACTGGCGCTGGCGGGCGTCCTGATCGCCCGCGTCCGGCAGTCGAGCCTCGCCGTCCCGGTAGCGTTCGTGTTCGCGCCGTGCGTGACCAGCCCAGTCCACTACTGCAGGAGCCTATGAAAACGTCCTTCTACGATCTCCCGCTGCTGACCGCGCCCGGACAGGTGTTCACTCCCCGACCGTCCACCGAGCGGCTCGTCGACGAGGCGCTGGAACGGATTGATGGAGTCCCGACGCGTGTCGCGGACGTCGGCACGGGGAGCGGCGCCGTGGCGATCGCGTTGGCGGTCAACCGTCCTCAGGTCGAGGTCTGGGCGACCGACACCAGCGCCGCCGCGGTCGAGCTCGCGCGCGAGAACGCGAAGCTCCACGGTGTCGAGGATCGCGTGCACGTGGTCCAGGGAGATCTCCTCGATCCGCTCACGCAACCGGTCGACCTCGTCGTCGCCAACCTGCCGTACCTCTCCGAGCAGGCGCGCGACCCGCGCTACGACAACGAGCCGCCTGACGCCGTCTACGCCCCCGGCGACGGGCTCGATCCGTACCGCCGCCTGCTGAACGCCTGCCGTGACGGCAAGCTCGAGAC
>DAITAW010000001.1:173777-193213 GCA_036824055.1 Gaiellaceae bacterium | reverse complement strand
TCGAGGTCGGCCGCAAGTTCCGCGTCGGCGACTACGAGGGCTACATCCACGTCGGGCTGTACGAGGACAACACCCCGGGCGACATCTTCGTGGACATCGCCAAGGAGGGCACGACCCTCGCCGGCCTGATGAACTCGATCATGATCTCGGTGTCGCTCGGCCTGCAGTACGGCGTGCCGCTCGAGGTGTACGTCTCGAAGTTCGCGCACATGCGCTTCGAGCCGAGCGGGATGACGAACGACCCGGACATCCGAGCCGCGAAGTCGATCGTCGACTACATCTTCAGGTGGATGGGCAAGAAGTTCCTGACCGTCGACCAGCAGGAGGAAATCGGAATCCTGTCGGCCGAGGTGCGAGCCCGCCTAGCGGAGGGCTATCGCAACGGCGGGGACGCTCCTGCGTCGATCAAGGCGCCGGTGGAGATGGCCCCGCCCGGTCAGACCGCGCTCTTCAATGCGTTCGAGGACGCGCAGGAGTGCGCGAAATGCGGCGGGCGGATGGTGCGGACAGGGTCCTGTTACACCTGTCGGGACTGCGGGACTAACACCGGCTGCTCCTAACTCCGAACTCAGGACTTCGAGGAGCACTGTTGACCTAAGGCAGTGCTACCGTCCGCCCGATGCGGCTTGTGGCACTGGAATTCTCCGGTTTCCGACGCTTCGCCAACCCTCAGAGGCTGGACGTCGACAACGCGCTCACTGCGATCGTAGGGCCGAACGAAGCTGGCAAAACCTCGCTAATCGAGGCGATGCGCCGACTCGACGATCGAGACCCAATCGGCCATGCGGATCGCACCCGTCGGCAGCAGGTAGCAGACGACGACTTCCTTGTTGAGGCTCTTTACCTGATTGAAGACGCCGACCTGGAGATCATCGCCGATCTCCACGGTGCAGACGATCCAAAACGCACGCGCTGGTTCCTGGTTAAGAAGAGAGCGAGCGGCCAACTCGTCACCGAGTTACGCGACGGCTTGGCGCGTGATCGCGGCCCGCGGCGTGAAGCGTCTGCTGCAGTACAGAAGCTTCTAAAGCGCAGTGTTTGGGATCCCGAGGAGCATGAAAATGCTTCTCCACTTGGCGCCGAAGGGATAGACGCTATCCGCGCGGCACTTGAGACCGATGACGCTACGCTCGATGCAAGTGCTCTCCAGGCCATCGCCTCTTTCGCCGACTCGCTTGAGGAACTCGGCCAGGAAGAGGCCTCAGAGACCATCGCAATCCTGCGATCTGCATACGTCCACGAGAACGCCGAGCATCCCAATGCGACTGCTCGACGCTTGCTGCACCCGAGAACCCCTGACTTTCTCTTCTTTGATGAGGAAGAACGCGAACTCCGTAGTGACTACGACTTAACTGATGTTGCCGCAGATCCGCCGCCGGCGCTCGCGAATCTGGCACGTCTTGCTGAACTCGACCTGCCTGGGCTGCTTCAGCTAATTCACGACGATGAATCTGGCACTATCGTCGAAGTTCTTCAAGAGGCGAATGCACGACTCCAACAAGCTTTTCGGGCCTGGTCCCAAGAGACGATTGCTGTTCGGTTCGATCGCGACGACGGAAATGTGATCCGACTTCACGTATCGAATCCCGCTGGCGGATTCTCGAAACTCGAAGAGCGCTCAGATGGATTGAAGATGTTCGTCGCCTTACTGGGCCTAACGGCGAGGGCTCAGCATGGCATCCCACCCATTGTCCTGATCGACGAGCTTGAGAGGCATCTTCACTACGACGCACAAGCTGATGTAGTCCAAGTATTTGCCAAACAAGAAGCCCTACCGCAGATCATCTACACAACTCATTCGGCTGGTTGTCTTCCGGAAGATCTGGGTACAGGTGTCCGCCTCGTCGGCCCTATTGCGGACACCAACCACAGCAGAGTTCAAAACCGCTTTTGGACGCAGGGGGAAGGGTTCTCTCCTCTCTTGGTTGGCATGGGCGCTAGCACCTTGGCGTTTGTTCCCGTCCGAAACGCACTCATGAGCGAAGGCGCAACAGAGATCATCCTCTTGCCGACGCTTCTGCGAGAGGCCACGGGACTCAAGTCGCTTGGCTTTCAGGTCGCACCTGCGAGCTCGGAGGCTCCGGCGACCCACATTGGCGGCCTAGATCGCGAGGCGGGACGGGTTGCATGGGTCGTTGACGGAGACGAAGGGGGGAGAAACCTGCGTGCACGTCTCAGAGGCGCCCGGATACCGGCAGATCGGATCTTGTCTCTCGCTGGCGAGCGATCGGAAATGGTTATTGAGGACGTTCTTGAAGCTGATATTTACGTGGCGGCGTTCAACGAGGAACTCCGCCGCAGCGGTGCTCCGACAAGCCTCCCGAAGGCCGCCATCCGTGGAAACAACCGTCCGCGACGTGCACGTGAGTGGTGCGAGAAGAACAGCGTCCATGAACCCTCAAAAGTGAATGTCGCATACAGAGTTATCGAGCGACGGCGCGAGTCGGGCGCGCTACTAGACAGACGCGGCCGACAGGTGTTGCGCGTGCTGCATGAGCGCGCGACTGCGATCTTCGACGCGGAGGATGTTATTCCGTCGATGATCGAAGATGTCTGACAATGCAGCGAACTATTCTCGCCACAGTTACGTCTGTGCAGTCGGCTTACTAGCAACGGGAGTGGTACCGTTGCCACTCAGGTTCTCCGCCTCGGTCATCTCGATGAACCTACGTGCGACACTTGCGATGCGCGGCGGACGACCCAGGCCAGGGCCTGCCGGATGACGCTCGAGCACGTCAGTGCTGCGGTTCTCAAGCAGAAGCATCAACAACCTGTCCGATGACTCGGGGTCCACAACCACAACCTCGTCCGCCTGAACCGCGAGGTACTCGCGTAGCCTTTCGGTAAGTGCGCGGGAGCGCTCCACTGCTCCTTCTGTTAAGAGGGCTTCCTCAATCTTCTGCGGCGTATCGAGTTCCAGCGCGACGAGATCTGCGAACAACTGGCCCGAATTCGCCGCAAAGTTGGGAGCATCAGGGAAGCGCTCCCGCATCCGGGACACGAAGTCATGAACATCGACGAACTGACCTTGCAGCTGCGAGAGCCGGTCAGCGTTCGCGATCAGCAAAAGGTTGATTACGTCATCGCCCCCCTGCGTGACCCGCGCAAGGGCGTCCAATGACGTACGTTCTACTATCGAGAGATCGCCGGTCAGAGGCTTATATCCGAGGTCGTGCTCGATCTCGTTCCAGGCGTGCGCCAGGAGACTGCACACTTGCACTTCGCAGCTAGTCCCAGCGAGGTTCTCATAGCGTCCGACTAGATCGTCCTTCTGAAGAAGCACCTGGCAATGTGTTGCGCGGTAGAAAGTGTCGGGGTTGTCCTTCTTGTCGACTAGCACCGACTCAGCCTCGCCTGGCCCCACGAACGCTTCCTCTATGAGGCGGACGACATCATCGCGGTCACTTTCAACATAAGTCGTAATTCGGACTCCGGCGAGGTCCTTCAGGGTCGCAAAGACATCTGCGGGACTACTGAAGTCGTCGCACCTCTTCTCGTCCGCCATGTATCGCCGAAGCTTCAACTCAAGCGACGTCGCATCTTTCGCACGCCATTGCACCGTCGCTCGGATCGCATTGTTGTCGACGATCCGGCGGCACTGCTCTGCCACAAACCCAGCGAGCTTCACGTACCGATCAGACTCGCGACGATAGCGGGCCACGGACTCCGCAATGATCTCCGGCGTCAAAGGCACCGCCAAAGAGTTGCACTCCTGCTTGCCAGTTGGCAAGCAGGAGTCAGAAAACGCCCGAATAGGCGTTGAGCGCTGGCTGGCCACCCAGGTGTGCGTACAGCACACGTGACCCCGGTGCGATGCGCTCTGAACCTACGAGGTCGATCAACGCCGCCATCGACTTTCCTTCGTACACAGGATCGGTGAGCACGCCCTCGAGGCGAGCGCACAAGCGGATCGCCTTGATCGTCTTCGCATCCGGGATCCCATACGTGCCGGCGTGCCACTCGTCGAGCAGGACGATCTCGTCGTCGCGTAGCTCGCGGCCCAGGCCGATTGCCTCGGCGGTTTGCCGCGCGATGCGGGCGATCTGATTCCACGTCTGCTCGACCGTCGCGGAGCCGTCGATGCCGAGCACCTTGCGCTCGGTGTCCTGCAACGCGAAGCCCGCGATCATGCCCGCCTGCGTCGAGCCGGTCACCGAGCACGTGATAACCGTGTCGAAGAAGACGCCGAGCTCATGCTCCTGGTCGGCCACCTCCTGCGCCCAGCGCGCGAACCCGAGGCCGCCCAGCGGATGATCGGAGGCGCCGGCCGGGATTGCGTACGGCTTCCCGCCGCGCTCCTCGACTGACGCGAGCGCTTCTTCCCAGCTCGGTCTGATGCCGATGTCGAACCCGGCCGCACTGATTCGGACGTCGGCCCCCATGATCCGCGAGAGCAGGATGTTGCCGACCTTGTCGTAGACCGCGTCCGGCCACTCGACCCAGTGCTCCTGCACCAGGACACAACCGAGGCCGAGCTTCGCGGCAACCGCAGCGACCTGCCTCGTGTGGTTCGACTGCACACCGCCGATCGAGACGAGCGTGTCGCAGCCCTGTGCCAGCGCCTCGGCGACGAGGTACTCCAGCTTCCGCGTCTTGTTGCCGCCGTACGCGAGGCCCGAGTTGCAGTCCTCGCGCTTCGCCCAGATCTCGACCTCGCCGCCGAGGTGCTCGCTCAGCCGCTCGAGCCGGTGCACCGGCGACGGGCCGAACAACAGCGGGACGCGAGCAAAGCTGTCCAGGCTCATCGGGCCGAATCTAATACCCGCTTGGCGCCGGTGTGAGCATGTGCGACGCTAACTCCCTTGTCGAGCAGCACGCCGAGCGACTGGATCGAGGTGAACATTCCCGCCGCGGACGAGGACGAGCGCACGAGGCTGCTGCTCGAGGTCGTCGATCCCCTTGTCCATGATGAGCTCAGCGACCAGGTCAGGACCTGGTTCTACTTCTGGGAACCCGAGCTGCGGCTGCGGATCGGCTGGTCCGATCCGGGACAGGCCGAAAACTCGCGCGCCGAGCTGGCTCGTTTTCTCGACAACGCAAGAGCCGACGGGAGGCTGCAGGACTGGTACGAGGCCAACCACGGCAACCGCGGCGAGCAGTACCGTGGCGAGGCTGACTTCTACGGCGACGAGGTCTGGGAGCTAACCGCGAACGACTGGATGAGCGGCAGCGAGCTCGCGCTCGCAATCGTGCGACTCGAAGCCGAGGGTGCATTGACCAAACCCAGAGACTTTCATTGGAAACGACGCGTACACCTCTTCTCGAACCAGCTCTGGCTCCCCGAGATTGCTCTGTGCCTCGAGCAGGCGCGCGGCTATCTCCGGATGACGGAGGAGGCCGACGACCGTCGAGTCGTCAAGATCATCAACGCGATCGACAAGTTCCTCGGGGCGTAGGCCGGGCGGTGCGACTGATCGTTGCTGCGCTCGTGCTCGCAGGCCTACCAGGGTGCGCCTTCGAGGGCCAGATCGCGGTTCAGCTCCAACCAGGCGCACAAGACGTCGTGAGGCAGTCGTCCCAGGTGGAGCTGGCTCCGCACCGCGTCACGGGAACGACGACACGCGCCGGGCAGGTCATTCGGATCGACTGCTCCGTCACGGGCACCTTCGACGTGAGAGAGGCCACCGGCTCGGCCCTCCTCGTGCAGCTCTACGTCGTCCACCTGCGCACCCGGCCGCTGCCGCGCGGAACGCCTTACCAACTCGACTGCTCGGGCCCGTTGATCGTGCAGCTCCCGCTGGATGCGTCGGATGTTCGGGCAACCGCGACTGACCAGCCCGGGTCGCCGGCCGAGCTGGCCGTACAGGCGCCGCTCGGCGCGGTCCCGCTTGCGTTCGGCAAGCGGCTGCGCGCGCAGGGCGGAACGCAGTTCGCCGTCCTCAGTTGGCCGGCGGCTTCCGCCGGCAGCTATGGGATGGAGCTGTCGTTCAGCCTCGCAAGCACCCGCGTGTTCCGGGAGAAAGTGCTGTACGCGGCTTTGATCGCCTGCGGCCATTCCAAGTACTTCCAGCCGATCCGGCCCCTCGTCGCCAGCATGGCGCTGGTGCCGGCATTCACGATCCAACCGTCGGCAAACGAGACCAGCTTCTCAGCACCGCATCTCTTCGGTGGAATCCGAAGCTACGGCGAGGCGACGCGAACGCTCTCGTGCGCTCGCTGAGCCGCTCAGTCGGACGTGCGCTCTAGGACGACGACCGGGATCTCGCGGTCGGTCTTCGTCTGGTAGGTGTCGTAGTCCGGCCACTGTTGGTTCACGAGCTCCCACAACCGCTCGCGCTCCTCGCCCTCCGCAGTGCGCGCACGCGCGGGGAACACCTCGTCGAGCACCTGCAGCTCGACATTCGGGTCCTCCTGCAAATTCCGGTACCACGCGGGATGTTCGGGTGCGCCGCCCCTCGACGCGACGATCACGTAGTGGTCGCCGTCCTCCTTGTAGATGAGAGGCTTGGTGCGGGGCTCGCCGCTCTTCCGGCCCTTGGTCGTCAAGAGGAGGATCTTCGAGCCTCGCTTCCACCGGTGGCCGACCTCGCCGCCGGTCTCCCGGTAGCGCTGCACGTGCTTCTCGCCGTACAGATTCTCCGCTTCGCTCATGTGACTGCTCCTCCCACGTTGGTAGCAGTCCTTTCCTACCCGATTTCGAGCAATCGGAGCCCGGATACAGCCGAGCCATAGCCCAGGGCTATGGCTCGGAGTCTAGGTACGTCCGCGAACTACAGGCTGCTGCGAACTGAATCGAATGCGCTGGAGATGGACGTGGAAAGCAAGCCGAGCGCAACAACGACTGCGACCGCGATCACTGCCAGGACGACGCCGTACTCGGCCATCGTCTGACCCTCCTCGACGGCGAAGCGTGCGCGAAGGTAGTGGACAAGATCCTTGAACGACATGGATTCACCCCCCTTCGCGATTTCGGGCCCGCCATGACACGCACCGCACGTTTGAACTCCTGGTGGACATAGATCGACTCAACGACGGTTCTGCGCGCATCGTCGTCACGAAGGGTGAGACCCGTATCCCCCACAGGGGTGAAGCGTTGACTCGCCGGGTGATTTACAGGCCCGCCGCGAGCCTCTTACGCGCCCGCTCGGCCGCAACCAGATGCCCGTACCGCTCGGCGATCTCAATGCTCTCTTCCAGCAAAGTCTTCGCCTCGTCGCCATGCCCCGCCAGCTCGAACACCTCGGCCGCGCTCCACCTCGTGTCGAGCCGCAGGCCGACGTGGTCTGTCTCGTCGACGTGCACCAGCGCGCGCCTCGCCAGCGCCTGCGCCTCCTCGAGCTCGCCGCGGCGGGCCCTCAGGACCGCCTCGAGCGCATCCAGGCCGACGACGTCGACCACATCCTCGGGAATCGTCACCTCGCGTGCGCGCTCCAGTGCTCGCTGCGCTTCGTCATCCTTCCCGAGCTCGACGAGACACGTCCCGAGCCACATCCACGAGCTCGAGAGATAGTTGCGGTCGTGCAGGGCCTCGAGCTTCTCGACCATCCCTCGAAGCTCACGCTCCTGCTCTTCGAAGTCGCCCGCGCAATTCGCAATCCACGCTCGCGTGTAGTAGGCAGATGTCGCCTCCAACTCCATTCCTGCCTCGAGGTAGACGGCTTCGACGTCCCCCACCCCACGTGCTGCCTCGATCTCGCCGTGCGCTGCGAAGGCTCTCGCAAGAGCACCCTGAATTCCCGCTAGCGCCAGTGGGCGCTCCCCGTACTCCCGAATGAACTGCTCGAGCCGCTCGATCGTCTCAGGAAGTGGCGTCGGCCCCATCGCATGTGCCCTCGCCATTCGCGACCGCGCATCGTCCTCGAGATACTGGATGCCGGCGCGTTTCGCATTGGCTGCGGCCGCCTCGAACTTTTCGATCGCCTCTGCGAGCCGAAGGGCGGCCCAGCGCTCGTAAGCCGCCAGCCGCGACGCGTAGGCGAGTCCCCTCGCATCTCCGAGTCGCTCGAAGTCTTCAACCGCAGATGCGACCGCCTCGACAAAGGCGGACCCGACCCCCCCTTTCCCTCCTGCCACCACGTCGAGCTCCGCCCCGAACAGGGCACCGAATGCCTGCGCCAGCTCAGCTTGCGAGGTCCGCAGCTCGACCGCGATGGCTCGGGCAGCGTCCCACTCCGCTGACTCGACGAGCGTGAAGTAATAGTCCGGGAGAGCGTCAACCCGCACTGCATGACCGACGGGGAGGAGGGCAACCGCTCGACGTAACAGCGAGCGCGCCGCGTTCCAGTCGGAGCGGCCAAGCGCCGCTTGCCCGGCAGCGGCGAGACGCCGAAATGCCTCTTCCGCGACCACAGCGTCGGGCGATCCGATCTCCTCGCGGTACCGAGCAGCCTGTTCGAGGTGATAGCCGGCGATCTCGTCCTGCTCGACGAGGTGCGCGTGCGAGTCGAGCCACGCCACGAACTGTTCGTGCAGGGCTGCGCGCGTTTCCTTCGGCACGGACTCGTAAGCGGCGTCGCGGATCAGCAGATGACGAAACCGGTAAGCGTCGTCGCCGGGAACCTCGGTCCGGTCGGGGCGGATCAACTCCTTACGAACGAGGGCGAGGAGATGCGTGCCGACGCCGGCACGAACGGGCTCCGGAGCCAGCTCGAGGACCGCGCCACGATGGAAGATCTTGCCCTCCACAGCTCCCCGTTCGATCACGGTGCGCTCGTCACCGCCGAGCCGATCGAGACGGGCCTGCAGCAGTGCATGGATCGTCGGCGGCACGATCATCTCCTGGTCGACGCCGTCCTCGCGCACCATTGCGACCATCTCTTCGACGAAGAGCGGATTGCCTTCTGAGGCGTCGACAATCCGCGCGCGCATCGCTTCGTCGAGCTCGATCTCCGCCAGCAACTCGCCGATGAGAAGTTCGCTGTCTTTCACGGACAAAGACTCGAGCAACAGCGAGGCGGCATTGAGCTTGCCGCCTCCCCAGGCGGGCCGAAGGTCGAGCAGATCGGGCCGCGCCGCGCAGAGCAGGAAGATCGGCGCATCGCGCGACCAGTCCGCGAGGTGTTCGACGAGGTCGAGAAAGGTCGGCTCGGCCCATTGCAGGTCGTCGAAGTAGACGACGAGCGGCCGCTCGACGGCTGCCGCCTCGAGAAGCTTCCTGAAGGAGAGCTGCGCTTCTGCCGGGGAGCCGCCGATGACGTTGTCCGGCTCGTGCCCGAGTTGCAAGAGGACTTCGACGACCGGCCAGTACGTAATCCCCTCGCCGTACGGCAAGCAGCGGCCGCGGAGCACGCGTGCGCCGTCGCCGACATTGTCGAGGAACGCCCGCACGAGTCGCGACTTCCCGACCCCTGCGGCACCGAGCAGGGTGAACATGTGGCACGCGCGGTCATTGGCCGAATGCTCGAAGTCGCCGAGCAATCGCTCTAGCTCGCGTGCCCGTCCGACCATCGGCCGGTCGAGGCGGCGTGCGACCGACTGCGCGTCCGGATCGACGGTGAGCACGCGATGCGCTTGAAGCGGCTCCGCCTTGCCTTTCACCTCGAGGGGTCCAGTCTCCTCGGTCTCGACCGCATCGCGAACGAGCCCACGCGTCCCACTAGCGATCAGCGTCTCGCCGGGCGCCGCCGCCTGCTCGAGCCGCGCGGCGACGTTGACCGCGTCGCCTGTGACAAGCGTCTCTCCCTCGCCGGTGACGACCTCGCCGGTGTTGATGCCGATGCGGATACCGAGCTCGAGCGGCCCCGCGGCGGCATGCATCTCGGCGGCTGCGCGCACTGCGCGAAGCGCATCGTCCTCATGCGCCTGCGGCACGCCGAACACGGCCATCACCGCGTCGCCGATGAACTTCTCCACCGTGCCGCCGTGCCGCTCGACGATGGCCCGCATCTGCTCGTAGTAGCTACCCATCAATCTCCGCAAGGGCTCCGGGTCTACACGCTCGCCGAGCGCGGTCGAGCCGACGACGTCGCAGAACAGCACGGTGACGGTCTTTCGCACCTCGCGCGCAGGCCTTGCCTCGGCAAGAGCGGCGCCGCAGGAGGGGCAGAAGCTGAAGCCTTCGGGGTTCTCCGCGCCGCAGCTTGGGCAGGTGGTCACCTGACGAGGGTAACTCGCCCGGCTGTGCCGGTACCGTTGAGCGCGGGTCTGTGGCACAACGGCGTCTTCAGCGGGGTCGCGAGCTCGCGATCGATCTTGGCACGGCGAACACGCTCGTCTTCGTTCGCGGCAGCGGGATTGCCGTCTTCGAGCCTTCGGTCGTCGCGATCGACGAGGTAACCGGCCGTGTCCACGCGGTCGGCGAGGACGCGCGCCGCATGATCGGACGTACACCGGCGACCATCCGCGCGATCCGCCCGTTGCGGCACGGAGTGATAGCCGACTTCGACATTACAGCGGAGATGCTGCGCTACTTCATCCGCCGAGTCGGAGGCGGAGGTGGCCTGTCCTATTCGCACGTCGTTCTCTGCGTGCCGAGCGGGACGACCGACGTCGAGCGCAACGCCGTCGAGGAGGCAACGCTCGCGGCCGGTGCACGCAGGGTGTCGCTGATCGAGGAGCCGATGGCGGCAGCGATCGGTGCCGGGCTCCCCGTTGGCGAGGCACAGGGCTCGATGGTCGTGGACATCGGCGGCGGCACGACCGAGGTGGCGGTTCTCGCCCTCGGCGGCATCGTGGTGTGGGAGTCGATCCGAGTCGGGGGCTACGAGCTCGACGATGCGGTCGTTCGACACGTCGACGCGAACGCGCGCCTGCTCATCGGTCCCGAGACCGCCGAGGCGGCCAAGATCGCGTGCGGCGCCGCGTGGCCGTTACCGGAAACACTCGAGACGCAGGTTGCCGGACGCGACCGCATCACCGGACTGCTTCGCCGGAGCACGATCGATTCGAACGATGTGCGTGCCGCAATCGCGCAGCCGATCGAAACCATCGTCGACACGGTGAAACGGACACTCGAATCGACGCCACCCGAACTTGCCGCGGACATTGCGAACCACGGCATCACGCTTGCAGGCGGCGGCGCACTGTTACGAGGGCTCGACCGGCTGCTGAGCTCGGAAACCGGTCTTCCCATCATCGTCGCCGACTCGCCACTCGAGTGCGTCGTGCTCGGCGCCGGCGCCAGCCTCGAAGAGAGCGAGCTGCTAGGCCGCAGCTCGAAGAAGCGTACGGCCTTCGGCCGTCGCCGCCGTCGCCGCTGAGAGCCCCATCCTGTGGCAGCGATACTTGGTCGATGATCACGCCCGTCCCTCCGGCACGCCACCTCCTCCGGGCCAAGGACCTGATCGACGCCCGTTACCGCGAGCCCCTCGACGTGCCTGCACTTGCACGCGCGGCGCGGCTCTCGACTGCGCACTTCAGTCGTGAGTTCCGGCGGTCGTTCGGCGAGACACCGCACCGGTACCTCCTGACTCGCCGACTCGAGCGAGTGGCTGCGCTGCTGCGCAACACCGACCGCACCGTGGCTGACATCTGCCTCACCGTCGGACTGCGAAGCGTCGGATCCTTCACTACGAGCTTCGGCCGCGCGTACGGCATGTCTCCCACCGCGTACCGGGCGAGCCACCCGCCGGCGTCGGCTCGTGTTCGCATTCCGACCTGCATCCTCCAGGCCCACGCCCGCCCGCCATACAGCAGTTTTCGAGAAGACAACGGCAATCGCCGCGGCTAACGTCGTCCTCCAACGTCACGACCACATCGGAGGGACGAACATGCTGAAAAGCCTCACCAACGTAACCATCTGGGTGCACGACCAGGACGAAGCCCTCGCCTTCTACACCGAGAAGCTCGGCCTCGAGCTACGTGACGACGTCACGGTGCCGGAGCTGAACAATTTTCGCTGGCTGACGGTCGGCATTCCGGGACAGGACGTCGCTGTGAGCCTCGTCGCGATCCCTGGGCCGCCCGTGTTCGACGAAGACACGCGCGCCCAGATCTTGAACGTGATGGCGAAGGGCGCGGCCGGCGGGCTCATCTTCTCAACCGACAACTGCCAGGCTTCCTACGAGGAGCTCAAGACCAAGGGCGTCGAGTTCCAGCAGGAGCCGTCAGAGCAGCCCTATGGCATCGACGCGGGCTTCCGCGACCCGTCTGGCAACTCGGCTCGGATGGTGCAGCCGATTAGCTAACCGTCAGTATCGGTCTCTTGCCTCAGCAAGACGGCGACGTGAAGCCTCGGCTTCGACACGCGCCCCTTTTCGCTCGTAAAGGGCAAGTGCAGCTTCGACATGCGGCGGCGTCTCGCTTGCCCTTCCTGCCAGCTCGAGCACGTCCGCAACGGTGATGAGCGCCTTCGCATGAGTCATATGCCAGTCGGTTTCAGCTCCGATTTCGAGGGCTTCGCGGGCGAGCCGTTCAGCTTCCCCGTACTCGCCCTGCTGCGCAAGGATGCGCGCGCGCACCATGCGCCAGCGCATCTGTGCATCGAAGTCGTCGGCGACTGCCAGGTCCGCAACGATCCCTGCTTGCTCATCTGCTTCCTGGTACCGACCCTGCGCCAGGAGCGCCTCCGCCAGGAACCCGGTGGTCGTCGAGAGGAATCCCTGCTCACCGAAGCGCTCGAGGCGTGCAATGCCGTCACGTGTAACAGCTTCGGCGAGGTCGGGTCGGCCGACGCGAAGCCATTGATCAGCCGCGTTCATCGCCGTGGCCGCCGCGAACAACTCGTTGCCGAACTGCTGGTACAGGTCGATCGCAAGGTCGAGCTCGCTCTTAGCCTCGTCCGCTCGTCCGAGCAACGACAAATGCATCGAGCGCGCGGCGCGCAGGTATCCCTCGAGCCAGGTGCCGTGATGCTCGCCGAGCAATTCGTCACAAAGCTGGAGCCCTTCGTCGGCAGGAAGGTATCCCCACCCGCCCATCATTACGCGACCACCCACGGGCAGGGCCGCGAGGCGGCGGTTGCCCGCCTTGGTCGCGTACGTGCTCGCTCGCTCGTACGCCATGGCGGCGGCCTCGGATTGTCCGCGCCAACCCTCGAAGGTGCCGGCGACAAACCAGGCTTCGGCAAGGCCCGACTCGTCAGACAGCGCCTCGAGCGTCCGAATCTCCTCGCGCACGGTCGCGACATCCGTGAAAGCTTCGCCCATCATCGCTCCGATGAGCGCGAGTGCCACTCGCCCCCTCGCTTCGATCGCGGGTACTCCAGCAGCTCGAGCGGCTTCGATTGCGCTGTTGACGGTCGACGCTGCGAGCTTGAGATCCCCCGCCTCTTGCTGCGCGTAGCCGAGCGTGATGAGGAGAACGAGCCGAAACTCGTCCGTTTCGTCCAGAAGCGCGGTGGCTCGGGTGAGCAACTTGACGGCAGCTGGGACGTCGCCCCGACCGCTCGCGCGCAGGCCGGCCTGCCCGAGTAACTTGCCCGCCCGAGTTCCGAGGGAACGGGACTCGTCGTCGAGCGGGCCAAGCTCCACGCGAAGAAGGTAAGCGCGCTCGAGGTGATAGCCGACGATCTCGTCGTACTCGCTGCGATGCTGCTCGAGCCAAAGACCGAACTGCTCGTGCAACTTCGCCCGCAGCTCCTTCGGCATTCCGTCGTAGGCCGCGTCGCGAATCAGTTGATGCCGAAAACGGAAGGAGTCGTCGCTCGGGAAGATGGGCGACCGGTACGGCCGGATCAATTCCTTCCGCACGAGCGGCGGCAAGGCGCTGCTCTCGCCGCCGAGCTCGACCAACGCCGTCCTCCAGAACTCCTTGCCGATCACGGAACCGCGCTCCGCGGCCACGCGCTCGCTGCTCGGAAGCTGTTCGAGCCGAGCTGCGAGCAAAGCCTGGATCGTGGGCGGGATGGCGATCTCGTCGGCGTGCCCGTTCTGCGCAATCAGTGCCAGCATCTGTTCGACGAACAGCGGATTGCCTTCGGCGGCGGCGGCGATGCGGTTGCGCAGCAGTTCGGATAGGTCGGTCCCGCCGAGGAGATTGTCGATGAGCGTCTCGGCCTGGTCCTCGGAAAGCGGCTCGAGCAGCGTGATCGTGGCGTTCAGCTTGCCGCCGCCCCACGCCGGGCGCACGTCGAGTAAGTCCGGCCGAGCCGCGCAGAGGAGGAGGATCGGGGCTCCGCGACTCCAATCGGCGAGATGCTCGACGAGATCGAGGAACGTCGCCTCGGCCCAGTGCAAGTCGTCGAGAACCAGGATCAGCGGCCGTTCGCGGGCGAGCGACTCGAACAACCGCCGAACGGCGAGAAAGGTGTCCTCACGCGAGAGGGCCGCCTGGTCGACGAGCCCGATCGCAGCCGACACGGTGTTGAGCATCCTCAGACCTTCGACGTCACGGTCGAGCAGGCTCGTCAGCTGCGCATCCGCGGCGAGCCCCTCGAGAATCTCGACGAGCGGGAAATAGGTGATCCCTTCGCCGTATGCCAGGCAGCGTCCCCGCAGAACGATCGCGTCCTCGTGCTCGGCAAGAAACTCGTGCACGAGCCGCGACTTCCCGATTCCGGCCGGGCCGAGCAGCGTGAACAGATGGCACGACTGGTCTCCGACCGCCCGCGTGTAGGACTGCCGCAGCTGCGCCAGCTCGTCCTCTCGGCCGACGAACGCCGCATCGAAGCGGCGCGCAAACCCGGGTGTATCCGCTCGAACCGACAGGAGTCGATACGCCGGGACCGGCTCGGACTTTCCTTTTGCCTCGATCGGCTCGACCGGCTCCAGTTCGAGCGCTCCTTCGGCGAGGTCGTGCGTGCGGGCGCCGATCAGAATCTCGTCCGGCTCCGCGGCCTGCTCGAGCCGCGCGGCGACGTTGACGGCGTCACCCGTCGCGAGCGTGCCGCCCTCGCTCGTCACCACCTCGCCGGTGTTGACGCCCATCCGGACCTGCAACTCGGTGCCGAACTCGCGCTGAAGGTCTGCATTGAGCCCACCCAGCTCCTCGCGCAGCTCGTGCGCGGCCCGGGCGGCGCGCAGCGCATCGTCCTCGTGGACGGTGGGGATGCCGAAGACGGCCATGACCGCATCGCCGATGAACTTCTCGACGGTGCCGCCGTGCCGCTCCAGCACATTGCGCGCGAGGGCGAAGTAACGCTCCATCACGCGACGGAGCGATTCCGAGTCGAGCCGCTCGCCCAGGGCGGTCGAGCCGGTAACGTCGCAGAAGAGGATGGTCACCGTCTTCCGGACCTCGCGCGCCGATGTCGGCGTTTCCGCCAGCTCGGCGCCACAGGAACCGCAGAAGCGGAACCCCGCTGGGTTCTCGACGCCACAGGCAGCGCAAACCGTCACCCGGCGAGCGTAACTCGCAGAGCGGCGACTTCGGTGGGAGCGGACCCCGACCGTTGGGGCATGATGAGGTTGTGCCGCAGCGATCGATCGGGCTCCCGGCCGTGACGGCTTCCGCTCTCGTCGTGGCGCTCGTCCTCGCCGGGACTCTGGCCGGCGCGACCCCGAGGCTCAGCGTCAAGCCGACAAGCGTGGCGCGCGGAGGCCGGGTGACGGTGAGCGGCAGGGGCTGCAGGGCGGGCGACGTCGTCTACCTGATCTCGCCGGCGTTCGTCGGCAATGCCTTCGTGCCCCACTCCGTTGCGACCCGAGCTCGGTCGAACGGTGCCTTTTCGCGGCTTGTCCGGATCCGAACCTCCATTCGTGCCAAGCGCTATCTGATCACCGCACGTTGCGGCGGCGGCAACCTCGGAGTCGCCGCGGCTCTGCACGTCTACTGATCAGACGAGGTTGACGCTCAGAGGAACCTCTTAGCCGGGACCCGGCCTCCTCTCAGGTACCGGACTGATGGCCGTGAATTTAAGTTGACTCTTACGAAAGATTCTGCTTACATACCACCCGTGGAGGCCGCGCTCAAAGCCATCGCTGCACCGCGGCGACGGCAGATCCTCACGCTCGTCCGCGCTGACGAGCTGAGCGCCGGCGAGATCGCATCCCACTTCGACGTGACGCGGCCCGCGATCTCCCAGCATCTGAACGTCCTGAAGGAGGCGGGGCTCGTGAGCGAGCGACGCAACGGCACGAGGCGCCTGTACCGAGCACGTCCCGAAGGGCTCGCCGAGCTCAAGGACTTCCTCGAGGAGTTCTGGGACGTCCGGCTCGAGACACTGAAACGCGAAGCGGAAAAGGAGGAGCGAAAGAAGCATGGACGCAACGACTGAGACCAGTGTTTACGAACGCACGCTGGCGATCGCGGCCAGCCCTGAGACCGTCTGGGAGTTCTTCGTCGACCCGGAGAAGCTCGTCCGCTGGAAGGGCATGAAGGCCGACCTCGACCCGCGCCCAGGCGGCGCGTACCTCTGCGAGGTCATCCCCGGACACACGGCGCGCGGCGAGTACGCCGAGCTCGACCCACCACACCGGCTCGTCTTCACCTGGGGCTGGGAGAACCAGGAAGGCGTGCCGCCCGGTTCGTCCACCATCGAGGTCGACCTGACCCCCGAAGGCGACGGCACGAGCCTCCGCTTCATCCATCGCGATCTGCCGAACGCCGAGTCGGTCGAGTCGCACGCGCACGGCTGGGATCACTACCTGCCGCGCCTCGAGATCGTCGCGGCCGGAGGCGACCCCGGCGAGGACCCCTGGCTGACCCAGGACATGCAAGCCGGCTAGCTGAGAGAGGAGACAACAAGATGGCACATGCAGTGGTGCACTTCGAGGTCACCGGCAACGACCTCGACAAGCTGAACAGTTTCTACGCCGAGCTCTTCGGATGGAAGACGCAGAAGGTCCCAGGCGACATGCCGTACGCAATGGTCGAGAAGGAGGTCGGCGGCATCGGCGGCGGGATCGGCCAATCACCGAACGGCAACGGCCACGTCACGTTCTACGTCGACACCGACGATCCGCAAGCGACGCTCGACAAGGCCGAGCAGCTCGGCGGCAAGACGATCCTGCCGGTGACGGAGCTGCCGCACGTCACGATCGCGCTCTTCGCCGATCCCGAGGGTCACGTCGTCGGGCTCGCGAAGGGGATGTAACCGCGCTAGTCGGGAGCGATGTTGTGGTTGAACCTGAACACGTTCGAAGGGTCGTGCTGACGCTTCACTGCCCGTAGCCGAGCGAACCGTTCAGCGCCGTATTCCGTTTCGAGACCGCCCGCCGAAGTTTCCGACGCGTAGTTGAGGTAACCACCGCCGATCTTCCAGGGATCGAGCGACCTCGAGTACGTGCGGGCGGTCTCGATTTGGCGCTCGTCCTCGTCCGCGTCGAACCAGACGTTGATGAAGGTCACATTCCAGTTCGCCTCTCTGCCGGCGAAAGCCGTTGCAGCGGAGGCGACACGCTTCGGTGCACCGTGCAGCGGCTCGAAGAGGACGCCGCCGAAGGTTCCCAGTTCAATGAACTGCTCGCTCGTCTGGGCGAGCAGTTCATCAGGTAGCTCGCCGAGGAAACGACCCGACCAGTAGTTCCGCAGGCCGAACGGCATGCGGCCGTAGATGTCCTGCAGTTCCGAGTAGTACATCGGCCTGACGGCGTTCTTGACGGGCGACACGCCCTCCGTGAGCTCGCCGATCGCTTCACGCCCTTCATCCAGATCGCCGAACCAGGCAACCGAAGCGTTGACGAGCCCCTCGCCCGTGATGCGGTCGCGGTAGACCTGCGCGAAGCTTGCGAGGGTGTCGGGTGCGTTCGTCATCAGATCACGCCACACGGGAAACACGACGGGTGCGTCCTCGAGGCGGTAAACGAGGGAGCCGCCGAGAAGGAGGCCGACCGGAAAGAGGCGGAATGTGAACTCGACGACGACGCCGAAGTTGCCGCCGCCGCCACGGAGCGCCCAGAAGAGCTCGGTGTTCTCACTCTCGCTTGTCGTGAGCACGTCGCCGTCGGCCGTGACGACGGTCGCAGCGAGGAGGTTGTCGAGCGTGAGCCCGTAGGACGGCGTCAGATGCCCGATGCCTCCGCCTAACGTCAGACCGGCAATGCCGGTGTCTCCGAAGGTGCCGCCCGGCGTCGCGAGGCCGTGACGCTGAGCGGGCGTGTCCAGGTCCTCCCAGAGCGCTCCTCCACCGCAGGTCGCCGTCCGCGACTCCGGATCGACGACGACCTGGCGCATCAGGCGCAAGTCGACGACGAGACTTCCGTCGCCGATGCAGTGACCGGCGACGCCGTGGCCTCCTCCGCGAACGGACACCGGTAGATCCGCTTCGCGCGCGAACCGGACCGCTGACACGACGTCGTCGACATCGAGAGGTCGCACGATCAGCTCCGGATGTCGTTCGATCATCCCGTTGAACGTGGCTCGCGCGACGTCGAAGTTGCGGTCGCCAGGGGCGATGACCGGACCGCGATGCCTCTCTCTGAGCTCAGCCGGCGTCAACACGCATCGACACTACGCGATCTCGTGCGCGGTTACCGTGCCGCCATGCTCCTCGCGATCCAGCTCGCCGCGCTGGCACTTGGCGGTACCGCGTCCTGTCCGTCGAACCTGGCGAACGACCTCGCATCGCCGCCTTCGCCGGCTGCGAGCCAGCTGATCACCATTGCAGCGAGGAACGCCCGCGCCACCTATGCGACAGCGCGGACCTGGACTCGGCTCGACGGCTGCTGGGCGCCGACGGACGGCCCGTATACGGCTCGCGTCGGCCGGAACGGCATCCGCAAGGACAAGCGCGAGGGCGACGGCGCGACACCGGCCGGCACGTTTCGGATCGGCCCCAGGATGTACGGCAATTCGCCGAGCCCAGGCGTCTCGTTCCCCTACGTCCGGTTGCGCTGCGGTGACTGGTGGGTCGAGGACTCGAAGTCGCCCGTCTACAACACGTTCCAGCGGATCGGCTGCGGACGCAGGCCGCCCTTCAAGGTGACGACGCCTGACATGTCGACGTCGCCGCGCGCATATGCGCACCTCGCCGTGGTCGAGTACAACATGCATCCCGTCGTGCCCGGACGCGGCTCCGGCATCTTCCTCCACGTTCAGATCGGCAAGGCGACGAGCGGCTGCGTCAGCCTGCAGCGCCCGGCGCTCGTGCACGTGCTTCGCTGGCTCGACCCGGGAGCTCTCCCCGAGATCGCGATCGGTACGACCGGATCGCTACGGAAACACTGAACCTAGTGAGAATCCTGACTCAGCATGGCCGGCAACCGCGTTCGGAGGATCTCTTCCGCTTCGGTCACGATCTGACGTACGACGTCGCCTGCGGGAATGATCGAGTCGATCACCCCGGCCGACTGCCCGAACCACATCAGGCCGTTGTCAGGATCGGTTTCTTCTGCCGCCTCGAGTTGGAGCCAGACCGCTTCGCGACGCCTTTGCAATTCAGGCTCGCGCCCGAGCCACTCCTCGATGAACCGTGTGCGCTTCAGGCGTGCCCACGCGCCAGGCCAGTCGCGACTGCTGAGCGTGTCGGCGACGGTCGTCACGATCGTGTCGTCGCCGTTACTCGCGACGATCGCTTCCTTGTAGGCGGTCTCGACGGGGGCTTCGTCGGTGGCGAGAAACCGCGTCCCGAGCAAGACACCGTCCGCGCCGAGGGCAAGAGCGGCGGCAAGCCCGGCACCGTCGACGAAGCCACCCGCAGCCAACACGGGTACCGGGGCAACGGCTTTCACGACCTGCCG
>DAITAW010000001.1:0-173677 GCA_036824055.1 Gaiellaceae bacterium | reverse complement strand
CGAAGCCACCCGCAGCCAACACGGGTACCGGGGCAACGGCTTTCACGACCTGCCGCGCATGCCGCGCTCGTGCGCCTTCGCGAAGATCGAGCCCAGATCCTGATCGTCCCGCGGCCAGGCGGTCGACAAGACAGCGGGCTCGGCCTGAAGGACGTCGTCCAACCGGTCCTCGGTCGCGTGAAGCAGCAGGTTGATGCCGATTGGCTTCGACGTGATCTCGCGGGCCTGGGCGATCATCTGCGCGAGCTCTTCCTGCGGGACGAACGACGCTCCGATCACGCCGAGACCCCCTGCCTCGGACACGTGCCCCACGAGCTCACCGTTCGTGTGACCACCACCCATCCCGGCGGCGACCACGGGGTGATCGATCCCGATCAGCTCGGTGAACGCCGTCCGGATCACGTTTGGAGACGTGAAGCGGCCAGCGCATCCGCGGCCGCTGCGGTCGTCATTCCCGCCGCCTCGGCCTGCGCGTAGATCTCGGTCAAGGTGTCGCCGATCTTTGCGAGTGCCTCGTCCACGTCGGCTTGGCTGCGATCGTGGAGCTCGAGGTAGTTGATCGCGATCGCGCCGCCGGCGTTGATCACGTAATCCGGGGCATAGAGGATGCCGGCGGCCTGCAGAAGCCCGGCGTCCTCGGGTCGCGCGAGCTGATTGTTTGCCGAGCCGGCGACGATCCGGCAGCGCAGCTCGGGGATGCTCGTGGAGGTCAACGTGGCTCCGAGCGCGCACGGGGCGTACACATCGCACTCGGCGCCGAGCACCGAATCCGGCCCCAGAGTCGATCCACCCGCTGCAGCAGCGACGGTTGCCGCGCGAGCCGCGTCGACGTCCGCGACGAGAACTACTGCACCATCGCGGCCGAGCAGCTCCGCCAACGCGCCGCCGACGCTACCCGCGCCCTGCACCAGCACCGTCCGTCCGGAGAGATCGTCGGTTCCGTAGACGTGGGCAAGGCTTGCCTTGATTCCGTGGAAGACACCGGCGGCGGTGAAGGGTCCCGGGTCACCGGCGCCGCCCTTCGCCTTGCTGCGGCCGAAGACGTGCTCCGTTCGCTCGGCGATCACATCCATGTCGGTCTCCCCCGTACCGACGTCGGAGCTCGTGATGAAGCCGCCTCTCAGTGATTCGACGGCGTCGCCGTACCGGTGCAGCAACGCGCGCCGCTCATCGCCCGCGGGGATCTTCGGCACCGCCAGCACCGCCTTGCCACCGCCAAGGCCCAGATCCGCGACGGCGAGCTTCGCCGTCATTCCGGCAGAGAGACGCATCGCGTCGCGGAGCCCGTCGGCCGGAGTGTCGTAGACCTTCAGCCGCGTCCCACCGGCCGCCGGTCCGAGCTGGGTCGAATGCATACAGATGAAGATCCAGCCGCCGCTCTGGCGATCGCGGTGGATGACGGCCTGCTCGCCGTCCCAGCGCTCGAGCAAGTCCTCGAAGATCGCCACGAAGGAAATTCGATCACATGCGCCCGCATGCGGGAGTGACAATCCCGGCGGCCTGTGACGTATCACGTCACAGACAACCGAAGGAGTGTCCAGAGATGAAGCTTGCCCGTCTCGCAGTGCTCGCCCTTGCCGGCGTCGCAGTCGCAGCCTTTGCCGGCGTGTTCCAGCCGTCGGGCGCGCAAAGCGCCGCGACCGACACGACATCCGGCGGCATCACCGTCCTCGGCACCGGCTCGGTGAATCTCACCCCGGATCGTGCGTCCTTCGCCTTCGGCACCGTGAGCCAGGCGGCGACTGCGAAGGCTGCCCTCGCAGCGAGCTCCCAGTCGGTATCCCGCGTCATTGCTGCGCTCAAGAAGGCCGGCGTGGCCCAGGCCGACATCCAGACGGCCGACGTTTCACTCTCGCCGCAGCTGAACGACAAGGGAGACGCGATCGTCGGCTACGTAGCGTCCAACACCGTCACCGCGACGATCAAGCGGATCGGCGACGCAGGCGGCATCGTCGACGCGGCTGTCGAGGCGGGTGCGAACCAGGTCTCGGGCCCGAACCTCCTCGCCTCGGATCAGGACGCCGCCTATCGCAATGCTCTCAAGGGAGCCGTCGCAGACGCCCGCGCGAAGGCCGAGACCTTGGCGACTGCGTCGAGCTCGACGCTCGGCAAGATCACAGCGATCGTCGAGGGAGGCGGTGCAATTCCGATGCCTCTCGCGGCCGGCGCCAAGGACTCGAGCGTGCCGATCGAGCCCGGGACCCAGCAGATCGAGGCGACTGTCAGCGTGACGTTCGCATTGGGATAAGTTGTCGGCATGTGCCGAAACATCCATACGCTCTACAACTTCGAGCCACCTGCAACAAACGAGGAGATCCGCGACGCTTCGCTCCAGTATGTCCGCAAGATCAGCGGCTTCAGCAAGCCGTCGCAGGCGAACGCTGAAGCCTTCGCCCGCGCGGCCGACGAGGTGGCCGCTGCCTCGAAGCGGCTGCTCGACCAGCTCGTGACGTCTGCGCCGCCGAAGGACCGCGAGGTCGAAGCCGAACGGGCTCGCGCCCGTGCGGCCGAACGGTTCGCAGCGGCCTGAGGTTGTAGTGACGAAGGTCGCAGTCGTCGGCCTCGGTGCGATGGGCAGCCGGATCGCCGGCCGGCTCATCGCTGCCGGCAACGACGTGGTCGTCTGGAACCGCGATCACACGAAGACCGAGCCGCTGACGCAGGCAGGCGCTACTTCGGCAGAGACCCCTGCGGCAGCCGCAGGGCGGGCCGAGGTCGTAATCACGATGGTCTCGAATCCGGCCGCGCTCCGCTCAGTGACCGAGGGCGAGGATGGTGTAATCGCCGGCGCAGAAGACGGCACCGTCATCGTTCAGATGTCCACGGTAGGACCCGCACCGGTGCTGCAGTTGGCCTCGGCGCTGCCGCCGGAGATCGGTCTCCTCGATGCGCCGGTCCTCGGCAGCACCGCCGAGGCCGAGGCCGGGAGCCTCCACATCTTCGTCGGCGGCGACGACGAGCTCGTGGAGCGCTGGAGCCCGTTGCTCTCGACGCTCGGGCAGGTTCACCAGGTCGGGCCGGTCGGAGCCGGCAGCGCGGCGAAGCTCGTCGCGAACTCGACGCTCGTCGGCCTCATCGGCATGCTGGGCGAAGCTCTGGCTCTGGCGCGCACCGTCGGCCTCCCTGACGAGGTCGCCTTCGACGTGCTCGCCACGACAGCCCTGGGAGCCCAGGCCGAACGCCGGCGCGACTCGGTCGAGTCCGGCGAGTATCCGCCGCGTTTTGCGCTCTCGCTCGCGAAGAAGGACGCCGATCTCATTCTCGAGGCTGCACCGGATGCGGATCTGCGGCTGATGCGGGCTGCTCAGACGTGGCTGGCGGATGCAGAGCGGGACGGCCGCGGCGATCAGGACTACTCGGCGGTACTCGCCGAGATCCTCCAGCGGTCGCGTTGAGCGCCGACATGATCCCAGAGGCACAGCTCGAGGAGACCGCAGGCGGCCTCGCTCCGGTGAGCGACGGCTGGTTCGTCGTGAACGTCCGTGACGGCCGCTGGATGACGAACGAGGTCCTCGGAGACGCCTTCGTCCTCGAGGGCAACGACGTCTCCTTCCCGCAGGTCGGCTACACGATCGGCGTCTTGCAGCCGGGCCAGTCAGGCGGGAGGTACCACCGCGAGTCCGCGCAGGAAGACTTCCTCGTTCTGGCCGGGGAGTGCCTGCTCCTGATCGAAGAGAAGGAGCGCCCGCTCAAGGCGTGGGACTTCGTCCACTGCCCGGCCGATACCAACCACTCGTTCGTCGGAACAGGCGACGGGCCATGCGTCATTTTCATGACGGGAGCGCGCGTCGAGAACAAAGAGACCGTCTATCCGCGCTCGGAACTGGCAATCCGTCACGGTGCGGGCGTCGAGACCGACACGAGCTCACCGGCCGAGGCGTACGCACCGTTCCCGAAGTGGGAGGACGGACGGCCGAAGAGCTGGGACGGGCTTCCCTGGGGTTGACGGTGCTGCTGTACAACAGCCCGGTCTCCGGCAACTGTTACAAGGTGCGGCTCCTGCTCACGCACCTCGGTATTCCGTTCGAGCGGCGCGAGCTGGACGTCGTCGACCGTTCGAATCGGCGCCAGGTGCTGGGCGACCTCAACCCCGCGCTCCGGGTGCCGACGCTCGTGCTCGACGACGGCAGGGCGCTCGGAGAGTCCGGGGCGATCCTCTGGTACCTCGGCGAGGGCACGCGTTTCGTGCCGGAGGACCGTTACGAACGGGCGCAGGTGCTCCAATGGATGTTCTTCGAGCAATACGACCACGAGCCCGCGATTGCAGTCGCGCGATTCTGGCTCGCCTACTCCGGCCGTCCGGATGAGTTCGCGGATCGTCTCCCGGAACGCATTGCCGCCGGGCAGAGGGCGCTCGCCGCGATGGAACGCCATCTCGACGGGCGGCAGTTCCTCGTCGGCGACGGACTAACGCTCGCCGACATTGCGCTGTACGCGTACACGCATGTGGCGGAAGAGGGAGGCTTCGAGCTCGAGCCTTATCCTGCCGTGCGCAGCTGGCTCGAACGGGTAGCGTCCGAGTCTGGTCATGTTCCGATCGATGCCTAGATGAAGATCCGGGCGGCAGTTCTCGAGGAGTTCGGTGCTCCGCTCGCGGTTCAGGAGCTGGACCTCGCCGAGCCGAAGGCCGGTGAGGTGCTCGTTCGGCTCGTGGCCTGCGGCGTGTGCCACACCGATCTCTACACGGCTTCGGGGTCCGATCCCTCGGGCTACTCGCCGACCGTGCTCGGGCACGAAGGCGCGGGCGTGGTCGACCGCGTAGGCGACGGGGTGAACGACGTCGAGCCCGGCGACCACGTCGTCACGCTCTTCTCACCGCAATGTCGCGAGTGCGAGCACTGCCGCGATCACCGCACCAATCTGTGCCTGGCCATTCGCGAGCAGCAGAACCAGGGCTATCTCCCGGACGGGACGACCCGGCTCTCGCGCGACGGTGAGCCGGTCCGTCACTTCATGGGGACGTCGACGTTCGCCGAGTACACCGTTATGCCCGAGATCGCGCTCGCGAAGATCGACCCCGAGGCGCCGCTCGACCGCGCGTGCCTGTTCGCCTGCGGGCTCTCGACAGGGCTAGGTGCCGCCATCAACACCGCCAAGGTCGCGAGCGGATCGACGTGCGTCGTGTTCGGTGCGGGCATGGTCGGGCTGGGCGCCGTCGCGGGCTGCCGCCTGCAGGGCGCCGAGCGAATCGTCTGCGTCGACCTGTCGGAAGATCGACTCGCGCTCGCGCGCGGCCAGGGTGCGACCGACACTTTCGTCGGCGGCCCGGATGCCGCGCAGCAGATCGTCGACATGACCGGCGGCTTCGGCGCCGACTACACGTTCGAAGCGACCGGCAACGTCAACGTGATGCGCCAGGCCGTCGAGTCGGCACGCATGGGCTGGGGCCTGGCGACGATGTGCGGAGTGGCAGGGAAGGGCGAGACCCTGAACGTCGTCCCGCGCTTCCTGATCACCGGCCGCCGCGTCGCAGGCTCGTCGTTCGGCGGCGTCAAGGGACGCGACCAGGTTCCGCAATTCGTCGACATGTACCTCGCCGGCGACATCGACGTGGACGCTTTCGTCTCGCACAAGCTCACGCTCGACGACGTGAATCGCGGGTTCGCGCTGATGGAGGCGCAGGACGGCATCCGCAGCGTGATCGACTTCGACTAGCTCGGATCTTCGCGAGTCGCGTAATCAGCGGTCTCGAAGGGCCACTCGGCCGCAAGCCAATCGCTCACTGCCCGCCAGAGAGGCTCGTCGAGCTCTGCGCGACTCGCTCTGACCCACGAGCTCACCTGCGCATCGTGGGACTCGTCCGGTGCCGGGTAGATGTAGACGCAGCCGACAACGTCGCCGCTCTGATCGAGGACGGTGTACGTGAAACCGGAGCGATTCTCGAAGTCGTCCGCGTGCCGTTGAAGGTCGGCGCGGTTCTCCTCCAAAGTCATGTCGTGCGGCCACGAGCTCTCCGCCCAGCCCGGCGTGGCGCGAATGTGCTCCAACGACGACGACCAGGCGTCGTAGTCCGAGCGGTTGTGCTCGGGCCCGAGCGGCTCGAGCCGGAACTCCGGAGGCTCGAGGCTGAGCGGCACGACGAAGTCCCCCGGCACGAACACGGCTGAAGCCTAGAGGAGGCCTCGACTACCGGTCCTTCGCAATACTTTCGGAAGTGAAGCGTCTCGCCGACCCCTATCGCGATCTCGACGTGATCGACTCCCGCGCGCCGCGGTTCAACCAGGCGACGATCGGGCTGCTGGCCGTCCTCGCGGTCGCGACCGGCTGGTGGTGGCTGCTCGGCATCCTCGGACTGCAGCTGATCGTCGGGCTGACGCTCGGGCGGCGCTTCTGCCTACCGTGCCTCGCGTACTTCGAGCTAGTCCAGCCGCGAGTCGGCGAAGGGACGCTGGAAGACGCCCGCCCGCCGCGCTTCGCCAACCTCGTCGGAGCCGTGTTCCTCACGTCCGCGACCGTCGCCTACGCAGCCGGCCTCACCGGCCTCGGCGCAATCCTCGGCGGCCTCGTCGCGGCCCTGGCGCTGCTCGCGGCCGCAACAGGCTTCTGCACCGGCTGCGAGGCGTACAAGCTGGGCTCCTTCCTGCTCGGGCGGCCGTTCGCGTCCTGCCCGCTGCCGCCACGGCTCGACTGACGTTTCGTACGCTGCGGTCGTGACGGAATGGTGGGCGGTGCGCCGGGCGCACAGCCGGAAGCCGGCGACGTACACGTGTCCGCTCTGCGGGCGCAAGTTGCACGCGATGAGCGAGCACGTGCTGATCGCGCCCGAGGGGGACGCCGAGCGCCGGCGGCACGCGCACGCAGAATGCGTGCTCGCCGCACGGAAGAGCGGAACCTTCAAGACCTACGACGACTGGCGCGCGGCCCAGCCTCGCGGCCCCTCCCTCCTGCGGCGGTGGCTTCGCCGCCGCTGAACGACAGGCTCCGGCGTCAGATCAGGCGGGGCCGCGCTCGGCGTTCCATATCGCCGAGGACATGGTCGCCGATCCAGTTGACCGCCCACACGACCAGCACAGTGCCGACGTACGTCCAGAAGCCGTTGATGGAGAAGTTCGGCGCGATCCACTCCGCCAGCGCGATCATCGCGATGTTGATCAGCAGGTAGAAGAAGCCGAGCGTGATGATGATCAGCGGCAGCGTCAGGATCGTGAGCAGCGGCTTCAGCACCGCGTTCGCGATCCCGAGGACGGCCGATCCGATCAGGTAGGCCGCCCAGCCATGGATGTGGACACCGTCCCAGATCGTGTTCGCAGCCCAGAGGGCTACGAGGTTGATCGCCCAGGCGATCGCCAGACGGGGCGCGAAGGACACGGCGACAGTGTAAAACGACGGCGTGTCCGCCTGCTTGGGCCTCCTCCAGATGACCGGCCTGCGCGGCGGCGCAGATCCCGCTCAGCCAAGCCTGACGGGAATGCTCTGGCTCGAGCGAAAGACGTTCTTTGGGTCGTAGCGCCGCTTGACGGCGACGAGGCGGGGAAGGTTCGTGCCGTAGTAGGCGCGTCCCCACTTGCCGAGCTCGGGATCGATGTAGTTCTGGTACGCGTACGGCGAAACGTAGGGGCGCATCGCCGCATAGAAGGTCCGCAGCCAGCGGAGGTTCGGGTCCGCCGGAGCCGACGGCTCCCAGTACGCGAGGTACTGCATCGAGAACAGCGCATCGCGGTGGACGAACGCTGTTGCGGCCTTCTTGACGCGGTTGATCGCGCCGCCGTAGGAGTCGAGCAGGATGATTCCCGAGCCGGTGCCGGTGGTGATGCGCGCCTCGATCTGGCCGATCATGGCGTTGATGCCGTTTGCGGTGAGCGGCTTGTTCGCGATGCTCGACTTGCCCTTGAAGGTCGAGCGCCCGAGGTGGCCCTGCGGCGGCAGGTGGCACTCGGCGATCGTGCCGGAGCAGCCCGCCCACATCTCCTGCGCAGCCAGGTAGCTCCGCGAGGTGACGGTGAAGCGCGTCGGCGTGCCGGCATTCGCGAGCGGCTTGACAAGCTCGCGTAGCCGGTCGGCGCTGCCGAAAAGCTGCCCGGCCGAGGTGATCCGCGCGTGGCCGCCGACAGCGGCGTTCAGGTTCAGCACGGAGAACATTCCATCCGGCGCGTGGGGAGCAAGGTTCTGCCAGGCCTGCACGACCTTCGCTGCGTCGGACCAGGGCCACTCGAGGGCGTACGTCGCAACCTGGCCGACGGGATGCGTACGGAACACGAGGCGCGTGACGATCCCGAAGTTGCCGCCACCGCCCCCGCGTAGCGCCCAGTAGAGATCTGGATGCACATGCGCGTTGGCCGTGACGGCGGTGCCGTCGGCCAGCACGACGGTCGCCTCGAGCAGGTTGTCGCACGTCAGCCCGTACTTCCGCGAGGCAAAGCCGACACCGCCGCCGAGAGCGAGCCCTGCGATGCCGACGGTTGGGCAAGACCCGGCCGGCACGGTGCGCCCGTGTTGCGCCAGCCCGGCGTACACGTCGATCAGCCTCGCGCCGGCACCGACGATTGCCCGGTGGCTCGCATCGAGGGTGATGCCGCTCAGGCGAGACACGTCGACGATGACTCCGGACGTCGTCGAGTAGCCGCCGTAGCTGTGTCCACCCGAGCGCGGCACGATTCGCACGGCATGCTTGCGCGCCCACCGCACCGTGCGCTGCACGTCGGCAGTGGACTCGCAGAAGACGACGGCGTGCGGCTTGACGGCATCGAAGCGGGTGTTGAACAGAAGCCTCGCCTGGGCGTAGGCCGATGCACCGGGAAGAACGACCTCGCCGCGGAGACCGTTGGCGAGCTCCCCATAGATGCCGCCGGCGCCGGCCCGGGCGAGCTCGACCAGCGGTCGCCCGAGAGACAGGCCGCCGGCGACCACGGCAACGCGACCACCTCGAACGAGCAGCTCTCGGCGCGTCATCTCCCGCACGCGCCGGAATGTAGCGACCCGTTGTTAAGACCTGTGGACGCCCATCATGATCGTCGCGACGTACATGCCGGAGCTGTTCTTCTTCACGCTCATGAGCGACTTGCTTCCCCCGTTGCGGAAGATCGAGTCGGACGCGTTGCGGACGTCGCGGTTCGGGCGGCTGCTATACGGCTTGTTGCGGTAGACCGTGTCGGTCACGGTGTCCGGGAAGTAGAGCTGGCCCGTGTGCACGACGTTGCCGCCGAGGTGCACCTTCACGTGGATGTGCACGGTGCGGCCCTGGTACCACCCGGGATAGACCGTGCGGAAGAGCGCCAGGCCTTTTGCGTTCGTTCGCTGGATCCCGCGCATAAAGGTGCGACTGGCGGCACCCGAGCCGAAGCCCGAGTAGACGCCGCCCGCATCGGCGTGCCACACGTCGACCGCCGCGGACTTGATCGGCCTGCACGTCGAGGCGTTCACGACGAACGCGCGGAGCAACAGCGGCATGCCCGGCCGGCCTCCGGTGATGTTTCGGCGTAGCGCCTCGTTCGCGATGTAGTACGGGCCCTCGGTCTGCTCCGGCGTCAGGACACATGACAGCGCGCCCGATGCGACGGCGGCGGGGCCCGCTCCCTCGGAGGTCTCGACCTTCAGTCCCGCTCCGCCGATCGCGCCGGCCAGGAGCCCGCCGAGGCGAACGAGCGAGCCGCGTCGCGTGAGCCTGGAGTCAGTCATCAGGGAAACCGCCGGTCTTGAAGACGATCTCGTCGGCGAGGATCGTCATCGCCTCATAGCCTGCGAGCCGTGCCGTCCACTGCGGGCCGCGCTCGGGGCCCATGGCAAACGCCGCCGTCGCGTACGCGTCGGCTGTCCCGAGCTCGGGGCCGACGATGGTCACCGAGAGGACACCGCTCGGCGGGAGGCCGGAATGGGGATTCCACACGTGATCTCCGCGCGCGTATGCGCCGGAAGTCGCGATCGCGAGATCTGTCGCCTCAACCACTGCGGCGACCTGCTGCCGCTCGAGTGGATGCTGGACTCCAACGCGCCACGTGAGTTCGGGGACTGCGCGGCCGAGAACGCGCATGTCACCGCCCCCGCTCACGGCGTAGTTGTGCAGACCGGCATCGTCGAGGATCGCTGCGGCCCGGTCGATCGCCCAGCCCTTCACGAGCCCGGATGGATCGATCGAGCCGTCCGGCGCTCGCATGTCGAAGTAGCCACGTGTCTCCTCGCGTAGCTGGTCGCACCGGTCGAGGACTCGGCGAACGTCGGGATGAGCATCGTCCCGCAGTAGTTCGCCCCGGTTGATGCGGGAGATCTCGCTGTCCTCCTTGAACGTGCTGAAGGTTGCGTCGACCCAGCGCAGGCAGTCGAACAGCCGCTCGAGCGCAGGACCGGCGGCGTCATCGTCGTCACGGATGTCCACGACGACCGGCAGGCCCATGATCTGCTCGACGCGGCGCACGCCAGGGAGTGCCTGAGCGGCGACGCTCATTGGGCGCCCTCTGCCCAATGAGCGGTGGAAGGGGCGAAGGGGGAAACCGGGAGGTTTCCCCTCTTGTTCTCCTCGGCCCACGCGGCGATCTCAGCGGCGCGGGGGCTGAGGCGATCCCTAAAGAAGGGAGCTCGTGAGGGAAACATGGTTTCCCTCACGGGAGCGAGCCGAAGGCGAGCGACGCTCATGCGTGCTTCGCCTTCAGGATTGCGGACTGGAGCGACTGCGCGAACGCGTCACTCGAATCCGTCGCTCCAGAGACCATGTTGATGTTCGCGCTCTGCGCCTTCAGCGCTTCGCTCTTGAGAATGGGGAGGGCGTTCGAGTTGATGTAGACGGAGCGGTCGGTGTGATTCGGGGAGATCGGCACCGAGACCGCCGTCAGCTTCCGCGTCACCTTCTTCTTCGTTCCGGTGATCGTGGTCGTCTTGCGGACGACAATCGTCACCTGGAGGCTGCCCCACTGCTGGACCGAGGCGAGCGAGCCGGTGAAGCGTTTGGTGACGACGATCTTCCTCGTCGCCACCTTGGTCGCCGCGGCGCTCGCATCGACGATCGGGAGCGCGAGTGCGGCGACGGTGAGGAGGACGATGATGGACTTGCGCATGGGTTCCTTTCGCTAGAGGGCGAACTTCTCGGTGTGGATGAAGCGCGGGTGGACGTTGGCACGGCGGACATTTCGCCCGAGTTGGTCTGTCATGGCGGGCGGCCCGCAGACATAGACCTGTCGTTCGGCGATGTCGGGGACGAGCTCCTGGAGGTGAGACGGCGACAGCAGGCGCGCGCCGTCTTCTGTGGCGTGGTCGCCGACGACGAAGAAGAGCGTGATGCCTCGCTCGCGCGCAAGGTTCTCGAGCTCGGCGCGGAAGATCACGTCCTCGTCCCGAACGACGCGGTAGATGACGATGACGTCTCCGGACATGTCCTCCATCAGCGCGCGAATCGGCGTGATCCCGATGCCACCGGCGATCAGGACGATCTTGTTCCGGCGGCGGGCAGCTTCCGTGAAGATTCCGAAGGGCCCCTCCGCGACGATGCGGGTCCCGGGAGCGATCTCGGCGAGCGCGCTCGAGAAATCACCGAGGCCTTTGACCGTGATCCGCAGCGAGCGGCCGTCCGGCGCCTCGGAAAGGGAGAAGGGGTGCGCCGCCCACCAGCGTTTCCGGTCGAGGAAGCGCCAGAGGAAGAACTGGCCGGGCCGCGCGTCGAGCCGATCGAGCCTGCGTCCCGTGATGCGCAGCGAGACGATGCCCGGGCCCTCGGCGACGACTTCCGCCACGCGCAGGCGGTACCGCACCGCATTGAGAGCCGGGCCGAGGATCCGGAAGGCGATGAGCAGGCCGAGCGTGCCGAGGTACAGCCCGCGCCAGTAGTCGGCCGCGACGCGGTCCAGCACCAGTTCGTTCCCGGTCGGAATCTGGTGGAACCACGCAAGGGCGATGCCCGCGTAGGCGAGCAGGTGCACCGCGTACCAGGCTTCGTACCGAAGCCGGCGGCGGACGATCACGACCGAGGTCACGACGACGGCGATCAGTAGCGCGGTTCCGATCGTCGCGGTGATCATCCCCGGGTAGACGCCGCCGCCGAGCATCGTGCTGACCTCTTTCGGCAGGGAGATCTTGTCCATGAGGGCATAGCCCCAGACCGACAGCACGACGTGCGCGAGGATCAGGTCGAGGCACGCGTGGCCGTTCCAGCGGTGCCAGACCGTCAGGCGGTCGAAGCCGAAGAGCCGCTCGACCGCGGGCAGGCGCGCCAGCAGTAGCACCTGCAGCAGGGCCGAATAGGCGCCGAGCAGCCCCGTGATCCGGGCGAGACTGGTCAGAAGCTCCCCGGTGCTGAGATCGTCCGAGACGTTGCCTCCGTGGACCCAGAGCCAGACCATCAGCGCCGCGTTCCCCGCCACGAGCGCCCAGACCACGGACGCCGTCGCCAGCCTGCGGCCCGAGCGCGGGCGCGCGAGGGCCGAAAGGCGCGGCGATTCCAGGGCGTAGCCGCCTTCGTTCATGGGTGCAGAGAACCACCCCAGCCTGAGAATGGGCTGAGAGCCTGGTAAGAGCTTCGTAAAACCCCGGCTCAGCCGGAGTGAGCCTCGATGAACGCGAGGACTCTCGTCCAGGCGTCATCGGATGCTTCCGCGAACTGCTCCTGGCTGCGGTCGAAGAAGCTGTGCGGCGCGCCGTCGTAGCTGACGACCTCGTGCTCGACGCCCGCAGCCGTGAGCGCCTCGTCGAAGGCGGCGTTGTCCGCCGCGGTGATGTGCTGATCGGCCCCTGCCTGGAGGGCCAGGATCGGAGCATCGATCTCGGCGGCACGTTGAGCCGGGCCGGGCGTGCCGTCGCTGCCCTCTCCAGGACGCCCGTAGAAGCCGATCGCTCCAGCGAGGCCGTGCCCGCCCGCGGCCGACAGCCATGAGTTGCGGCCGCCGAAGCAGAACCCGACCGTGAAGACGGCGCGGGCGCCCTTAGCGCGGAGGTACTCGACGGCTGCGCCGACATCGGCCTGCACGCCCTGCGGTGTCGTCTTCTCGACGTGAGGCATGTACTCGAAGTCGTCGCCTCGTTTTGCTGCACCGGCGGTCCGGCCGAAGTAGTCCAACGCCACGGCCGCCATCCCGCGCTCGGCGAAGCGCAGCGCCAGTTCCTCGTAGAAGCGGTAGAGACCCCGGACGTCCGGGAGGATCACGATGCCCACGTCGCCGGGCTCATCGGGCGCCGCGGCGAAGGCGGCGAAGCTGTTTCCATCCTTCGCCTCGAGGACGAGGTCCTCGTGCGAGACGGCGGCGCCGCGGATCACCGGGATCGGTGGAACCGAATCGAGCTCGAAGCACATTGTCGCGAGCCTACTAGCTCGATCCGCCCACGGATCGACTCGCCCGCCAGGCGCGCAGAGCGCTGGCAGCCTGACCGGGGATCCGCCGTCGCGACGTGCTGAGCGCTTCGCGGAGCGCGGCGTCTGCGTCTTCCAGGACACCTTCGCCGTGACCGCAGAGGACGACATCCGGCTGCAGCGGCCCCAACTGCCGTCGAGGAGGGCGCACCCTCAAGAGGGGATGGACTCCGAGCCGCTCGTTCCCCGCGCGGAAGTACCGCGCGGTGCCGAGCGCATCGCCGCACACGAGCACACGCCGGTCGGGCCACCACAGCGCGACCTCTCTCCAGGAATGGCTGTCCTTGATCCCGATGAAAGCGAAGGGGCCGAGCGAGCCTTGCGGAACGAGATGGTGGCGGACGCCGAGCCGAGTTGCGAGCGCGGCGCAGTCGCGGTTGTGGCGGTCGAGCAACTGGAGCACGCCGGCGGGCGTGCCGGCTGCGCGGATTCGCTCCTCGACGTCGTCTCCATCGATCGGGTCGATCACCCAGACGCGACCGTCCACGGCGAGAGCGTGCGAGCAGCGTTCCATGAACTCGTCGGCAATCCAGCCGAAGCCGCCGTCGAGCTCGTCACAGAACCGGACTCGCATGCCGGAGAGAGTACGGGCACGCGATAGGTCGCTTCGAGCGCGGCGGCCACCTCCCCATCGTCCGCGTAGAGACGAAGTGGACCGGCGGTCGCGCCCCGATAGCCGCCCTCCGTCTCGACCACGACGCCGGAGAGCACCACTTCACCGAGAACCCGGCAGAGCGTCCTCGGCTCGTCGCGACCGCGCAGATACGTGAGCGCATCGACCGGATCCCGCGCTGCATGGAAGCCGCACGTGCAGGCAAGCGCGGGTGCGACGTGCGCTTGGCCGCATTCACACTCCGCAGTCACCGGGCCGGGGGCGGACCAGACGGTGTCGTAGATGACCGAAGCCAACCGGACTCCGTCCTTGGTCTCGACCACCGTCCATGCACGCCACCCGACGACACGGCTCCGGTCCGCCAACCTGACTGCTCGCCCGAGGTCCATCAGCGTGCCTTCGTCGCGAGCCGCGCATCGGCCGGCTGGATGACTTCGTCGACGAGCCCGTACGCAACCGCCTCTTCCGGTGTCATGAAGTGATCGCGGTCGATGTCCTTCAGCACCTGCTCGACCGGGTGTCGCGTGTGGCGGGCGATGATCTCCGCCATCCGCTCGGTCATCTCCAGGATCTCCTTCGCGGCGATCTGGATGTCGGCGGGCGAGCCTTTGTAGCCGGCGGAGCCCTGGTGGATCATCACCTTTGCGTTCGGCAGCACGAATCTCTTCCCGGCCGCGCCGCCGCAGAGGATCATCGCGGCGGCCGACATCCCCATGCCCGTGCAGATCGTGCGCACGTCGGGCCTGACGTATTGCATCGCGTCGTAGATCGCCATCCCGGCGTAGGCGGAGCCGCCCGGCGAGTTGATGTAGAGCGAGATCTCCTGGTCGGGGTCCTCGGCCTCGAGGAAGAGGAGCTGCGCGGTGATCACGTTCGCAATGCCGTCCTCGACCTCCTGGCCGAGAAACACGATTCGCTCGCGGAGCAGGCGCGAGTAGATGTCGAAGGAGCGCTCGTACCGCCCGTCCTGCTCGACGACCATCGGAATCAAGGGCATCAGGCCCTCCCTGGTAATGTGCAACCTGTCGGTTGCGTCTAGTATACGCAACCCAGAGGTTGCGGATTGGAGCAGTGATGGAAGTGACCCGCGAGATCGTGTTCCCGGACTCACCGGCTGAGGTCTGGAAGGCCCTCACGGAGGCCGAGCAGCTGGAGGAGTGGTTCGCGAACGACGTCGAGCTCGATCCACGTGAAGGCGGGGACGGTGTCTTCCGCTGGGACGACGGCGAGGAGCGTCGCGCGAAAGTCCTCGTGGCCGAGCCGGGTGAGCGACTCGTGCTCGACTGGGACGATCAGGGCGAAGTGGAGTTCACGCTCGAGGAGGTCGAAGAGGGCACCCGCCTGCTCGTGCGCGAGTCCACGCCCGAGTTCTCGACCGCACTCGAGCTCCGCGCGCTTTCTCTTACCTGCGTGTGAACGACCCGACGGGACGCGTCTTCGACGCGCTCGCCGACCCCCACCGCCGTTACGTGCTCGAGGCTCTGGCCGTGCGTGAGACGGCGACGGCGACCGAGCTCGCGGCCGAGCTCCCGGTGACGCGGCAGGCGGTCGCGAAGCACCTGGCCGCGCTCAACGAAGCCGGGCTCGTGGAAAGCCGACGCGAAGGTCGGGAAACGCTCTATCAGTTGACGCCGGCGCCGTTGGGCGCCGCGATGGACTGGATGGCAAGCGTCGGCGCCGATTGGGACGCGCGTCTCGCCTCACTGCGCAAGCACCTGAGGAACCGGCGCTCGTAGACTCTCGCGATGGAACGCCGTCAGCTCGGCGGGACGGGTGTCGAGGTCTCGCGGATCATTCTCGGCTGCGGCAACTTCGGCGGAATCGGCTCCGCGCCCGAGTTCTTCGGGCAAGGCGAGAACGAGGAAGAGGCGTTCCGCATCATGGATGCCGCCTGGGAGGTCGGCATCACCACCTTCGACACCGCCGACGCGTACGGCGGCGGGCAGAGCGAGACGACGATCGGCAAGTGGATCGCGAGCCGCGGTGTCCGCCCGGAGATCTCGACCAAGACGTTCAACCCGATGGCCGAAGGACAGGACCAAGGCCTGGCGCGCACGCGCATCACGCGGCAGCTCGAGTCGAGCCTCGATCGCCTCGGCGTCGACGCCGTCGACCTCTATCTGGCGCACGCGTTCGATCCGGACGTGCCGGTCGAAGAGACCGTCGCGACCTTCGACGGGTTGATCCAGCTCAGGCTGATCACGGCCTACGGCGTCAGCAACTTCGATGCCAAACAGCTCGGCGAGGTCCTCGGAACCGGCAAACCCGCCATCGTCCAGAACTCGTACTCGCTCCTCGACCGCACCGACGACGACGGCGTTGCGCGGCTGTGCCTGGAGCTCGGAATCGCATATGCGCCGTACGGTCCGCTTGCCGGCGGCTGGCTGACCGGGAAGTACAAGCGAGACGAGCCGGCGCCCGCAGGCTCGCGGATGTCGATGCGCCCGGGCCCGTACGAGCATTTGCGTACACCCGAGACGTTCACCGCACTCGACCGGCTCGCAGAAGTCGCGGCACGGCGCGGAGTCGACTCCGCAACGCTCGCGATTTCCTGGTTGTTCGCGCAGCCCTGGGTCACCGCGGTCGTCGTCGGGCCGCGCCGGCCCGAGCACCTCGAACCGGCGCTGGAGGCGCTCGAGCATCCCTTGTCGAGAGCAGACGCCGACGAGGTGTCCGCGCTCTTCGAGTGAAGATCGAGTTTCGCCGGCTGACGGTGCTGGTGCGGCTGGACCGCTAGGGCGAGAGCCGCTCGACGACCCAGCTGCCGTTCGCGCGCCGGTAGCGCAACCGGTCGTGCATGCGGTCGTCGCGGTGTTGCCAGAACTCGTAGCTCTCCGGGACGAGGCGATAGCCACCCCAGTGCTCCGGCCGTCGCACCTCGCTGTCTGCGTGCTCCCGGTCGAGCTCGGCCGCCCGTTCGTCTAGCTCGGCGCGATCCCGCAGCACCGAGCTCTGGCGTGACGCAGCAGCTGCGAGCTGCGCTCCGCGCGGACGCGTCGCGAAGTAGGCGTCGGCTTCCTGTCCGGCGACTCTCTCGACGCTGCCCTCGATCCGCACCTGCCGCCCGAGCGAGTCCCAGTGGAAGAGAAGAGCAGCCTGCGGGTTCGCGTCGAGCTCGCCGGCCTTACGGCTCACGTAGCCGGTGAAGAAGACGAAGCCGCGGTCATCGGCGCCCTTGAGCAGCACCATCCGGACCGACGGGGCACCGTTGGCCGTTGCCGTCGCCAACGCCATTGCCTGTGGCGCTTTCAATCCGGCTGCTTCTGCCTCTGCGTACCAGCGTCGAAACTGCTCGAGCGGGTCGGGATCGACGTCTGATTTGCGGAGACCGGGCACCGCGGCCAGCCTATTTGACAGACGAGCTAGCGGAACAAGTCTCTTTCCTCGGGAATGACGAGGTCGCGCGCCTGTCCATCGCCTGCGACCTCGAGGCCGCGGACCACTGCCGCCGGAACGCCGTCGGCCTTCCCCATCACGAGCTCCGCCGCGCTCGCGATCTCGTCTCCCGTCGCGATCATCGTCGAGTGCAGCTCGTAGCCGACGCGGTCACGCGTTCCGCGTAGATCGCGCAGCACTTCCAGCCCGGCTGCGCCGAGGGCGACGTCGATCGTTCCCTGGCGCCAGGGGCGGCCGAACGAGTCGGTGACGAGAACCGCGACCTCGCGGCCCGTGAGCCCGCGGAGGCGGTCACGGATTTGTTGCGCGGATGCATCGGGATCGTGAGGGAGCAGGACGAGCGTGTCCGGCTCGGGCGCATTGGAAGCGTCGACGCCTGCCGACGCGCAGATGAAGCCGTGTGTCGTCTCTGCGATCACGAGCGGCGGCCGGACTCGCACGACGCGTGCGGCTTCACGCAGGATGACCTCGACGCGGCGAGGGTCCTCGTCGTCACCTGCGATCTCTCGCGCCCGATGCGAGGGCTCGATGCCGGCGAGAGCGATGATTCGGCCTTCGGACTTCGACACGATTTTCTGCGCCAGCACGACCACGTCGCCGTCCTCGAGCTCGACCTTCGCGGCGACGAGCTCGGCAAGGTCGTCCCCCTCTTCGATCTCCGGCAGGCCTGTGACCGGGATGATGCGCAGCTCGCCGCTCAGGGAAATCCCGTCAAGCGAATGCCTGCGTGCGCCTTGTAACGCTTGTTCACGTTCAGGATCACCGCGGTCATCCCTTCGAGTGCACGCGAGTTCTCGAGCGGGCCGACATCGATGGCACGATCGGCGAATCGGCCTGCGAGCTCGAGGGAGAGCTCCTTCGCACGATCGGCCCCACCGCAGATCAGGGCGTCGCCGGAATCTCCGTTGGCCAGGTTCGCGGCAGCGAACGACTGCAACCCCGAAGCGACCGGTGCGCGCACGATCCGCGCGACCTCTTCCGCCAGAGACCCCTGATGTCGGCCGGGGAGGACGCCTTCCTTGGTGAAGCGGAGGTCACTGGCGACGCAGAGGACGGGAATCGTGCCGATCGCCGCCGCGAGCTCTCTCGCCGTCTCGAGCGTGCCGTTCGACTTGACGGCCAGGACGACAAGGTCTGCGCCCGCGACGACATCCCCGTTGAGGCCGCCCGCGACGCCGAGCTCCTTCGCGGTCGCCTCCGCCCTCTCGGCGTCCCGCGAGCCGACGACGACTTCGTCCTTGCCGACCTCGTGGAGTCTTTTTGCGAGCGCACGACCGAACGCGCCGGTGCCTCCGATGATCGCGACCTTCATGCGAATGCGACCGCGTCGAGTGCAGCTTCGGCGAGGCGCCTCCGTGCGGCCGCGTCGCGCATGAGCGTGTGGGTCACGATCGGCCTGATACCCGCAGCCGAGACGGCGTCGGCGTCGGCCGCGTCCTCTTCGTCGATCACGATCGCATCGATCAAGCCGGGGTAACAGCTCGCCACGTGCGCGGCCGTCGTCCCGCCCTGCAGCCTTTGCAGCATCGCCGCAGCCGGGCCCTTGACGGCGAGGCCGCCGATGAGCGGGCTCACCGCAACGCAGGGGACACGGCGCCGCTCCAACGCGGATCTGATCCGCTCGACCGCGAGGATCGGACCGATCGAGACGAACGGATTGCTCGGCGCGATGAGAATCAGGTCGGCCTCGTGCAGTGCGTCGAGCACGCCGGGCGCGGGCTGCGCATCCGTTGCGCCTGCGAAGCGGACCCGGTCGACGGGATCGCGGTGTGCGCGCGCGACGAACCACTCCTGAAAGGCGAAGCTCCCGTTCGTCGTGTCGAGCCACGTCCGCAGTACCTCGTCGGTCGCAGGAAGAATCGTCGCCTCCACGCCGAGAACAGCGGCAAGTCGCGCAGTCACCGCGGACAGCGGCGTGCCTTCGTTCAGCGCTTGCGTACGGACGACGTGCAGCCCGAGATCCCGGTCGCCGAGCCGGAACCATGACTCGCCGCCGAGCGTCTCGACGGTCCCGAGTGCGTTCCACGTCTCGTCCGCCCTGCCCCAGCCGCGCTCCTCGTCAGCAAGGCCGGCGAGCGCGTAGAGCACGCTGTCGAGGTCAGGCGAGATGGAGAGGCCGAGCACCTCGAGGTCGTCGCCGACGTTCACGATCGCCGTGACGGACGCTGGATCGACCGCAGCGACGATCCCACGCAGAAAGCGTGCGCCGCCGACGCCCCCGGTGAGGACTGCGACCTTCACGTGCGGGCCAGCTGGTTCAGATACGTGCGGGTGTGCTTGCCGACTCGATCGCGCACGCGCTCGACGTCGTCCCAGGTATCGACGTCGTCGCGCATCCCGGGCAGGTCCAATCCGATCGCACCCAGCTGCTCGGCGAATCGAGCAGCGCTCCCGGGACCGTAAAGCGGCTTGAAGTCCCCGACATCGCGAAGCGCGAGAGCGTTGGTGGTCCCGTCGCGCGCTGCAACGAGCGCCGGCGCGGCTGCCGTCAGCTTCTCGATCTCAGCGCTCGTCACGCACGGAAGGTCGGCATTGAGAATCGTCACGGGCCCTCGATGAGCTGCCAATGTGCCCGCCACGGCCTCGCCTTGCCCGCCCGGCCCGTCGATGACGAGCGCCTCCTCGGCGAGCCCGTTCACCGCGTCGCTGACGTCGGCGAGCATGGCGAGCGCGAGCTCGGGGTCGCCCAGCCGCGTCTTGCCTCCGATGCGATATGGAATGACGTACATCGTCACGCAGCAAGACTAACCCGAGCATGCCGAACTCCCCTGACAACGCGGCGATCGCCGAGCAGCTGGATCTCTTCGCTGCGCTGCTCGACCTCTCCGGCTCGAGCTTTTACACGTCACGCGCATATCGGCGAGCGGCCGAGACGATCCGCGAGACGAAGGCGCCAATCGTCGAGCTCGTCGCCGCCGGCCGCGTCGAGGAGCTGCGGGGGATCGGGCCCGGCATCGCGACGCGCCTGCGCGAGCTCGTCGAGACAGGGCACATCGCCGAGCTCGACGAGCTCCAGCACGCGGTGCGGCCTGAGTTGATCGGGCTCGGCCGCCTTCTCGGGGTCGCGCCCAAACGGATGGTCGAGATCGGAAAGGCGCTTGGTGTCAGCACGGCCGAAGAATTTCGGGCGGCTGCGCGTGAGGGCAGGCTGACCTCGGTGTCCGGCATCGGTCCGCAGACGGAGCAGCGCCTGCTGGCCGCGCTCGAGCGCGAGGGGAAGCCGCAGCCGGTGAAGGGAATGACTCTGAATCGGGCGCGGGCGCTGCTCGAGGAGATCGCGGCCGGGGTGGGCGGCGAGGTCGCGGGTGATCCCCGCCGCTGGGCCGACGTCTCGTTCGCCTTCGCTGTCGTTTCTTCGGCGAGCCGGCCCGGGCCGGTGATCGACGCGTTCGAAGCGCTGCCGTCGATCGTCTCCACGCTGGAGCGCAGCGAGCGCCGCGCTGTCGGCGTGACGGTCGAAGGCGTTCCGGTCGAGCTCGTGGTTGCGGAACCGGCGCGCTTCGGCACCGAGTTGCTCGTCGCGACGGGCACAGAGGCATACGTCGCAGCCTTGGGCGAGCTACCGCCCGGACCGGACGAGGAGGCGGTCTATGCGCAGCTCGGTGTTCCGTGGTGCCCACCGGAGCTGCGCGAGCAACCGTTCCGTGGTCAGCCGCCGCCGCTGTTGACGGGCGAAGACATCCGCGGCGACCTCCACATGCACTCGACCTGGTCGGACGGCAAAGCGACCATCCTCGAGATGGCGACGGCGGCACGCGATCTCGGTTACGAGTACGTGGCGATCTGCGATCACACGCCGAACGTGCGCGTGGTTCCCGGTCTCGACGCCGACGATCTCCGCCGTCAGGGAGAGGAGATCGCTGCGGTCAACGATGAGCTCGCGCCGTTTCGCGTGCTGCGTGGGACCGAAGTGGACATCCGGGCCGACGGCGGGCTCGATCTACCCGACGACGTGCTCGCGGAGCTCGAGTGGGTGCAGCTCAGCCTGCACGCGGGGCAGCGGCAGCAGCGCGACGAGCTGACGCGGAAAGTCACCGAGGCGATGCGACATCCTGCAGTGCGCGCGCTGAGCCATCCGAAGGGCCGGATCATCAATCACCGTCCGCCGAATGCCCTCGATCTCGAGCGCACCTTCGAGGTGGCGCTCGAGACGGGCGTCGCGCTCGAGACGAACGGGCTGCCGGACCGGCTCGATCTCTCCGGCCCGGAGATCCGGCTTGCGATCGAGGCCGGCGTCCCGATCGTCGTTTCGACCGATGCGCATTCCGTGCGCGGCCTCGGCAACATGCGGCTCGCCGTGCACACGGCGCGGCGCGGCTGGGCCGCTGCGGCCGACGTCGTCAACACGCGGCCGCTCAACGACGTGCTCGCCAGACGGCGCTGACTACTGGCTGCAGAACTCGGGGCCGCGAATAGGCCGGACGATTCCGCCGTAGAGCCGCACCGCTCCGCGCACGTCGTCCGCACGCAGGAGACGGCAGACCCACTGTCCCGCCGGAGCCGCGGCGCAGTGCTCCGGATGGTTGTCGACGAGATACGAGTTCATCGTGGCGCAGACCCGGTCCTCGTGGCCAAGGCCCAGCACGTGTCCCAGCTCGTGCGCGACGACGAGTGCCATCGTGTAGCGATCCTGGCCATTCTGAATCCCGACCTTCGCGGCGACGAAGCGACCGTTGGTGCGCTGGATGTTGGCGTCGCCGGCAGCCCTGAACCAGCGGATGCCGACCAGCACCTTGGCGTCGCGGCGTGAGCTCTTCAGGAACCTCACCCGCGCGCCGCTCGTGTTCCACGCGTAGGCGGCGGAGTCGACCGCCCAGGCGTAGGCCGGGATCTCGTTGTAGTACGTGATCGTCGCCGTGGGCCAGCGTCCACCTTCGAGGCGGAAGGCGCTCGCGGAGGACGGAAGGGCGATCGCGACGAGCGTCACCGCAAGGGTCGCTGCGAGTCTGACCTTCATCGCCTGTCGTTTCGGCATGGGAGACTCATCCCTTGAAGGTTCTCTCGACTCGGAAGTACCCCGGCCCCGCTTTCGACGAGCTTGCGGACGTCGAGGTGCAGCCCTTGGCCGAGCTGACGTCGCCTCGCCCCGAAGTGGAGGCGCTGGTCGTCGCGAACGAGCCGGTGCCGCTCGAGCTCCTGCCGGGGCTGCGGCTCGTCGCGAACTACAGCGTCGGGTACGACCGGCTCGGAATCGAGCAGCTCGCCGGCAGCGGCGTCGCGGTGAGCAATACGCCCGGCGTGCTTTCGGCCGCGACTGCAGATCTGACGTTTGCGCTGATCCTGGCCGCGCGGCGGCGGCTCGTGGAAGGCGACGCGCACGTTCGTTCCGGCGAGTGGACGGCGCAGTGGACCGCGGGCTTCCTGGCGGAGGAATTGACGGGCTCGACCCTCGGCATCGTCGGGCTCGGGCGCATCGGGCAGGCGGTGGCCCGGCGCGCCCAGGGCTTCGAGTTGCGCGTGCTCTACACGCAACGAACGCCTGCGCAGACGGAACTCGGCGAGTACCGCGAGCTCGACGAGCTGCTTGCTGAATCGGATCTCGTGAGCATCCACACGCCGTTGACTCCCGAGACGCGTGGCCTCATCGATGCACGCCGCCTGGCATTGCTCCGTGACGGCGCATGCGTCATCAACACGGCGCGCGGCGAGATCGTCGACGAGCCGGCGCTCGTCGCGGAGCTCGTCTCGGGGCGCCTCCGCGCGGGCCTCGACGTCTTCGCGCACGAACCGAATGTTCCGGCAGAGCTGCTGGTGCTCCCGAACGTCGTCCTCACGCCGCATCTCGGCAGCGCAACGCGTCAGACGCGCGAAGCGATGACGCGCATCGTCGTGGACAACATCCTTGCGTTCGAGCGAGGCGAGCCGCTCCCCACTCCCGTCACCATCTAGACACAGAATCCCTGTCCAGCGGGGACCCGTCGACGGGTCTGACCCCAAAAGAAGACGCCGGCGTCACGAATCTGTGCCGAAAGGCAGGATCGGGCCCGAGCGAGGCGACATGCGGCTCACTCCCGACACCGTCTTGGCACAGAATCCCCGTCCAGCGGGGACCCGTCTACGGGTCTGACCCCCAAAGGAAGACGCCGGCGTGACGAAACTGTGCCGAGAGTGAGGATTAGCCCATCGCCATGCCGGGGCCGCTCGACGTCCACTCCGCGAGCTCGAACCAATGCGTGGCCCGGAGGGCTTCGGCGACCTCTGGGTCCGTGTGCGCTGCATAGAAGACATGCCGCTCGAGGTCGCAGCAGATCGCGACTGACTCGAGCTTCACGTCGGGGATGTTCATCAGCGCTTCGCCGGGAAGCTTTGCCTCGGCCACCGTGTAGTGCTTGAACTGCAGGTCGGGCGCGTACTCCATCAGCTTCGGCCAGTCCGGACACGTGCGCGAGCTCACGTCGCGACCCTTTCCGCCGGCGCGCCGATCTCCTCCCCCGTCCAGCGGCCCTCGAGCCGGACCACGCCGCGCTCCTCCCCGGCCGGGTAGACGACGAAGGCGAGCGCATTGTCGAGCCAGTGGTAGAGCCGCTCACCCGTGTCGTCGGTAAGGCCCAACCGCAGCTGGAAGCGTCCGTCCGAGAGCGGCAACTGCTCGACGTCGAAGCGGGCCCCGAGCTCCGTCGTCTCCTGATCCCAGCCGAGCTCGGCAGTCGAGCGCCCCGAGCCCGCGACGAGCAGGCCGGACGCATCTCGCAACTCGAACGACAGCCTCGGGGGAGCGATCGGCTGCGCCGCCACGATCCGGAGCCGGAGCGTCAGCGGCTCGCCCGCCAGGAACTGCGTGCGTGGCTCGCCGTCCGGACCGACGAGCTCCACGCTCTCGATCCGCACCTCGCCGCTTCCCCATTCGTTCAGGCCCGCGCCGCGCTCCGCCGGGTCGACCTCGCCCGCGAGCTGCTGCCGGTAACGGACGATCGCGTCGTGCGTCGGCCCGTCGAACTCAACCTGTCCATCACGCAACAGAACGGCGCGGTCGCAGAGGCGCTCCACCGCCGCTGCGTCATGCGAGACGAACACGATCGTCCCCCCACGCTGCTTGAACTCGAAGATCTTGCCGAAGCACTTGCGCTGGAACTGCTCGTCTCCGACCGCAAAGACCTCGTCGAGTAACAGGACGTCGGCGTCGATGTGCGCTGCGATCGCGAAACCAAGTCGCATATACATCCCGGACGAGTAGGTGCGCACCGGCAGGTCGATGAACTCCTCGAGCCCGGCGAACGCGACGATCTCATCCAGCTGCTCGCGAACGTAAACACGTTTGAGACCGTGGATCGAGCCGTTCAAGAACACGTTCTCCCGGCCGGTCAAGTCCGGGTGGAAGCCCGCACCGAGCTCCAGCAGCGAACCGACGCGCCCCCCGACCTCGACGTTGCCGGAGCTGGGCTTGATGATCCCGGAGAGCAGCCGCAGAAGCGTCGTCTTGCCGGAGCCGTTGCGTCCGACGAGCCCGATCGCGCTGCCCGGATCGACGTGGAAGGACACGTCGCGCAACGCTCGCACCTCTGTGGGCTGCGAACGGCGGCGCGCGACGATCGCATCCTTCAACCGCCTCGCTTCGCGGGGATAGACCTTGAAGTGCCGCGAGGCGTGCTCTGCGACGATCTCGCCCGGTCGGGTCACGCTTCCGAGGGTACCGCGAGCGCCCGTCGCACCAGCCCTGCGAGCACCTGGACGAACGCCGCGTCGGCATTCGGCATCTCGATCCTCCTGAAAGCGAGCCCGAGCTCGTCGGCCAGCTCGGCGGCCTCGTGGTCGAGATCCCACCGGATCTCGAGATGGTCGGCGACGAACCCGATCGGGCAGACCAGCACCTCGCGAACCCCGCCGCCGTGCAGCTCGCGCAGGTGGTCGAGGATGTCGGGGCCGAGCCACGGCTCGCCCGTGTGGGACTCGCTCTGGAACGAGAACGACCATGTCTCGAGCGCTGCGCGCTCTGCGACCAGCTGGGCGGTCTCGAGGAGTTGGTCCTTGTACGGGTCGCCCGAATCGAGGATGCGCGCCGGCAGAGAGTGGGCCGTGAAGACGACGTGCGCGTCCGTTCCACGGACACGCTCCGCCAGCAGGTCGACGAAGCCCGGCTCGTCGTGCCAGCTCTCGATGAACGCGAGCTCGGCTCGGCCGCCGAGCGCGGCCTCGAGCTGTTCCCGGTAGCCCGCGATGGACATCGACGAGTAGTGCGGCGCAAGAACAAGGCCGACCACCGTTTCGGCGCCGCTTGTAACGGCGGCGTCCGCGGCCTCGGCGATGCGCGGCGCCCAGTGCTTCATGCCGATGAAAACGGGCACGTCGCCGAGCTCGCGCTCGAGTGCCGCTCGTGTCTCCTCGGTGATCGCGTTGAGCGGCGACCCGTCCTCGATCCCAAGCCTGCGGTACCGCTCGACGAGGTCCTCCATCAGCTCCGGGGGAATGGGGCGGCCGCCGCGGATGTCGGAGTAGTACGCCGGAACGTCAGCCAGTCGCTCCGGCGAGCCGTACGCCATCAGCACGACCGAAGCCTTCACACGCGCGCTTCCACGGTTGCTTCGTGCACGAACTCCGTCAGACGCCCGAGAACAGCCGGGTCTGCATTGGGTGGCACACCGTGCCCGAGGTTGAATACATGACCCGGCCGCCCTCCGGCACGCGCGAGAATAGCGCGCGTCTCGGACTCGATTCGCTCCCAGGGGGCGAGCAGCACCGCGGGATCGAGGTTGCCCTGCACGCCGCGCTCCTCGCCCACCTCCGCCCAGCCCCGATCGAGCGAGATGCGCCAGTCGAGCCCGATCACGTCACCACCCGCGTCAGCCATCGACGACAGCAGAGTCGCAGTGCCCGTGCCGAAGTGAATCGTCGGGACGTCGACCGCGGCGAGGATGCGCGCCGAGTACGGCGCGACGAACTCCTCATAGTCAGAAGGCGACAGCGCACCCACCCATGAGTCGAAGACCTGAATCACGTCCGCACCGGCTCGAGCCTTCGCCGCGACGTAGCGCGCAAACGTGTCTGCGAGCTTATCCATCAGCGCGTGCCACGTTTCGGGCTCTCGGTACATCATCGCCTTGACGGTCGCGAACTCGCGACTCGGCTTCCCCTCGATCAGGTAGCCCGCGACCGTGAACGGGCCACCGCAAAAGCCGATCACAGCCTGGTCGTCGCGCAAAGCTGCGCGCACGAGCCGCACGGCCTCGAGAGTCGTTGGCACGGACTCGTCCGGCTCGGGCACGACAAGGCCGTCCACATCGGCACGGGTCCGGATTGGCGACGAGATCACCGGGCCGACGTTCTCGACCAGCTCGACCTCGACGCCCATGCCGAGGACTGGGAACATGATGTCCGTGAACATCACGGCTGCGTCGACGTCGTGACGGCGAACCGGCTGCAGCGTCACCTCGGCGCAAAGCTCGGGCTGGGCGACGATGTCGAACAGCCCGTAGCGCTTCCGAAGCTCGCGGTACTCCGGGAGCGAGCGGCCCGCCTGGCGCATGAACCAGACCGGCGTACGCTCGACCGGCTCGCGCCGGCACGCCCTCACGAGAAGCGGTTCCACGCCACGTAGGCTAGTCCGGCTCTGGAAGCAGTCGGTGACCATCCCGTCCCCGCCGGCCCGCTCGCGGTGCGGTGGCTCGGCTACGAGCTCGACCGCCCGCAGGCCGGCGCGTTGACCCGGGCGCGCGTTCAGCTGGAGAACGCGGGCACAGCCGCGTGGCGCGGCCTCAATCTCTCGTACCACTGGCTCGACGAGCGCGACAATCCGATCCTCTGGGACGGGCTCCGCTACGAGGTGAGCGCAGCGCCCGGGGAGCGCGTCGACCGGACGTTCGACCTGCGCGGCCCGATCCCACCGGGGCCGTACCGCCTCGCCTTCGATCTCGTCGACGAGCAGCGCTTCTGGCTCGCCGAGCTCGGCAACTATTCGCCCCACGTCGACGTCGAGGTCGCGCCACGCGATGCCACCGCGGCGCGCGCGCCCTTGCCGCCGAATGCCGATCTCGCACCCGACTGGGAGGAGCGCGTCTACGCGGCACACATGGAGGGCTACGCAGCCGTCGGCGGGTCGATCGAGACGCGGCGACCGTCCGCCGAGCTCGAGCCATACGAGCCGGGCGGAGGACGCAACCCGGCGTTCGCGCATCCACTCGTCCTGCCTTCCCTGCTCCCTCCACTCGTGCCGAACACCGAGGTCGCGGGCCTCCCGGCCTGGCAGCCCGAGGGCGACGAGCCGTGGGTCTACGACGCCCGGATCAGACTTCGACTGAGGCTTCGCTCGCGTAAGCCGACATAGAGGGCGTGCGGGCTCCGCCCGCGCGCCCGTTTCACGCCCGCTCCGGGTTTACGGGCGATCTCCTCCCGACTCACACTTCGACCGCGATCTGGTCGTCGACGCGGTTGAAGACGTAGGCGCCGAGCGCGAGGGCAGCGACCGCGGCCACGATCGTGTAGATCGTGTCGCCGAGACCGGGCAAGCGGCCGTAGAACAGCGGGGCGCGCAGCGCTTCGATCAGCGGGGAGAGCGGGTTCCCCCAGTGGATGATCCCGACGACCCAGTCGCGCCGGGCGATCTGCGGATTGTTGAGCGGATAGAGCACCGGCGTCAGGAAGAAGAGCGGCAGCAGGAGTGCCGACACGAGGAACTCGACGTCGCGGAAGAGCACGTTGATCGAGGCGACGGCGAGTGCGAGGCCGCACGTGAGCGCCACGACCGCGAGCCCGAGCGGCAGTGCAAGCCACTCCGTTGCTCGCACGCGCGGCAACAGCGCGAAGTTCACCGCGAGCAGGACGATCAGCATGACGGCGAAGCTGATCAGCTGGGTCGCCACGACCGCCAGCGGCAACAGCTGGCGCGGGAAACGCGTCTTGCGAATGAGATTGGCGTTGTCGAGCATCGACCTGGACGCGGACTGCACCGAGGTGGCGAAGAAGATCCACGCCGAAAGCCCCACGAGGAGGAAGAGCGCGTAGTGCCCTTCTGACCCGAACTGCGTCTTCCAGAGCACCGAGAACACGAACAGGTACACCGCCATCAAGAGGACGGGATTCGCGAGCGTCCAGGCAAGACCGAGGAGCGAGCCCCGGTATTTCGCCTGGACATCCCGGCGAAAGAGGTTCCCGAACAACTCGCGGTAGCGGACGAGATCGCCGTATACCGTCGTCATGGCCGCGGCCTAGTCTAGAGGTGGCCTCACATGCTTCTTACAGCCCTTCGTTACGCTTCAGCTCCGTGAAGGCGCTCGCGGCGATCGCTGCATTTCCAGCCGCGTCCGCGGCCATCTGGCTGCTGCTTCGCACCCCCCTTGCAACCCGCCTCGCTGCAGCGCCGCGGGAGGACCGCTGGCACGAGCGAACGACGCCGATCTTCGGTGGGATCGGGATCTTCGTGGGCCTCCTCACCGGCGTCGGGCTTGCGGTCGCAGTCGATGCGGCCCCCGCCAACCGGGAGCTCCTGGCGATCCTCGGCGGCTGCGCGATCCTTTTTGTCGCCGGATTGCTGGACGACCTCTTCTCGCTCGGTCCGATCCCGAAGCTCGCCGCGCAAATCGCGGCCGCCGTCCTGGTGATCTTCAACGGGCTGACGATCTCCGGATTGATCTCGAACGACTTCCTGGCTGGAGTGGTCGCGCTCATCTGGCTCGTTGGGATGACGAACGCGTTCAACCTGCTCGACAACATGGACGGGCTCGCGACGACGCTGGCCGGGATCGCGGCGACGTTCTTCGCGATCGACGCGATCACCGTGCACAAGAACCACGCGGTGCTGGTGCTCTCCCTCTCGCTCGCGCTTGCGTGCGTCGGCTTTCTGCCTTTCAACCTCCGGCTGGGCAAGTCGGCGGCGGTCTTCATGGGCGACTCGGGCAGCCAGCCGCTGGGGTTCGCGCTGGGCGCGCTCGGGCTGACCGCGAGCTGGAAGGTGGCCGGCACAACCGTCGCGACCCTGATGCTCCCGATCCTGGTCCTCGCCGTCCCGATTCTCGACACGACGCTGGTCACGATCGTGCGATTGCTCGATGGGCGGCCTGTCTACCAGGGAGGACGCGACCACACCTCGCACCGGCTCGTCTATCACGGTCTCTCAGAGAAGCGGGCCGTCGTCCTGCTCGCGGTGATCTCCGCCGCGCTCGGAACGACCAGCCTCGCCTACGCGGTGCTGGACAACGCCTGGGTGACGCTGATCGGCGTCCTCCTCACGTTCGCATTGCTCGTCCAGTTCGCAAGCGGACTCTCCGACGCGGAACGCGCGCCGAGCTTCTCCGGCGACCAGAGTTGGCTGCGCACCTTCGTCGTGAATCCGCGCCGGCTGATCGAGTCGATCGTCGACTTTGCGCTCATCACCGCCTCCTTCGCGGTCGCGTACTACCTGCGGATCCAGGGGAGCGGCAGTCCGTACCAGCGGCACATCTTCCTCGTGTCGATCGCCGTCGTGCTCGCGGTTCGTTACCTCGCATTCATCCCGTTCGGCCTCTACCGGGGCGTTTGGCGCTACGCCGGCGCACGCGACGCGGCCAGCATCGTCGCTGCGGTCGTGGTGTCGGAGGTCGCGGCGTACCTGATTCTGGATGCGACCCAGGTCTGGGGCCCGTTTCCGCGGAGCGTGTTCATCATCGACGCACTCGTCTGCACGGTGCTCGTCGGCGCCTCGCGTTTCTGGGAGCGGGCCTTCGTACGCGGAATGTCCGCGCTCACCGGACGCGCCGATCGTCACCGGACGCTGATCGTCGGCGCCGGTCGGGGCGGCCGCAGTCTGCTGCGTGAGCTACGCGAGACCGCCGGCGAACAGGTCGTGGGCTTCGTGGACGACGATCCGCGGCTTTCGCGGCGGCGGTTGCAAGGTGTGCCGGTGCTGGGCAGCACCGACGAGATCGAGGGAATCCTCTCGCGCGCGCAGCCAGACGCTGTTCTCGTCACCATTCCCGACGCTCCGCGCGAGCGCCTCGGATTGGTCATCGACGCCTGCACGCTTGCGCAGGTGCCTTGTCGCTTCGTCCGGCGCGATACCGACCTCGATCCTCGCGCCGTGCTCGGCGCAACCGCCGACTGACTCGCGAATGGCTGTTGTGACCGCGCGGACGACGCCGGCGGAGCGAACGCTGGTCGATCGCCTGCTGGCGGCCGTCCCCCTGCTCAGCATCTTTCTCTGGCTTGCGATCGTCTACATGATCCAGGCCTGGGCGCACAAGACGCCCTGGCTCTTCGGCGACGAACTGGAGCTCACACAGCTCTCGCGCGCGATCGCCGACACGGGCCACGCGGCGCGGCGCGGACAGCCGTACTCGTTCACGACGCTCTGGACGTACGTGCTCGCGCCGGCTTGGCTGATCCACAACCTCCACTCCGCATACGCGACGGTGAAGTACCTCACGGTGATCGTGATGACGGCGACCGTGTTCCCGGCGTATGGGCTCGCCCGCCTGTTCGTGGGCCGAAGGCCGGCACTCTTCGTCGCGGCGGCGTCTGCCGCGATTCCCGCAGTCGCGTACTCGTCGATGATCGTCGAGGAGCCGTTCGCGTACTTCTGGTCGACTCTCTCGCTCTTTCTGATCCTGCGCGCGCTTGTCACACCGTCGCGCTGGTGGATCGCCGGGGCGGTGATCGCGTCTCTGGTCGCGCCGTTCGTGCGCGGGGAGCTCGCGATGATTCCGCCCATCTTCCTGCTCGCCGGGATCTTTCTGTTGTGGCGATCCGAGTACGTCGCCCGCTGGCGCAGGACCTGGAGCGCGTGGGACTGGGTCGGCTTCGTGACGCTCGTCGTCAGCGCCGCCGTGATCGTGAGCGCGGTGCTCGGTCACCTCTCGCTCGAGTGGAACTACACGACCCGCCTCTACAAGGGTCGGATGCTGGACCTCGGCCTGAATGCGGCGGGCGCCTTGACGATCGGGCTCGGCGTGCTGCCCGTGGTGGCAGGACTGGCCGTCCTCTGGCGCGCACCCGGCGAAGCGGCGCGCCGAGAGCTGCGCGTCTTTCGCAGCGTCCTGCTCGCCGCGATCGTCTGCTTCGGCATCTACACGGCGGTGAAGTCGACGTACGTCTCGATCACGTTCGGGACGTACACCTACGAGCGCAACCTCATCTTTCTCGCGCCGCTGCTCTTCACCGGGACGGCGTTGTGGCTCGAGCGGCGGCGGCTTCACCCCGTCGCGCTCGCGTTGTCGTCGGCCTTCGTGCTCGCGCTCATCCTGACGACCCCGTACGAGATGGGACTCGACCTCTCGTACAATGCGCCCGGCCTCGCGATCCTGCAGCAGGCCAACCGTTACCTCCAGCTCGATCCGACGGGTGCGAAGATCGGCCTGGTCGCGCTGCTCGGCTTCTCGATCGCGCTGCTGCTCGCGCCCCGGTTCGTCGGCCGGGGAGCGACGTGGCTTGTCGTCGCGGTCGGGGTGGCGGTCATCGGCTGGAACCTGACCGGCGAGATCGCGTTCGCCTCCGGCTCCAACCGTTTCTCGGACCGCTTCGCTGACAACATCCGCACGCCGTTCACCTGGGTCGACGACGTCACGCGCGGCGCGCCAACGCTGTACATCGGCCAGCAGATGGCTGATCAGAACGGGGAGTGGCTGACCGAATTCTGGAACCGGTCGCTCAAGGCGGTCTGGAGCCTCGACGGAACCGCGCAGGGCCCGGGCCCGTTCCTGACGCCGGATCCCCGCGCGTCAGACGGCGCGCTCTGCAGCCACAATCACTGCGGCCCCTGGGGGTATCCGTACGTCGTCGAGGAGCAAGGCATCGAAGTGGTCGGGAAGACGGTCGCGACGCACCTCCACAAGGCCGGCGGCGGGCTCGAGCCCTGGCGGCTCGTCAAGATCGCGTCGCCGTTGCGACTGCGCGGCTCGGTCGTCGGCGTCTACTCCGACGGCTGGACGGGGGCGTTCAGTGCCTACACGCGCTATTCGACGCAGGGCAATCGCGCCGGCCGGATTCGAGTCGTCGTCTCACGCGCAGCCTGGGGCGGCCCGAACAAAACGGGGCACGTCACCGTCGCGATCGGGAGAATCGTCATCGGCGACGACAAGCAGCCGCATCTGGGCAAGCCGACCGGCATGAAACGGTTCGACATCCACAGCAAAGAGCAGATCGTCGTCGGGCTGAAGGCGCCCGGTCCTCGCTTCCGCGTCGAGGTGACGATCACGCCGACGTTCGTTCCGGCGCAACTGTCGTCCGACCAGACGGACCGGCGCCAGCTCGGCGCGAAGGTCAGCTACGTCTTCTTGCCACCTCGGAAGGCGACGCACAAATAGCTGAAACGAACGGCGAGGAGAAGACTCGCCAATGGCCCGGTGCGCTCGAGCGCATGAAGCGCGATCACGAACGGGCGCGGTAGCGCGAAGCGCTGGGGCGAGAAGAACGGCTGGAGCTCGAACTGATCGAACCCCGCGAGCCGTAGGTCCGCGCGAACCTCATCGACGCGGTACTGACGTGGATTCAGGTCGAAGACGAATTTCCGCTCCGTGTACCGAGCGACACGACGGAAGAACGACGCCCGGTCGGTCGCGTAGTAGATCGCTCGAAAGCACGTGGTGGCCGCGACGGGCTCCGGCGGCTCGTAGTCGTTGAGGTCGCCGAGGACGACGTTGCGGCCATGCTCTGCTCCGGCTCGCACCATCTCCGAGCTCGAGTCGACGCCCGTGTAGCGAATGTCCGGCAGATGATCCGCGAGGCCGCCGTCTCCGCACGCGAGGTCGAGCAGCGAGTCGCCCCGCTCGAGCGGAGGACCGAGGGAGCCGACCAGCTCTGCCCTGTGGGCCAGATACGCCGACGCATCTCCGTACGCAGTCTCGGACCAGCGTTCCGCCTGCCTGTCGTATTTCCCGGCGGTCATCGGAGCGCGAAGAGTCGCTCGGGGTGCTTGCGCAGGAAGCGGACCATCGCCTGCAAGTGCCAGAGATTCCGGCGTGTGAAGAAGTGCTTGTCGATCACCGCCTGGTATTCGTGGTGGACGACGGCCTCCGGCACCCACCAGCGCTCCCAGCCGGCCTTCATCGCGCGGTAGCTGAGGTCGATGTCCTCGACGTAGAGCTTGTAGCCCGCGTCCCACCCGCCGATCTCTTCGAGCATCGTGCGGCGCATGAGCAGGAATGCCCCCAACATCGTGTCCACCTGCAGCGGTTCGTCGTCGGGTGCATCCAGGAGGTAGTGGCGGCGCTGCCAGCGCAGCGGCGGGAAGAGCGAGCGTAGCGGCGTCCGCCGCACGATCGTTCCGCCGAGCGTGGGGAACCTGCGCCGCGACGCCTGCAACGTCCCGTCGGGATTGATCATCCTCGGTCCCGCGATGCCGCAACGCGGACGTGCGTCGGCGAACGCGACCAGCTCGCGCACGCAGTTCGCCTCGGGAACCGCATCGGGATTCGAGATCACGACGTACTCGCCGGAGCTCGCCTCGATGCCCTGGTTGACGTTCGCGGAGAAGCCGAGCGGGCGGTCGTTCTCCAGCACACACGCATCGCCGGCAAAGTCTCCGGGACGGCTTCCGGGCCCGTTCGCCACGACGACGAGCTCGTCGACCTGCGGACGCAGCGCCGGGATCGAGGTCTGCAGCAGCTCGGCCTCGCCCGGCCCGGTGGCGACGAACACGCCCGAGACCTTCACGCGGCGAGCACGCTCCGGTAGACGTCGGCGGTGATCCGTGCCGTCTCGCGCCAGGAGAACCTCTTGGCGCGTTCGAGGCCCAACGCAGAGAGTCGCTCTCGGTCCGCGAGCGCGCGGCGCACACCGTCGGCGAGGTCATCCGTGAAGATCGCGGCGTCACCGGCGACCTCTTGCATCGCCTGCTCGGGGGCCGCAACGACGGGCGTCCCGCAGGCCATCGCCTCGACGACCGGCAGACCGAAGCCTTCATAGCGTGACGGGAACACCAGGCATGCCGCCTGCTGGTACAACCGCACGAGCTCGTCCTTCGGAACGTAACCGCGCACGTCCGCGCCCCGGCGCTCGAGCTCGGCTGCGAGCTCCTCGTCCTTCGGCGGCCCCACGACCACGAGCCTACGCCCGACGGCGTTGGCCGCATCGATCGCGGCCAGCGGCTGCTTCCGCGGCTCGATCGCGCTGACGAAAAGAAGGAAGGAATCGTGCTCACCCGCGGGCACGAATGCAGGATCGGGCGCGAGCGGCGTGACGACGATCTTCTCCGGAGGCGTTCCGTACAGCTCGATCAGATCGCGCTTCGTGCGCTCCGAGATCGCGAGCACGCGCTCGGACTTTCGGACCGCGCGCCGCACGAAGACCTTGAAGGTCGCGAGGTCCCAGAAGCCGAAGACGCTCGGATCTCGTTCCCACGACAGGTCTTGCACGGTGACGACCGCCGGGGACGGGCAGTGGAGCGGCAGCGCGTGGATGAAGTGCGCGACATCGGGCCGGAGCTGCCGCAGCAGACGTGGAAGCGCGACCGCCATGCGCAGTTCCTGCGACCGGGCGGGCAGCCGCACGGCCTCGATCCCGTCAGGGACGAGCTGCGGGTCTCGCGTCACGGCGGCGATGCGGAAGTCCGCCGCGACGGCGGGGAGCTCGCGCAGCAGTTGGGTCACATAGGTCTCGTCGCCGGTTCGGCGACGCCCGAGCACGTCCGCGTCGACGAGTACGAGCGGCCGGTCGGTCACGCTGCCGCTTCCCGGTAAACGTCGACGGTCGCCGCGGCTACGGCGTCCCACCGGAACGCGCGCGCCCGCTCGAGCCCACGCGGGACGAGAGCGTCGCGCTCTGCGGCTGCGCGCTCGATGCCGGCGGCGATGTCGGAGGGATCGCGAGCATCGACGAGGACGGCCGCTCCGTCGGCGACCTCTTCCATCGCGGCACCGCGGGTGGTGACCACGGGAGCGCCGCACGCCATCGCCTCAAGGACGGGAATGCCGAAGCCCTCGTAGAGCGACGGATACGCGAAACAGGCCGCACCGCGGTAGAGGCGCGCGAGCTTGGCATCGTCGACCTCCCCGAGCCACCGGACACCGTCCCCGCGGATTTCGACCCCGCCCCAGCCGCGCGCTCCGACGACACGCAGCTCGCGATCGGTCCGGCGGACTGCCTCCGCGAGCCGGTCGAGGTTCTTGCGCGGCTCGAGCGTTCCGACGGCAAGGACGTAGTCCCCGTCCTCGGCGGGGCCCTCGTGGGTGAACTCGTCGCCGACTGCGTTCGGAACGACTCGAATCTTCTCGTCCGGCACTCCGAGCAGCTCCACGAGCTCGCGCCTCGTGAACTGCGAGACGGCGATCACCCGTTGCGCCGCACGCAGGACGGCCGGCACGACGCGCGGGCTGTACGTCCGTGTCCAGCGGTTGAACGCCTCGGGGTGCCGGAGCACGGCAAGGTCGTGCACCGTGACGACGAGCGGCACGCTCGAACGAAGAGGGCCGCGGTACGTCGGACAGTGAAGGACGTCGGCGCCGCCTTCCCGTCCCAGCAGGAACGGGTACCAGACGCCGTCACGCGCGAGAGTCGCCAAACGGCTCGTGCCTCCGAACGAACGGGGCGAGACCGCGATGTCGTCGCGGCGTTCGAGCTCGTGCAGCAGGCCCTTCAGGTAGCGCGCCGTTCCCGCACGGGTCTGAGCGAGCGGGGAGACGTCGATCGCCACGCGCATCACAGCGCGTCAGCGTAGCTCTGTAGATGAATACGGCCCGTTTCGACCCAGTCGAAGCGAGCCGCGTGAGCAAGGCCACGGGCGACGAGCTGTTCGCGCTCGGCGAGCGCTCGGCCGATCGCCTCGGCAAACGCTTCCGGGCTCTCCGGATCGGCGCGAACCGCCGCATCGCCACACGCCTCGTCCAGCGAAGGGTGCGAGGAGACCACGCACGGAACGCCGCACGCCATCGCCTCGATGATCGGAATCCCAAAACCCTCGAATCGCGAGGGGTACGCGAAGATCTCTGCACCGCGGTACAGGGCGGGCAGCTGCTCGTCGGTGACGTAACCGCGGCCCGCATCGCCGAGCGCGAGCAACGTGAGGTCGTCGTCCCGCAGCCTCAGCGCGGCCTCGACGACGACGCGGTTCTTACGCCAGTCCTCGGTCGCAGTCGTGAACACGTACGGCCTGCCATGCTCGTGTCGCTCGCCGACGGGCCGGTAGCGAGCGTCGACGCCGGGATACGCGACGCGGATGCGCTCGCGCGGAATCCGCAGCCGTTCCACGATGTCGTTCGCCGTGTACTCCGCGTTCGTGAAGACCACGTCGCAGCGGACCGCTGCACGAGCGGTTGCCGTGTGCATGCGCACGGTGCGTGGATGCAATCGTTCCGGGTAGCGCAGCGGGCCGAGGTCGTGAATCATCGTGGCGCGGACACGCGGACGTCCAGGGGGAACCATCCAGTCCGTGAAATGCAACACGTCCAGCTGACCGAGGAAGCGTTCCGCCGGCGGACGTCCCAACCTGCTCCAGGCCGTGCGCGCGGCGTGCCCGAACGGCACCGTCACGATCTTCCGCTCGAGGGGAAGATCTGCCAGAGCGGCGTCCAGCACGTTCCGGCCGCGAATGCTCACCGGACCGAAAGCGACGAGCTCGTGCGAGCCGTCCGCGGCAGCCGCCATCCCCTTCAAAGCGCCGAGGATGTAATTGCCGACGCCCGTCCGCGGATGCGAGAGCGGCGTGACGTCGTACGCGATCCTCACGGAGCGGCGTAGCGAAACTCGAGGAAATGCACGCCGAGGACGCGCGGATCCGCGGGCCCGGGGACCGCCGTCGGGCTCACCGTGAAGACCGCGACGCAGACGCCGTTGCGCGGGCGGAGCGGGACGGTCAGCGAGGCCTCGTCGTTGGAACGGAACGTCACACTCCTGCCGCCTGCCCGCACCGTCTGCGGACCGCTGACGAGGTTGGGATCGCGCATCAGCTGCGCCGTGACCGCGCCGCCGGTGCAGCGCAGCCTCGTGTACGTGACGCGTTTGCCGGACCAGGTGTCGTTCGGGTAGAGGCCGCTCACCCGGTAACCGATGCGCAGGAAGCCGTCGGTTCGCCGCAGTGCCATTCCCTTCAGCTTGTCGCGAGCGACCACGACGCCCGCAAGGGGAACGCTCTCCTCGCTCAGGACGTAGGCGTGACGCACCGGCTTCCCGTCGGCGAGCAACACGCCGTCGGCCCGCTGCGTCACCTTGGTCTCGGGGAGGCCTCCCATCGACGGCTGCCGGAGGTCGTACACCGGACCGATGCTGCGGTTGTAGAACTCGTTCTCCCACAGCGTGTCCGGATGGTGTGTCGGATCCGTGCCGGGGTAGACGAACGCCACGTCGGCGTTGCGGCCCACCGCAGCGTCAACCCAGTCACGTCTCGGTGCGGTGATGCCCTGATACAGCGCACCGACGGACGCCTTCGGGAAGCCGTGGTCGAAGCGCTCGATTCGCTCCGTCGCAAACGCGAACCACAGGAGCACGACCGCCGGCAGGACCAGCGCGTAACGCGCCGAGATCGAGTAGAAGAGGAGGCCGATCGCCGCAGCGGCCGCGACGACTACAACCGGGATCGTGTCCAGGCCAACGATCGTCTGCTGGAGCCACCAGAGCGGCAGCAACGCGAGCGTGTCCGACTCGGCGGAGGTGTCGATGAGTCGGTGGTAAGGAATCGCTCCGGGCAGCGCGGCCGCGAGAACCACCGCGGTCGCCGTGGCACGAGGAGGCCTGGGCATCCCCCGCTGGATCCAAGCCAGGAGAGCGATCAGGAACAACGGCGCGACGTAGAAGAGGTTGCGCTCCTGGATGCGAGGCGAAAGCGCGGACGCGAAAGCGCCGACCTCGAGCAACAACCAGGCCGTCAGCGGGAGCGTGGCCGCAAGAAAGACGCGGAGCGGGCGGTCGAGCGACCGGCCGATGAGAGTCAGGAGCACGAGAGCCGCGAACGGCGCGATGCCGATGTAGAGGTCGAGCTCGGCGATGTGGAAGAGGACCCACTTCAGAACCTGGTCGGGTCTGTAGGTCGCGTGGCCGGTCACGCTGTAGCTGCCCAGAACGTCATAGACCGAATGGCCGCGGGCGATCTGGACGACCAGCGCGGCAACGACAACAGCGGCGAGCGCAGCGTAGAGAACGCGGAAGTCGGCGAGCATTCGCAGCCGGCGTCGGTCCAGCCACGCAAGGAGCAGCGGCGCCGTCGCGACTGCCGGGATGAGCACGATCGCCTGCGACCGGGTCAGGAACGCGAGCGCGCAGAGCCCGAACAGCACGAGTTGCCGCTGGATGGTGGGACGCTCGAGCGCGAGCACGAGGGCAAGCGCCACGCACGCGAACAGCGGATAGAAGATCGTTTCCGTCATCAAGGTGCCCGTGTACATGAGCGAAGGAACGGCGACGGCCAGCAATGCTGCGAACAGCGAGAGGGCCTGCGTCATCACTCGACGCGCGAGGAAGTAGACCGGGATCGCGGTCAGCGACATCAGCACCGAGCCGATCGTCTTCGCAGCGGCGTACGCGTCCTGCACGGAACCGAAAACCCGCCACGCCGGCGCGATCAGCGCTGGATACACAACGCCGTACGCGCCGTGGTGCACGTCGCGGATGAGGAAGTGGCCGGTCTGCGCGAAGCTCTTGGCCAGCTCGGAGTAGATGAGCTCGTCCACCATGATCCACGGGGCGACGACGCGGCGTGACAGGCCGTAGCGAAAGACCGCTGAGAAGACGACGAGCCCGGCGAGCCACGCCCACACCGGGACGCGGGCAAGAAGACCGGCTTTGGGCGGCGGAGCCGGATCCGGCCGCCCGTTGCGGGCGAGCCCGACGTCGTCGAGCCGGCCGGCGAGCTCCACTGCGAACGTCGTCCCCGGCTCGATGCCGATCTCGGCGGCGGCCTGCGCGACCTCGGCAACGACTGCGTCCGCGACCGTGGTCCCACCGGCGGCCTCTTCCAGCGCGGCCGCGTAGTTCTCCGCGACATGCGCGAGGTCGTGCTCGCGCTCAATGTAGGCGCGCGCCGCGTCGCTCATCGAGAGCTGGGTGGCCTCGCTCGAGGCGAGCAGTTCCAGCGCGGTCGCCAGCGACGGGATCTCGTCCGCGTCCACCGGCACCTTCAGCGCGACCTCGCTCGGCAACTCTGAGAACCAGCCGAGGTCGCTGACGACGAGCGGCCGTCCAAGCGTGAGCGCGCGGATGGCGCTGCCCGAGGTTTCGCCCATCGTCGGCGAACGGAGCGAGATGCACGCGTCACATGCCGCCATCAGCGACCAGAGCTCCTGCTCCTCGACGTAGCCGATGCGCTCGACGCCTGCCGCTGCGAACCGGTCCGCGTCGAAGCCCGGCGATGCGGGCCCGACGAGCAGAAGCTTCGCCTCCGGATGGCGCTTTCGTACCACGCTGAAGGCCTCGACCAGCTGGGGGATGCGCTTGCTTGCGTTCAGATGCCCGAAGCAGCCGAAAAGCGGACGCCCCGCGATCGGTGCGGAGCGGATCTCCGCCGAGGGCCAGGCTGGATGCTCGATCCGCCAAACGGGATCGTGGTAGCCGGCCTCACGCACGCGTTCTTCCACGTAGCGCGAGTGAACGATCAGGCCCGTCGCATTGGCCAGCACCTCGCCGGCCAGCGGGAACTCGTCGGGCCTGGTCTCCCACGGGGGAGACACGCGGCCGTCGAGCACGCCGTGGGCAAGGAGGCGCCCCGGAATACCGGCGTCCCGCTCCATGGCGGCGAGATAGCCGTGTCCGTCCTTCCGCCCGATCGTCAGTCCGGCGACGAGGTGGTGCAGAACGAAGTCGTGCAGAACGACGACACCGGGCCGGCGTCTCAGTGCATCGACGATCCAACCGTGCGCTTCCGGATCGTTGCCGACGTGGTAGAGCGCGACGTCGGCAGCTACGGGCCGCGTCCGTCCGCGCCGCACCACGGTCAGCTCGACCAGCCGCTCGAGTGCGGGCAGCAGCAGTGCGGAGTAATCGGCGATCCCGGATCGTTCCGGGGGCAGCGGAGAGTAATAGGCGACTCTCACGCGAGCAGACGCGCGATCGTCTCGTCCCAGGACACGCGGCGCGCGATCTCCTTTCCGGCCTGTCCCCAGGCACGCGCGTCGTCGACATGGTCCCGCAGCCAGGAGCACGCCTCGGCAAGAGCTGCAGCCTGCGGTTCGATCACGAGCCCGGTCGTCCGATCGGTGACGACTTCGAGCGGTCCACCTGCGTCAGTCGTGGTCACGACCGGCTTCTCGGCGAGGAACGCCTCGTAGGGGACCATGCCGAAGTCCTCGTCGACCGGCGCGTAGTAGACGGCGAGGCAGCGTGCGTAGAGCCCTGCGAGCTCTTCCTCGTCGATGCGGCCGGTGAAACGCGCGCGCCCGTCGAGCCCATGCTTGCGCGCGACATCTTCCAGCCGCTCACGGTCGGGACCGTCCCCGACGATCACGCAGTGCAGCGTCGCGTCGGTGGCCAGCGCATCGAGGAGCAGCTCATGGCGCTTTGCGCGGTCGAGGCGGCCCACCGAGAGGACGAAGTCGTCATAGCTCTCGGTGCGATACGGCAGCGCTTGCGGCGGGTGCGGCATCACCTCCGCTGCGATTCCCGTCGAGCGCTGCAGGCGGTCGGCGACGTTGCCGGAGGTTGCGAACACTTTCTTCGCTTCGCCCAGGGCCACGCGATCGAGCCGCTGAACTGCCCTGCGCGTGGCGCGCTCCTCGGAGCTCTCGCCGAACTGGCCGAGCTCGGTTCGATCGAGCTCGTAGGCCTGCCGGAACTGATGCAGCAGCCACACGACCTTGTTCGGATGCCTGACGGCGTAGGACGGAAACTTCGTCGCGATCACGAGCTCGATCTGGCGTCCATCGGACTCGCTCAGGTCGAGCAGCCGCCACAGGAACGCCTGGGAGAGCACGCGCTCGCCCGGATACCACTTGTAGGGAATGGTCACGAGGTCGGTCTCGTGCCCGCGAGCGCGAAGCTCGCCGACCAGATCGTCCGCGAAGATCTCTGCCCCGCCGCGCGCGAACGGCACCTGTGGTGCGCAAACGGCGATCCTCATGTTCGGCCTTCTAGAGGCACACGCGCGAGTGACCGGGTCCCACCACTCCCGCCCACCGACACGCTAAGAGAAAAGACGTCACGTGTCCGTGTCACGGGCGGGACGTCTCGGCGCCGATGCGACTCATGCGGCCGTTCGCGCTACGAGGGCGTAGTCGAGAGGGGCGAACAGGAGCTCGTTCAGACGACGGACGTTGGCGGCGATCACCGGGTCGTCCGGTTCGGTCAGCCGCTCGGCGGGCTCGTTGAGAAATCGGATCTCCGTCTGCGCGAACCCCGACTGGCGCGCGAGCAGCTCGAGCGTCTCGGGCACGAGCGGCTGCGCATGCGTTAGGTCCGCGAAGTAGTTGCGCAGCGCGATCGGTGACAGCGGGTTGATCGTTTCCGCGATGAGAACTCCGCCGGGTCGCAGCTTCGCGGCGGCGAGCCCCAGGGCGCGCACGAGCGTCGAGGCCGGAAGGTGCTCGACGACCTGACCCATGAAGATCGCTCCAAGCGAGCCGGCATCCAATCCTTCGAGGTACTCGAGGAGGTCGGCCTGCTCTACCTCGAGGCCGTCGCCGCGCGCGTACGCGACCATGTCCGCGTCGGCGTCGATTCCGCGCGCCTCCACCCCGGCTTCCCGCAAAAGGCCGAGTAGCTCGCCGCGCCCGCAGCCGATGTCGAGCACCGGCCCGTCCTCTCGCAGGTCGTCGACGTAGCGCCGCTGGCGCTCGCGGATGGACTCGACGCTGCCGCGCATCCTGCTCTCGAACGCGAAGTAGTCCGGAACGGAGGAGGCGGCAGGCTGTGTCGCCACCGTCGTGGGCGCCGGCGCGCCACCCGTGGCGAGGCCACGCCGCTCGAGCCGCTCGAGCCGCTCCTGCAACTCAAGCACGAGTCGCTCCGCCTGTTCCCGTGCGGCGGTGGAAGCGTCGGCCCGCTCCGACAGGGCATCGACGAGCTTCAGAACGGAGTCGTTGAAGACGCGCTGGTCTGCGGCAAGGGGCTCGACGTACCAGCGCATGAGCTTGCGGAGGAAGCGTTTGACCACTCCCTTGAGGCCATCGCCGGCCGGATGCTCGGCCGTAACCGGCCAGAACCGCTCTGCGAGCGCCCTGGTCGAGGCGTATTCGGCCCCGCGCGAGTCCTCATGGACGGCACCACGTCGAAGCTCCTCGCGGAGCCGATCGAACAGGGCGGCGACGTCGATCTCCTCCGGCGAGGAAATACCTGCAGGCGCCGGGTTTTTCGCCTCCGGCCCGGACATTCGAATGATTGTACGGGGTGCGCCTGTCAGTGGAGGGCGCGCACGTAGTGCCAGGCCTGGGCCAAACCGAGCTGACGCATCGCAACGAGCAGCAAGGCATAGAGCCCCAGCCCCGCCGCTGCCGCGGGCACCGCACCCAGGACGAGCGACGCGCCGCCGAAGGCGAGCGCGGTTGCCGCACCGACGAGGATCGAAAGCCGTCCGAGCCCGATCGCAGTCAAGGCCAACATGCGAGGCGAGAGTGAAGCCATCAGACCGAGCACGACGACGAGCGTCGAGACACCGAGGGCGACCGTCACTCCGGTCAGGCCCCACAGGGCGCGGCCGGCGATCGAGATGGGAATGTCGACCACGACAGCAGCGACGGCCAGCGGGATCAACAGTCGTGTCCGGTGCATGACGAACAGCAGCGGATACATGATCAAAAACGCGGCGTTCGCCACCATCCACGGTGAGAGAAACACCACGAGACGCCCAAGCTGGTCGCCGACATGACCCGAGAATGCTTCGCCGAGCACGGCGGTGACGACACGCCCGCCGACGAGTGCGACGAGCCCCGCAGCTGCACCGACGAAGGCGAGCGAGACCCAGGCGGAATGCACGACGTGATCCGCAGCGCTCTCGGCATCGACACCACGCCGGGTCAACGGCGCCGCAGAGATGAGCGAAAGCGAGAAGGCAGTCGTGCTGACGAACGTCGCCGCGAGCAGATACGCATACGACAGGCTCGTCACGCTGCCCTCGCCAGTGCCTGCGGCGAAGCGGAGCGCGATCACGTAGAGGCCTTGCAGAGCAACCGGGACGGCCGAGCCGTAGAGGAGCCGCCAGAGCCGGTGGCCGAGCCGGAGCGGAACGCCTCGATGCAATCGCAGTCTGTTGCCGCGCACGAGCAGCACGATCATCGGCAGGCCGATCGCGATCGCGCCGTTCAGCGCCAGCCCCCACGCGAGCGCGATGAGACCGTGGGAGTTCGCGGCTAGCACGAAGAAGACAACGCCGCCGACGCCGCCGAGCGCGAAGCCGAGAGCGGCCGGAACGTAGCTGTCCTTCGCAGCGAGCGCACTGGCGGCGAGCGCGGCGATCAGCTGGGCGAATGCGGCGGGCACGAGCCACGGCAGTGCATTGGCGGCGACCGCCGCCGAGTCGGCCGGCAGCCGACCGGTGATCAACTCGCCCCAGAAGTGCGAGAACGCCGCCGTGAGGATCGTCGCCGGAACGGCGACGGCCAGAAAAGCGAGCGCGTAGGCTCGGAACTCCGAGCCGAGCCGCCCTTCCGCTTCGGCGCGGGTGAGGTCGGGGACGACGACCATCCGGAAAGCCTGGGCGCCGAGCACGAGCACGAGGTAGACGCCGTACGCGGCCATGAAGCCGTCCGTCTCACGGTTTCGGCCGAACTTGTGCGCCAAAAAGGCACCCGCAACCGCGGCGGCCAGGCTCAGGATCACATATGAGAGGCCTGTAAAGGCGCCGCTTCGAACGGCACTCCGGCCGCGCTCCGGGCTACCCTTGGGCTGCTCGTCGGCGGGCACCGCTGCATGAAAGCAGACCAACACGACTCCACCTGGACGGACGATGCCGTCGCTGATCTCCGGCGGGACTTCGGCGACTTCTTCACCGGCAGGACTTGCCTGGTCACGGGCGCCGACGGTTTCATGGGATCGCACCTCACCGATGCACTCGTCCAACTAGAGGCGAACGTGCATGCGTTCGTGCGCGCGACCTCGAGCGGCGCGCTGAACAACATCGGCCCGCTGCGCGAGCAGCTCAAGGTGCATTTCGCGGATCTGACGGACAAGACGTCGATCGACTACCTCGTCAGAGAGCTGCTCCACACGCCCGACAAGCCCTACGTCTTCCACCTCGGCGCGCAGGCGCACGTCGGCGAATCGTGGCACCGCCCGTACGAAACGGTGACGGCGAACACGATCGGAACCCTGAACCTGCTGCAGTCGATCGTCGACAACGGCCTGGAGCTCGAGAAGTTCGACACCGCGGGCACATCGGAGGAGTACGGGAACGTGCACGAGGACGTGGCGCACCATCACGACTTCGACGACGAGGGCGGCTTGATCCTCCACGAGCGCTCCCCGATCAATCCGAAGTCGATCTACGCCACCTCGAAGGTCGCCGCGGACTTCCTGACCATGAACTACCACGACGCCTTCGGCGTGCCCGGCGTCGTCACGCGGATGTTCAACAACTACGGACCACGCCAGAACCCGCGCTACGTCACGGGAACGATCATCACTCAGGCCCTCACGCGCGAGACCGTCGAGCTCGGGCAGCTCGAGCCGATGCGCGACTTCTGCTTCTGCACCGACGGAGTCCGCGGGCACCTCATGGTCGCCGCGCGCGGGATACCGGGCGACCTCTATGTCTACGGACAGGGAAAGAACGTCTCCATGCGCGAATGGGCCGAGCTCATCCTCCGTGTGGGACGCGAGCAGGGGTACTGGGAGGCCCGGGAGATCGTCTCCACGGCCGATCGCTACCGGCCCGGGGCCAGTGAGGTCATGGCGCTTCGGGTCGGCTACGAGAAGCTCAACCGGGAGACCGGCTGGGAGCCCCACGTGTCGTGGGAGGATGGCGTCGCCCGCACGATCGCCTGGTTTGCGGAGAACCGCCCCCGCTGGATCGGCCGGGTCGACTGGCTGACGCAGACGCGCGCTCCCGCATGAAGATCCTCGTCACAGGCGGCGGGGGGTTCCTCGGCTCGCACCTCGTCGAACGCCTCGAAGCAGACGGCCACGATGTCTATGTCGCTCGGCGCGCGGACTACGACCTCACGAAATGGGACGACGCAGCGCGACTGTTCGCCGACGCCCGGCCGGAGCGCGTGTTCCACCTCGCGGGCGAGGTGGGCGGCATCGGGGCGAACCGCGTGAATCCGGGCCGGTTCTGGTACGCGAACCTGATCATGGGCGCCCACGTCCTCGAGCTCGCGCGCGAGCACGGCCTCGGCAAGCTCGTCATCGCCGGCACCGTGTGCGCGTATCCGAAGTTCGCCCCGGTGCCGTTCCGCGAGGAGGACCTCTGGAACGGCTATCCCGAGGAGACGAACGCGCCTTACGGCGTCGCGAAGAAGGCAATCCTCGTCGGTGCACAGTCCTACCGAGAGCAGTACGGGCTCGACTCGATCTTCCTCTTGCCCGCCAACCTGTACGGGCCGCGCGACAACTTCGACCTCGAGACGTCACACGTCATTCCAGGGTTGATCCGCAAGATGCTGGACAACGCCGACCGCGTCACGCTCTGGGGCGACGGCTCACCGACGCGGGAATTCCTCTACGTGGACGACTGTGTCGAGGGACTGGTGCTCGCCGCGGAGCGCTACGACGGCGCCGATCCGGTCAACCTCGGCACGGGCGTCGAGATCTCGATCCGCGAGCTCGCGGAGCAGATCGCGGAGCTCACCGGCTTCGAGGGCGAGATCGAATGGGATACGTCGATGCCGAACGGTCAGCCTCGCCGCAGCCTCGACGCCGGCCGCGCGCGTGAGCTCTTCGGCTTCGAGGCGCGCACACCGCTCCGCGCTGGGCTCGAGCGGACGATCGCGTGGTACCGCGAGCACGCCGGCGCGACCGCCGGCGCGCAGGCGTGAGCTCGTCCGCCGCGCCGGCGCTCACAGCTGTCGACGCGATCCGCGCGCGGCTCAGCAGGGCTGTCGAGCTGCTGACGACGGTCCGCCCCGCCTTCGTGCTGGGCACCCTCGTGGCCGCGCAATGGCTGGCCCTGCTGGCTCTTGCAGTGACCGTCAAGCACAACGGCTGGCTCTACTACGCCGGAGGGGACCAGCTCTGGCATTACTCCGGCGCCTACCTGCTGGGGCATGGGCACCTGCCGCCTGCCTACGTCGGCTACGGCTGGTCGACCATGCTGGCGCCGGTCTCGTGGTTCGCAGGCGCAAGCCTCGTCTCCGCGCTCCCTGCGATCGTGGTGCTGAACACGGTGATCCTGATGCCGGTCGCGCTTTTGTGCGTATACGGGATCGCCAGCCGCATCGCGGGCCGGCTCTTCGGCTACTTCGCTGCGCTCCTCTGGATCGTCGTCCCGTATCTCGGCATCGTGTTCGTCGAGCCCGGCTACCACCAGAAGTACACGGAGGTGACATTGCCCCAAGCCCTAGGGCTGACCTCGGTGCCGGACTTCCCCGCCACCGTCGCGCTCCTGGTCTGCGCCTTCTTCTGCCTCCGCACGCTCGAGTCGTCCGGCTGGCAATCGGCCGCCGCTGCCGGGCTGGCGGCCGGCTGGTCGATCGCGATCAAGCCGTCGAACTCGATCTTCCTCGTCGCGCCCGCGCTGCTGCTGATCGTGGAACGACGCCGGGCGCTGCCCGTCTTCGCCGCCGGCCTCGCACCGGCGCTACTCACGCTCGCGCTCTGGAAATACCGCGGACTCGGCGAGCTCGCCGCTGCACCCGCTGAGCCGGTGCGACTCGCTTCCGGATTCGGGAGCCTGATCAACCGGATTCACAGCCCGAGCCTGAACAGCTGGGCTCATCTTCAGCAGTCGCTCGACGCATTGCGCGAACATTTCTGGGTTGCGCGGGTGATCGAATGGCTGCCGATCGCAGGCTGCATTGCCCTCCTCGCGCGCTCGCGCCGCGCCTTTCTGCTGATCGGGAGCTGGTTCATCGTCTTCCTGCTCGCCAAGGGCACCTACATTCCCGCCTCCATCGACGACGCGAGCTTCTTCCGCATCCTGATGCCGGCCTTTCCCGCCTATCTCTTGCTGGGGGCGGCGATCGTCCTCCTCGTGCCCCGCGTCCGTGCGAGGCCCGTGCGAGCCTCGCCGCTACTCGTCGGCCGCAAGCTGAGCATCGCCTTCGCCGCCGCCGTCGTGGTGTTCGCCGTCCTACCACTCGGCGTGATCGCCGCCACGCCTCGACTTCACGACAAGGGGCGACTGGCCGTTCGGCTCGGGAACAGCCTGGTCCCGGTTTCAGCCGCCCTCGGCATCGCAGCGACGACGGACGGAAAGGTCGTCCACCTCAAGTGGCGATCGCCTGCTGCGAGCAGGGCGGCGGTCTTCTATCGGGTGCTGCGCACGAAAGGCACCGCTGGCGGTGCGGCGTGCGCCGGGAGGCTCCGGAACTCGTCCGACAACTGCGAGCTCTACATGGACGATGTGGGATCGGTGCAAGCGCCGGCGTTCGACGACCGTCCCGGCCCCGGCAGTTGGTCGTACCGCATCGGCCTCGCGGCCAACTGGCTGAACGACACGCGACTCGGTGACGTCTACGTCGTCAGCCCGCCGGTCGCGGTCACGGTTCCCTGATTGTCGCCACCCTCGCGCTGCTCCTGCTCGAGCAGAGCGAGACGCTGGGCGAGAATCGTGTTCTGGTCGGAGAGCCGGGAGATCACCGTCGAGTAGTGCAGCAGTACGACGAGGATGAAGAGCGCGCCGACGGCGCCGAGGATCGCCGGCGGATAGGTCTGGACTCCGAACCAACTTGCAATCGTGTTCAGGCCGCCACGCCAGACGGACAGTGCGAAGAGCACGGCACCCGTCAACACCCACAGCAACGCGTAACGCTCGCGGAGACGGCGTGATCGAATCAGCTCGAAGACGACGACGAGCAACAGAAAGGACGCGACCGCCGCGGCGATCGATACGGGCAGCGGTGTCATCGGCGATGCTCCTTCTCTAGCGGGACGGCGTAGCGGCGAAAGAGACCGACGAAGATCGCAAGCAGCACCTTCGTCATGTAGTAGATCGACCGCAGCGCGGTGATCGACGATGCGCCGCCGCCACGCTCGCGCATCTCGACCGGAACCTCCTGCAGCCGCAACTTGTGCTTCACACACATGATCGTGGCTTCGACCTCGGGATAGTCATGCGGATAGTCGGCGGCGAAGAGCGCGATGGCCTTCCTGTTCACCGCGCGGAATCCCGAGGTCGTGTCCGTCACCTTCTGGCGCACGACGGCCGATACGACCAACGCAAACAGCCTGATCCCGACCCGGCGCGAGAAGGAGGACTGGTAGCCGCTGCCGCTCGCGAAGCGTGAGCCGACGCAGAGATCCGCGTCTCCGGCTACGACGGGCCCGAGGATCGCCGGCAACTGCATAGGGTCGTGCTGGCCGTCGCCGTCGACCTGAACCGCGATGTCGTAGCCGTGCTCGAAGGCAAAGCGGTAACCCGTCTGGACTGCACCGCCGATGCCGAGGTTGAACGGGAGGCGAAGCACGTACGCACCCCGATCCGCGGCCAGCCCTGCGGTCCGATCCGTGGAACCGTCGTCGACCACGACGATGTCGAATCCCGGATCGAAGGCGCGGATCTCCTCGATCACGCGGCCGACCGTTTCCTCCTCGTTCAGTGCAGGGACGATCGCGAGGCGCCGCAGCTCCGCAATCTGCGCGAGTACGTCGTCGCGCGGCCCGGCCGGCATCTCCGCGAGCTCAGCCACCGGCGGCCACCGGAGTCTGGAGCCCCACGAGCTCGAGGATCTGCCGCGCACGATGTGCGTAGGTGTGCTCGTCGAGCACTCTTTCGCGCGCACGCCTCCCCATCGCCTCGGCCGCCCCCGGATCGTCGAGCAACTCGCGGTAGACAGCTGTTGCTTCGTCGGCGTTCGAGACGACGCGCAACTCCGAGCCGACGTCGAACCAGCGCTCGATCCCTTCGTGGGGATTCGACACGATCGCCGCACCTGAAGCCGCGAGCTCGAACGGCCGGCACGTCGAGGACGCGTAGACGGTCGCGTGCGAACGGCGCGTGATGTTCAGGTTGATCCGCGCGCGCGAGATCGCCTGCGCGAAGACGTTGAAGGGAACGTCGCCGATCAGCCGCGCGTTGCCGGTGTCGCCCTGGAAATCCATGCCGCCGAGGGCGAAATCGACGTCGGGATCACGGCGGCTCGGTTCGCCGACGAGCTCCTTCATCCATTCACGACGGAATTTGTCTCCGTAGCCATAGAAGAAGACGTCGTGCTCCTTCTCCACGGACGCAGGCTGAAACAGCTCCGGGTCCGCAGCCCAGAAGACCGCCTCCGCGCGCCGCGCACCCAGCTCGCGCAAGCGGTCGAGCCCACCTTCGGAGTTCGAGAGCACGAGGTCGTACTCGGACGGATCGGCTCCGTGGTAGTAGTTGAACCCCGTATCCATCCCGCCGAACTCCGGCAGGCTCATCGGCACGTCACCGTCGTAGAACACGACCGGGACGTCGAACCGCTCGCGTAGCCGGGTGGGGATGCCGCGCAGGTGCGCCATCGGCACCGTGAAGACGATCACCGCGGCAACGTCGCGCTCGCGTTCGAGGATCTGCTCCAGATGTCGCTGCCAGCGCGGCGTGACGTACCGCCAAATCGCCTCGCGCGTGATCCTGTCTCCCACCGTGTCTTCAGGGTTGTCCTCCCCGCGCCTGAGCAGCGTGTCGCCCTTCAGGCGCGCGGCGAGCCCGCGAGCGCCCGCGAAGAGCTCAGCCTCCCGATACAGAGGATTGGGCGCGGTGCGCCACCACGGCGATTCGATCGCCCGTCCGCGGTAGGGCGTGACGATCAGGTCGACGCCGACCTCGTTGAGGCCCTTCCAGATCTGCCACCAGGCGGGCGTGCAGCCGTAGCGGAAGTCGAGGTCCGTCGCGGACGCAACCGCCAGGATCTTGGGTGCTGCAGCCATCGCGATCAGTATGGCGAACGGATGTGTCGGCTCAGTACGCTCCACGCCGCGCCAGAACAGCCGGCAGCGTCCGGGCCAGGATCGTGATGTCGAGCCAGATCGACCAGTTCTCGATGTAGTAGAAGTCGAGCCGGACGAGGTCGTCGAAGGTGAGATCGATGCGGCCGGACACCTGCCACAGGCCCGTCATTCCCGGCAGCACGAGATAGCGCTTGCGGTGCCAGGGCAGGAGCTGCTCATAGTCGCGGATGGGCAACGGTCGCGGGCCGACCAGCGACATCTCGCCCCACAGGACGTTCAACACCTGTGGCAGCTCGTCGAGCGAGAAACGGCGCAGGAACCGCCCGACCGGCGTGACACGAGGATCGTCCTTGATCTTGAACAGCGGGCCGGAGGCCTCGTTGTCGGCCTCGAGCGCTCCCTGACGCGCGGCCGCGTCGGCGTACATCGTCCGGAACTTCATCATCCCGAAGGACTGCTCTCCGAGGCCGATGCGCCGGTCGCGATAGAAGACGGGACCGCGAGAGCTGAGCTTGACCGCACCCGCCACGGCGAGCCAGAGCGGCAAGCCCGCCACGATGACCAGGCTCGACACGACGAGGTCGAAGCCCCGTTTCAACGCCCATTCCGATCCGGCGAGCGCCGGGGGACGCAACTCGAACAGCGGCGCCCCTTCGCCGGGAATGTATTCGGCGCGCTGCAGCAGCAGCTCGGTGGTACGCGGCGCGATCTTGACCTTGGCCCCGAAGCGGTGCGCCTCCTCGACGAGCTCGAGGAGCTCGCGCTCGGCGAAACCACCGTCCGTCACGATCAGCTCGTGGACGTCGTGCTCGCGCAGGATGCGCGGCACCGCATCGAGGCCGCCCAGCGCGGGCAGGTCACCCGCATCGCCATTCGGTGCGATTGCGCCGAGGAACTCGTAACGAATCCCACTGCGATCGGCGCCGAGTGTGCGCCGCAGAGCCGCGAGCTGTTCACCCTCGCCGACGAGCACGGTCCGGCGGCGCGCGCCTGCGAGACGCAAGACGTCTCGCGTGAGCACCTCGTAGCTCGAACGCAGGATGCCGATGAAGAACGTCGTCGTCACGACGGCGGTCGGCGTCAGGCCGTAGGTCGTGAAGTGGTAGCCCGTTCCGAGGCCGAACGCGAGCGTGATCGCTGCCACGAGCACCATCGAGAGCACGATCTGGCCGACACCGGCGCGAAGCTCGCGGCGTCGGTAGAGGCCGCCCACCCAGAACACGAGCACCGTGATCACCGTGAGGAAGGGCAACCAATTCGTCTCGGTGTCCCACAGGATTCCCCACAGCGGCGGCCACTGGCCGAGGTAGAGCTCCCGGAAGATGAGGGCCACGAAGATGCCGAGGACGAGACCCAACAGGTCGAGCGTCACCAGAGCGGCCACACTGGCGACGCGCCGGGCGACCGCCAGGAGCGTGGTGCGGGAGAGGAGGTAGGGCCGGGCCGAACGGATGTCTTCGACCGGCGCCGGCCGGGGGTCGGCCGGCACGGCTGGCTTCGTGCTCACGCGCAGGAGTGTACTTCCGAGAGTTCCGGGGAGGCTAGGCTCGCAACCGGTGAGCCTGGAGCAGCTGAGCGAACGGTATGCCGAGCACAACCGCGTCGAGCGCGGCGCCGGCTTCGTCTTCGCAGGTCCCGAACGGGTCGATCTCTTTCGCCGCTACGTCGGCGGCCCCGGGCGGGATGTTCTCGATCTCGGCTGCCGTGACGGCGCCCTCACGCAGGCCTACGCCGGCGGGAACCAGATCGTCGGCGTCGACGCCGATCGCGAGGCTCTCGCCGAGGCCCACAAGCTCGGAATCGAGACGCGCTGGGCCGACCTCGACGATGCGCTTCCCTTCGCCGACGGCACCTTCGACGTCGTCGTCGCCGGCGAGCTCCTCGAGCACCTTCGCGATCCACGGCGCGTCGTCGGCGAGGTACTCCGCGTGCTCCGATCCGGAGGAACGTTCGTCGCCTCCGTTCCGAACGCCTACCGGCTGAAGAACAGGCTGCGTTTCCTGCTCGGGCAGAAGCCCGAGGACGACCCGACGCATCTGCAGATGTTCGCGCCGAACGACATTCGCGCCCTGCTCGCCGGCTTCGAGGACGTGCAGCTGCATCTGATCGCAGGACGCCTTGTCCCGCTTCATGCACGCCTGTTCGCGAACGACATCGTCTTCTCGGGCCGCAAGCGGCGCTGAAGCTCGTCGAGGTCCGTCGCGGTCCTCTTGAGTGCGAGGAAGCGGAGCCCGAGCCGCAGAGCTGCGGCTCGCCGGCGGTCGAGCAGATCGGTGTCGTGGAAGTAGGCGTGTACGACCTGACGTCGGAATGGTGCAAGCAGGCCGCGTGCGAGCATGCCGACGGAGTGCGTCGTCGGCACTTCGAGCAACCTGCGGCCGTCGCTGAGCTCGAGCCACGTCGGCTCCTCGAGCTGCAGATGCGCGGCATCCGGCTCGAGATATCCCGGCCGGAACGCGGTCGCGGTGCAGTCGGCATACCCGAGCTCCGCGACCGTCGCCGCCACGCCTTCGTCGAAGTACCAGCCGCCGCCGCAGAAGAACGTGGGCCCGAGACCCACCGACTCGAGCCACCTTCCCTGCTCGCGCACGAGCGCAGCGGGATCACCCCCGCTCGGCCGGGCGTGATCCGGTGCGGTCCAGTGGGTGTGCAGACCGAAGGGCGCCCGCGCTTGGGCCTCACGCGCCCGCTCGAGCCAGCGTTCCTCGTTCTCCCCCTCGGCCGGTGGACGCATCAGGGCCGCGATCGCGAAGCCGCCCGGCCTGCGCTCCTGCACGGCGCTGAAGCGTTTCCAGACATCGTCGTCCAGCGGACGCTCCACATGACACGAGACGACCGCGTACCGCCCGTGCAGTATGTGTCCCGTGTGCGGCATCGCCGGACTCTATTCGCCAGCGGGGCCGCCGAATCCCGAGCTCGTCGACGCCATGCGCGCTGCGCTCGTCCATCGGGGGCCCGATGAGGGATCGACGGACACGTTCGGCCGGTGCGTCCTCGGTCACCAGCGCTTGAAGGTGATCGACCTGGAGACCGGCTCTCAACCGGTGTCGAACGAGGCAGGCGACGTCGTCGCGGTCTTCAACGGCGAGGCCTACAACTTCCTGTCGCTTCGCGACCAACTGGGCGGACACGTCGTCCGCGGAACCGGTGACACACCGATCCTCCCGCATCTGTACGAAGAGAGCGGACCGCATTTTGTCGAGCGGTTGCACGGGATGTTCGCGGTCGCTCTCTGGGATGCGGGACGCGAGCGCCTCGTGCTCGCACGTGACCGGCTCGGCAAGAAGCCGCTCCTCTGGACTCGGCTCCCTGACGGAACGCTCGCGTTTGCGTCGGAGCTGAAAGCGTTGCTGCGCCTGCCTCAGGTGTCCCGAGAGATCGACCTCGCTGCCGTCGACGCGTACCTCGCGCTGCAGTACGTCCCCGGCGACGGGACCGCGTTGCGCGGCATCAACAAGCTCCCGCCCGGGCACGTGCTCGTCGCGGAAGGCGGGACGGAGCGCATCGAGCGGTACTGGCAGCCCGAACCAGCGGAGGCGAGCGCGAACGAGAGCGAATGGCTCGAGCGCGTGCGCGCGACCGTGAGCGAGGCGGTGCGAAGACGCCTCGTCGCCGACGTGCCACTCGGCGCGCTGCTCTCCGGCGGGATCGACTCGAGCATCGTCGTCGCGCTGATGGCGGAGGCGTCGTCGCGGCCCGTCCGCACGTTCACGGTCGGGTTTCCGGACGCCCGCTACGACGAGCGAGCGTATGCACGGGCGGTTGCAGCGCGGTACGGCACCGTGCACGAGGAGGCGGAGATCGAGGAGGACGTCGCCTCGACACTGCCTCGCCTCGCCGCAGCCTTCGACGAGCCACTCGGGGACGAGGCGGCGTTTCCCACCTTCCTGATCGCCGAGCAGGCCCGGCGGCACGTCACCGTTGCGCTCGCCGGTGACGGCGGCGACGAGTCGTTCGCCGGCTACGAGCGCTACATCGCGCATCGTCTCGCCGAGCGCTTCCCCGCGCCGGCAGCACGGGCGGGCTCAAAAGTTTTGCGTTTGCTTCCCGCCGCCCGGCGCGAGCCCCGGTCCCCGCTCTTCCGCGCAGCCCGCTTCCTCGACGTTGCGTCCACGCCGGCAGAACGGCGGTACGCACGCCTGATGGAGGTGTTCCCGGTCGGGCTTCGCCGCGAGCTCTGGTCCGACGCCCGGCTCGCCCAGGAAGTGCGGCTGGAGCCGAAGCGTCCCGGCATTGCCGGTCTCCAGTTGCTCGACATCGAGACGTACCTGCCCGGCGATCTGCTGCTGAAGGCCGACCTCTCGTCCATGGCCCACTCGCTCGAGCTGCGTTCCCCGTTTCTCGATCACGACGTTGTCGCGCTCGGGCTCGCTCTGCCCGACTCCCTGAAGACAAACGGCCGCGAGGGGAAGGTGGCACTGCGGCGCGCGTTTGCCGCCGATCTTCCCCTCGAGGTGGCCCGCCGCGGCAAGACCGGCTTCGGCGTTCCGCTCGGCCGCTGGTTCCGGTCCGAGCTGCGCGAGGTCGCGCACGACCTCCTGTCCAACGACCGCGGCTGGTTCCGGTCGGAGACGGTGCAACGCCTGCTCGACGAGCACGAGTCTGAACGCGCGAATCACGGGCACCGCTTGTGGTGCCTGACGATGCTCGAGCTCTGGGTGCGCGAGCACGTTGAAGCACCCGTCCTCGTCGCTACCTCGTGAGACGAGGTTACCTCTGGCTGGTCGCCGTCGCGGCGATCGCCCCGCGTCTGGTGGTCCTCCTGCACGAGCGCGGACGCATCCTGACCGCCTTCACCGACAAGAGCGACGACTTCGCGCAGACATTCGTGCATCACGGGACGTTCGGGTTCATCCCAGGCGAGCCGTCCGCGTACACGCAGCCGCTGTACGGCTTCTTCCTCGTCCCGATCTACTGGATCTTCGGCCGCACCTGGTGGGCCGTCGGGGGCGCGCAGATCGCTGTCGCGACGGTGACCGCGTTCCTCGTCTATGCCATCGGGGCGCGTGTGCTCTCGCGGCGGGCAGGCGCGATCGCGGCGATCCTCGCGACCCTCAACCCGTACGTCGTCTGGCACGACGTCCACCTCAACCGCGAAGTCCTCGACCAGCTCCTCGCCGCCGCCCTCATCCTCTGCATTCTCGTCGCCGCCGATCGCCGCTCGATCAGATGGGCGACCGCGGCGGGAGGCCTATGCGGGCTCGCCGTCCTCGGCAACGTGCGACTCGTCTTCATCCCGCTCGTCGTCGCCGCGTATCTCGTGGTGCGCAACGGCTGGAGCTGGGCGCCCGTCGCACTCGTCGCCGCCGCTGCCTTGACCGTGACGCCGTGGGTGGTCCGCAACAAGGTGGAGATCGGATGCTTCGCGCTCACGACCGACGGTCGCGCGTTGTGGAAGGCGAACAACGCCCAGACGTACGAGCTCCTCGCCCACGGGAAGTGGATCGACGACGTCAAGGACCCGCTCGGTCACCCGTACCCCAACCCGGAAGAAGCCCGAGACCTCTACAGGCTGACCGGCAAGAAGCACCACGTGAACGAGTGCGCGAACCAGGGCTACTACGAGCACAAGACCTGGGTGTTCGTGCGTGACCATCCCGGCGAGAAGGCGAAGCTCGCCGGGCAGGCCGTGCGCATGCAATGGGATCCGCGCACGACGGCTTCGGCGACGGACTCAGGCCACGGGGCGATCCGCAGCCTGGCGGAGCCGCTCTACATGTCGGCCCTGTACGCGCTCGCGCTCATCGGCATCTTCGTGACCGCGCGCTGGTTCGTCGGGCTTGCGCTCGCCGTGCTCGCCTACCAGACCGTCGCCGCGATCGTCTTCGTCGGCGCGACGCGTTATCGCATTGCAACTGACTTCGTGATTGCGCTCCTCGCTGCGGCCGCGATCGACTGGGCCCTCAGACGGCGCCGGCGCCGGTGAAGGTCCTGCACGTCCACCGCATCGGGGGCATCGGCGGCTCCGAGCGGCATCTGCTGACCCTTCTGCCGGCGCTCGCAGAGCGCGGACTGGAGGTGCGCTTCCTCGGCCTCGACGACACGTCGCGCGCACCCGATCCGTTCTACGAGGCGCTGACGGTGCCATACCGCCGTCTTCCCGCGCCGCGCGACGTCGATCCACGGCTCGCGCTGAACGTCCGGCGAGAAACACGGAATGCGGATCTCGTGCACACGCATCTCGTGCATGCCGACGTCTACGGAGCGTTTGGAGCGAAGCGACTCGTCTCGACGAAGCACAACGACGACCCATTCCGGGCGGAAGCATTTCGCTTCGTGGAGCGCGCGCTTGCGCGCAGAGCCGTCAAGGTGATCGCGATCACCGACGCGTTGGCGCGCTTCCAGGTGGAACGTGTCGGCCTGCCGGCCGAGAAGCTGGAGGTCATCCACTACGGTCTCGACGAGCTTCCCCCCGCCTGGGGATCGAATCCTCCGGATGACGTGCGACCGGACGCGCGCGTGCTGCTCGCCGTGTGCAGGCTCGAGTCGCAGAAGGGCCTCGACGTCGCGATTCGCGCGTTGCCGGACATTCGCCTCCGCCATCCGAGGGCCGAGCTCGTCGTGCTCGGTGAGGGCTCACAGCGGCCGCAGCTCGAGCAGCTCGCCGGCGAGCTGCAGCTCCCGGTGCACCTGCTCGGCCGCGTCCCCGACGTCGCGGCGTGGCTTCGGCGGGCGGACCTGCTCGTCCATCCTGCCCGCTGGGAAGGCTTCGGCCTGGCGCTGCTCGAGGCGATGCTGGCGTCGAAGCCAATCGTTGCAACGCGTGTCAGCTCGATCCCGGAGATCGTGGCCGACGGCGAGACAGGGCTGCTCGTCGCACCCGACGACTCGGCGGCTCTGGCCGCAGCCGTGACGCGCGTCCTTGACGATCCCGGCAGCTACGGCGAGAACGGGCGTGCACGGGCGCAGTCGCACTTCAGCGTCGAGCGTATGGCCGACCGGACTCTCGCGCTCTACGAGCGCGCCGCCAGGGCGCCTTCGTAGAGGAGCTCCGTTCGGTCGGTGCAGCGCTCCTGCAGGAAGTGCTCGAGCGCACGGCGGCGACCCGCCTCACCCATCTCCGCCGCCCGCGAGAGATCCCCGGCCAGGTGCACGATCGCCTCTTCGAGCGGCTTCGCTTCTCCGGGAGGGACCAGGAAGCCGGTGACCCTGTCCTGGACGAGTTCGCCCAGACCGCCGATCTCCGCCGCGATCACCGGCCGTGCGCGCTCCATCGCCTCGAGCGCGACCATGCCGAAGCCTTCGCCCATCGACGGCACGACGACGATCGCGGCCTCCTCGATCGCCTGCTGCACCGGCGCGACGTAGCCGAGAAAATGGATCGAATCCCCGAGCTCCAACTCCAGCGCGAGGGCGCGCAGGGCGGGCTCCAGCGGGCCGCGCCCCGCAACATGGAGCTGCAGGTTCGGAATTCGTCGCCGCGCTTCGGCGAAGGCGCGCAGCAACACGATGTGACCCTTGATCGGGATCAGACGGCCGACACAGAGCAACACGGGCACAGCTCCGCGGTAGGGAAGAGGCGAGCCGTCGGGCTCGATGCCGTAGTGCACGATCTCGAAGCTCGAGCCATCGAAGCCCTCCACCTCTTCGAGGTAACGGGCGAGCCCGCGTGAGATCGCAATGTGCGTATGGGCAAACGTCGCGATCGCACGGTCTCCGAGCGCAAAGCCGGGGTTCTCGCGAAATTCATTGAAGCCGTGCTTGGTGGATACACGCAGAGGCACCCCGGTCAGCGCCCCGGCGAGCTGTCCGTAGACGTCCGCGTGCACGAGATGCGTGTGGAGAATTGTCGGCCGTCGGCGCGCGAGGTACCCGGCAAGGCGAAGGAACGCGAAGGGATCGACATCCGCCGCGAGTGGAATGGAGTCGAGGGGTATGCCGCGACTCGTCAACTCGCGCGCGAATTCCCAGGCGCCCGGCTCGTGCTCGTGCAGCATCAGGAAGCGGATGTCCCAGCCCCGCTCCTTGAGCCGCGGCAGGAGGGAGAGCAAATGCGCTTCCGAGCCCGAGATCCCGGCCACCTTCTGCAGGTGCAGGACCGTTCCGTGCCGGCTCATCGGGCCGCCGCCAGGACTCCCTCGGCCCACGTCCCGACCGAGTGCCGCTCGGCGACGCGCGCCCGCAAGGTTCGCCCGATCTCCGCGCGTTCGCTCTCGCCGAGCCGGGCGAACCAGCGCAACCGCTCGGCGAGGCTTTCGGGTGAGTCGCGCTCGAAGAGAAGCGGGTAGCCGTCGAACAGCTCGTCGAAGACGGGGTTGGAGGCGAGCACCGGGAGACAGGCTGCCGCGGCTTCGTACACGACCTTGTCCGGCGCTCCCGGCTCCATGTTGTTGACGAGCACGTCCGCATGTGCGAGCAGCTCTGGAACCCGCGCCCGCGGCACGGCGTCACCGAGGGGAATGCCAAGGCGCTCGAGGTCGCTGCGGTGCCGGCGCTCGAGCTTGTTCAACGCAACGCCGTGAAGCTGGACCTCCGCACCCTCGACCTGCTGCACGGCGCGGAGGATGGTCTCGATCCCCTTCGCCGGTGAGTAGCGTCCGAGCACCAGCACCTGCAGCCCGGTGTGCCCGCTGCGATCCGTGCAGGCGAACTCGCTCACGTCGATACCGTGCCCGATCGGCCGGACCTTCGGCGAGTCGATGGGGAACGAGCGACGGTCGACGCTGATCACCGCCGTCGCAAGCCGTTCTGCCACGCGCAACGTCGGCGATGCCTTCCAGTGCGTGTACCAGAGCAACAGGGGCGTGCGCCGCGTCCGCACGAGCGGCGCCGCGAGCACGACGTAGAGCGGGATCATGTGCGCGACCACCGCATCAGCAGGCAGCGCCCGCGCGAGCTCCCGCTCGAACCGCAGCACGCGCGCGGCCCGCGTCGAGGCCCCGAACGTGCGCACGTCGACATTCGAGGGAAGCCCGTCCCCCTCGCCGGACTGCGCCAGGACGACCACCTCGTCGACCCGCTCCGCAAGAGCACGAATCTTCGGAATGGTCGCCGCGAGCACGGGATGCGCCGGATCGACGCTCTGCGTGAGGAAGACGAGCCGCCGCATCAGGCGCTAGAAGAAGTCTGTGTCGCCGAGCGTGAAGCGCCAGGCTCGCCGATTCGTATCCAGCTCACCGGCGAGCGCCTTGCCCATGAAGTGGAGCGTCGTACTGGTCGGGAAGAAACCCAGAGACGCGTACGCCGCACGCTGCCCGGACGCTGGAATCGCCACGAGCGCGCGCGAGCCTGGCTGGACCTCCGCCAGACACGCGCGCAGCAACGGCTTGGGCGGGCCGACCAGGTCGGCGACGTAGGCGAGCGCGGTTCCCCGATGCTCCTTGTGGCCGAGCACTGCATAGCTCCCGCCCATTGCGACCGCCACGTAGTCACGAGGCGACTCCAGATAACGCCAGTTCATGTACGCGGCATCCCGGATCACATGATTCGGCCATGACTTTGCCGCGTCGCCTGCGTGGCGGAACCGCTCGATGCGCGCATACGGCTCGAGCCGGCGCGGCGGTCGCGGCCGCGGCCTGGCCCAAACACGAATGCGTCCGATCTCGGTCCAGCCCAGCGGACCGACGAAGATGGGCGCGGTCGGCTTGGAGGCAAAGGCGAGCGCGACCGCAACGCCGCGGTCTGCCGCCTCCTGCTCGTGCTTCAGTTCAAGCGCCGGAAAGATGCCGAGCCCACGCGCGGACGACTCCGTCGTCGCATGAACGGAGAAGCTTGCCTCGCGCTCGACACCTCCCAGAGCCATGCGAAAGAGCGAGTGCGACGCGACTCCTGCGACGTGCCCGCCGACACGGGCGACCGACATCAGAGAACCGGCCCGATTTTCGCGAAACCACCAGTCGAACTCTTCCCCGGAGAGGGCCAGGTCTCCCCACGCATCGTGCAATAGCCGCAGGTAGTCGGCCCGCTGCTCCGGCTCGTAATCGGCCAGCTCGTACGAGGACACTATTTCGTGGACGTCCCGAGCGCCGCGTTGAAGACGCGACGCGCATGGGTGCCCGTGACGGTGTCCTTCAGCGAGATGAGGTCGCAGGCGCCGGCGAGCACGAGCTCGAACGTGCGCGGCGAGTACGGCTCGATGTTGTACCGACGCAACTGCAGCGGGTCCGTCGTCTGGGAGTTGGCGCCGGAGACCGCGGTGAACGCGACGTCGTAGCCCGCCTGGCGGACGAGCGAGAGATGGACGGGCTTGTAGTGGGCCTCGGAGCCCTTGACGTAGGAGAACGCGCGCACCGGCCGGCCGAGCCGTTCTTCGAGCCTCAGCTTGGACAGCGCAATCTCGCGCGCCGCCTCGTCGACCTCGAGATCGGCGAGCGGGCGATGCGAGATCCCGTGTGACTCGATCCGGATCCCTTCGCGCTCGAGGTCGGCAAGCTCACTCCACTCGATCGTGCGGTTGAGGATCCCCTGCGCCGCCAGATGCTCCTCGTGCGGAAGCGGATGACGGTCGTCGAGGTACCCGATGGGGACGAACAGCACGGCCGGGTAGCCGTACTTGCGCAACACGCCGGCCGCGTTGTCGAGATTGTCGTAGTAGCCGTCATCGAAGGTGATCAGCACCGCTCGTTCCGGCAACGGCTTCTGCTCGACGTAGTGGCGAAGCACGGCATCGAGGTCGACGACGGTGTAGGCGAGATCGCGCAGCTGGTCCATCTGTTCGTCGAAGATCGACACGGGCATCGTCAAGGGATTGCCCGGCAGGTCGTTTACCTTGTGGTACATGAGGACGCGAAGACTGCGCTCGCCGTTGCCGTTGACGCCCATTGCAGACGCGGTCTCGCCGATCGTCCGATAGACGGAGTTCTTCAGCACCTGCTTGAAGCGGTCTGCGCGCACGGCGACCTAGCTTAGCCCGGTCATCCGGCCGACGAGATCCTGCAGACGGGAAGCGAAGTCCTCGGGCGAGACTGTCCACAGACCGGCGCTCGAATGCGCTGCTGCACCGAGCCGCTCGGCCAGCTCACGGTCGTCGAGGACACGAACCAGAGCGTCGGCGAGAGCGTCGGTGTCACCCGGCTCGACGAGTACCCCATTGCGTCCGTCCTCGACGAGGTCCGGAATGCCTCCGACGCGGCTCGCCACGACCGGCCGGGCCCGGCAGAAGGCCTCGACAATCACCCTGCCCATGCCCTCGGAGCGCGACGGAAGCACGAGCAGCGTCGACTCGTCGACCGCCGAGGCGACCTCGCTCGGCGTCAAGCGCTCCCTCCAGCCCGTCTGAGCGGGGAGGTCGGCGACGAGCTGCTCGACGAGGGACTGCAATGTCCCGGAGCCGACGATCTGGAGCCGCGCCTCCGGCACGCGGGGTGCGGCCAGGCGCCAAGCCTCGGCCAGCCCGTCCACGTTCTTGTAGCGCTCGAGCACGCCGACGAAGAGCGCCTGCGGGCTCGAGGGAAGCGGCTTCGGCTGCTCCTGCAGGAACGAATCGAAATCCATGTACGCGGGGAACTCGTCCGCCGGCTCGAGCCCGAGCTCACGCACGAGCCCGGTGGTGTAACCCGTGACCGTGCGAATGCCGTCCGCTTTGCGCAGCGCGCCGATCGCCACGCGGTCGGCGACCGGGCTCAAGAGACCCCGGAGGCGCGAGCCATACAGGCGCGTCGGCGCGCGCCAGTCACCGTGCAGATCCGCGATCACCGCGGTGTGCGCACGCGCGAGCTTGCGCGCGCTTAGCGCAGCCGCCGTCTCGTGCGCGCCCTGCGCGAGCACGGCATGCGGCTGGAAGTCGCGCAGCTCGCGCGCGATGCGGAGCGGCAGCGCTGCGAAGAACAAGGGCCCGTCGAGCGCAGGCAACTCGCGCGCCAGATGGAATGCGCCGTTGCCGCCGCTGCCGCCCGCGAGCACGCGGTAATCGAGCTTGGCGCCGATCGCGTCCCACTTGCGCTCCAGGCTCGGCGACAGTGGCAGCTCGACGCGACGCGAGACGAACAGCACGCGCGGCTTCACGTGCCCGCGATTCGGCGCAGGGTCGCCTCGAGCTCGCCGAAGACGACCTCGGGCGAGTAGCCGGCCACGGACTCGGCGGCTGCGCTGCGCAGTCGTTCACGAAGTCCGTCGTCGGCGAAGTAGCGGCGGACAGCCTCGCCGAGTGCGTCGGTGTCTCCAGCCGCGACGAGCAGTCCGTTCACGCCGTCGTGCACGACTTCCGAGACGCCGCCCGCCTCCATCGCGAGCACCGGTGTCCCGACTGTGAGCGCCTCGACGACCGTGTGCGGAAAATTCTCCCAGCTCGACGACAGGATCGTCCCGTCGGCCGCACGGAAGAGCTCGAGGATGCGCTCGCGGGGCTGCGCGCCGAGAAACGTGACTCGGTCGGCGATGCCGAGCTCGCCCGCCCTGGCCTGGAGCGACTCCCGCTCCGGTCCCTCGCCTGCGACCACGAGCTTCACTCCGGCTGCGGCCGCGACAGCTTCGAGTGCGCGACCAAGTGACTTCTGCGCGGTCAGGCGGCCGGCGAATGCGAGCGTTGCGCCGTTCAGACCGAATGCCCGGCGAAGCTCGTCACGCTCGCCGAGCTCCTGCGCGACGGGAGACGGATTCGGCAGAACGCTGACGCGATCGGGCGGCACACCCCAGCCCAGCGCCAGCTCGCGCAGGTAGGCGCTGGGCGTGAACACGTGGGCCGCGTGACGCAGTTCCACATCGCGGGCAAACCGCAGCGCCGCAACGGCGGGACCACCGCGTCGGTTCTGGAACTCGTCGACGTTGCCCTCGACGAAGCCACGGCGGTGCGATCGCTCGAAGGCCGGGTCGGCGGTCAGCTTCACGACGTACGGCGTCCGCGCCAGCGTCGACCCGACGGCGCTGCGGCCGAACATGCCGGTCGTGTACACGACGTCCGCGTTGCGAGCGCGGTGGTGGACGAGCGCCGCGCCGCGATAGTGCCGGACGCCGACGCGGTGGTGCCGCGGCACCGCGCACACAGGGTACGGCCGTGGCGGAGGCGGCGCATCTGCCGTTGTCACGACCTCCACCTCGTGACCACGACCGCGTAAGAACTGCGCCACGTCGGGCGCATGGCTGGCCGGCCCGCCCACATCGGGCGGCCAGATCCCGGTGACGATCAACACCCTCACGGGAGAACCGCCTCGACGGGCTGCGGTGCAGCCGCGCTCTGGCTCGCCGGCTCGCGTCGTATTCGCAGGAAGAGCACCGTCCAGAACGCGATGAAGGCAACAGTGGACACGACGACCGCGCCTGCAGCACCGGTCGCTCCCCAGGCCGCGCCGAGAACGACGACGAGTGGAACCAGGACCAGCGTCTCGATTCCGTGTGCCCAGACGCGCAGCTTCGGCCGGCCGATCGACACGGGAAAGCTCTTCGTCCAGCCGAAGACGAACTGCAGTGCGCCCGCGACGACGATCAGGCGAAGCGCGTCGGTCGCACCGACGTTCTTCGAGGAGAAGAGCAGCCTGACCAGATCGGGCGCCAGCCAGAGCAGGAGCGGCACTGCCACCAGAGCTCCCGCGGCCGCGCTGAGCGAATAGCGGCGAACTCCGGCAAAGACTTCCTCGCGCGTGCCGCGCTCCCAGGCCCGGGTCTGCTCGGTCAGCAAGACGAGGCGCGCGGGCGCCGAAAGTGCGGCAAATCCTTGCTGGGGCGACTGGGCGACGCGGAAGTATCCAACCTGCACCGGAGACGAGACGATCCCGAGCAGCAACGGGCTCAGCGTGCTTCGAAGCGCGACGACACCGGTTGCCAGGGTGGACTGGACGACGAAGCGAACGATCTCCGGACGCTCCTCGCCGATCGGCACGGCGGCGACACGGGGGTTGCGCCTGAAAGCCGCCCAGCCCGCGCCGAGCACCGCGGCCGTCGCGAGAACCTGGGCGAGGACGATTGCGGCAATCGTCTGACTGAGCCCATAACGCGTGCCGATCGCGATTGCCCCGAGCCGAAGCGCCATCGAGAGGAAGAGGAAGAACGCGCGGATGTCGTAACGGCCGCGGAGAATGAGAGCGACGCCACCGACGTTCTCGGGCGCTTGCACGAGCGGCAGGGCGGCCGCGATCAGCAGCGGCTTCAGCAGGCGATCGTCGCCGAAGAGCGCGTGCGCGGCCGGTGCCAGTGCCAGCAGAAACACACCGGCCAGCACTCCACCGGCGAGCTTCAATTGCAGCGCTCGGCCGAAGAGGCGCCGCAACCGCCCCCAGTCTTCGCGCTCCTGGAACCGGAAGCCGTACTTGACGAGCGCTTCCTCGATCGTCAGGTCGAGCAGCGTCTGGAAGAACCCCGTCGCTGCAATGACGATCGCGTACAGACCGAGGATGCGCGTCGTGAACGCGTGAGCCGCGATCACGGTCCCGAAGAAGCCGAGGACGACGGACGCGTAGATTCCAGCGGCTGCCGCCGATCGGCGCCAGAAAAGCGGCGAGCGCATCGAGAAACATTCTAGGGAGGGCAATACCTAGACTCGCCCTCGTGGCCGTGACCGAGAGAATGGTGCTGAGGGCTCGGTCGATGGCGCGTGCCGGCTTCAGCCCCGGCGCCGCCGCCTTGGCCCTCGCAGTCCCGTTTCTGTTCCTTCACATCAAGTACCAGCCGGGAGTACGTGTCCCGCTCGGGTCCACCCACCTCGGGCTCGAGCTCTCGGACGTGGCGATCGTGGTCGTCGCGCTCGTCGCCCTACGCGAGGGATTGCGATCCGGATTCGCGCCTCTTCGGCCTGCCCTACCTCTGTGGGTCGCGTCAATTGCCCTGATCCTCTGGATCGTCGTCCGCTCGGGCTCGCTCGTGCACTTCGTGACTGCGGCCAAGTTTTCGGAATACGCCTTGCTCGCCTTCTCCGCTCCGCTGATCCTGCGGCGGCGGCTGGACTGGGAGCTCGTCGCGGCGGCGACCGTCGCGTGGAGCGTTGTCGCAACGGCCTTCGGGCTGCTGCAGTTCCTGGGTGTCGACATGGCCGACGCGTGGGCGGCTGGGCGCCGGCAGCCGTCCTTCCTCGGCCACTCGGACTTCGCCGCACTGTCAGCGCTTGCGCTGGGGATCGGGCTGGCGGCATTGCTCCTCGCCGGCAGGAAGATCGGCTGGACCGCCGTGGCAAGCGGGGGGCTCGGCCTCATCCTCTCGGGCGCCACCGCAGGCTTGATCGGAATCGCAGCCGGCACGGCGGCCTTCCTGTACGCCGTCTCGCGGCGCCGCAGACTCGCGGTGCGGGACTTCGCGGTGAGCGCGGCGGTCGTTGGGGTCGTGGCTGCGGGCGTGCTCGTCCTGCGCGCCGGTGACTTCGAGAACTTCCTGCGCTTCGTGCACCTCAAGGGGAAGGAGACGCAGACGGCGAATATCCAGACGTACTCGCACCACGCACTGCTCGCCTACGTCGGCTACCGCATCTGGCGCGACCATCCCATCGTCGGCGCCGGCTGGCAGGCGTCGACCAACCCGGCGATCGTCGACGTCGAGCTCCCGGCCGCTCACAAGAAGTTTCCCGACGTGGCCCCGCTCGCCTTTCCGACCCGGGAGCATGAGTGGGGCATTCAGAACGCCTACATCCAGGCCGCAGCCGACCTCGGCCTCGTCGGGCTCGTCCTCTGGCTGGCGCCGTTCGCGCTCGCGCTCGTGCTCGCGTTGCGCGCCAACGCTCCACCCGGAGCCGTCGCTGCGTTCACGATCCTCGCAGCGATGGGCATCTGGGGCGGGCAGGGCCTCGTGGCCGGAATCCCGCTCGATGCCACGACGTGGCTCGGCTTCGGGCTCGCGGCCACGGCGGTTGCGCAGAGGAGTCGAACCCCTTCTCAGGGAAAATGACCGGGATGAAGGCGTTGGTGACAGGCGGGGCCGGGTTCATCGGCTCGAATCTCGTGAATGCGCTCGTCGAGCGTGGTGACGACGTCCGCGTGCTCGACAACTTCTCGACCGGCGACCGCGCAAATCTCGATGGTCTCGAGGTCGAAGTCGTCGAGGGAGAGCTCCGCTCCTACGAGCGTGTCCACGCGGCGGTGCGCGGAGTCGAGGTCGTGTATCACCTCGGTGCGCTCGGTTCGGTCCCGCGCTCCGTGCAGGATCCGCTGACGTCGAGCGCGGTGAATGTCGAAGGCACGCTCAACGTCCTGCTGGCCGCGCGCGACGAAGGCGTGCGGCGCGTGATCTTCTCGTCTTCGACGTCCGTATACGGCTCGAGCCGGGAACTGCCGACGTCCGAGTCGACCCCGCCCGACCCGATCTCTCCGTATGGTGTCGCCAAGTTGGCGGCGGAGCGGTACTGCATCAGCTTCGGCCGGGTCTACGACTCCTTCGAGACGGTCGTCCTCAGATACTTCAACGTCTTCGGGCCGCGCCAGAGCCCGTACTCGCAGTACGCGGCGGTCGTCCCGCGCTTCATCGCAGCCATTGACCAGGGAGAGCCGGTCACGATCTACGGCGACGGCGAGCAGTCGCGCGACTTCACTTACGTCGCCAACGTCGTCGACGCCACGACGCGTGCTGCGGACGCGGCGGGCGCGAGCGGACGCACGTTCAACATCGCGGCAGGCTCGCCTGCCAGCGTCAACCACGTCGCAGAGACGATCGGCGTCATTCTCGGCAAGCCGGTCGAGAAGCGCTTCGAGGCGCCGCGCTCCGGAGACATCCGGGATTCGTGGGCCGACATCTCCGCGGCGCGCGAGCTGCTCGGCTACGAGCCGCGCGTCGACCTTGCCGCCGGGCTCGAGCGCACGGCCGAGGCGATCGTTGCCAGAGTCTGACCGCCGGCGGGTAAAGATCCTGCGCGTCATCGCCCGGCTGAACATGGGCGGGCCTGCGCTGCACGTCGCGTATCTGACGGAGGGCCTGACGAAGCGCGGCTACGACACGACGCTCGTCTCGGGGTCGCTCGCCCGCGGCGAAGACTCGATGGCTTTCGTCGCAGACGCGCACGGCGTCGAGATCGTGCGGATCGACGAGCTCGGCCGCGAGATCTCTCCGTTGCGAGACCTCCTCGCGACGATCCAGCTCGCCCGCCTGATCAGGAAAGAGCGCCCGCAGATCCTGCACACGCACACCGCGAAGGCGGGCACGGTGGGTCGTGTCGCTGCGCTCCTGGCCGGCTCACGCAAGCCTCCGATCGTTGTCCACACCTTCCACGGGCATGTGTTGCGCGGCTACTTCGGGCCCGTGCGCACGCTGCTCTTTCGCCTGCTCGAACGCTGGCTCGCTGCGAGCACGACGGCGCTCGTCGCGGTCAGCCCGCAGGTGCGCGACGACCTGGTTGCGCTCGGTATCGCACCGCGCGAGCGCTTCGTCGTCATCCGCCTCGGCATCGAGCTGGACGAACGGGTCGCGCCCGAGCAGAACGGCAGGAGCGAGAGCCGGCGCTATCTCGGGATTCCGGGCGATCGCTTCACCGTCGGCTGGATCGGCCGCATGACCGCGGTCAAGCGAACCGACGACGTGCTCGTCGCCTTCAAGCGCTTGCGCGACGACGGCGTCGACGCGGTGCTCTGCATGGTCGGGGACGGCCCGGACCGCCCACAGCTGGAACAGCGTGCGCACGAGCTCGGCCTCGCCCGCGACACGGTCTTCCTCGGCTATCAGGAGGACGTCGCACCGTTCTACGCTGCTTTCGACGCGCTCGTGCTCCCGTCTGGAAACGAGGGCACGCCGGTGAGCGTGATCGAGGCCCTGGCCGCCCAGGTGCCCGTCGTGGCCACGCGCGTGGGCGGGGTGCCCGACGTCGTCGAGGACGGCGAGGACGGCTTCCTCGTCGAGACAGGAGCGACGCACGACCTCGCCGACCGGCTTGCGCGCCTGGCCCGCGATCCTGAGCTCCGGGCGCGGATGGGGAAGCACGGCCGCGAGCGCGTGCTACCGCGCTACGCAGTCGAACGGCTCGTCGAGGACGTCGACGAGCTCTACAGGTCGCTGCTCAGTGCGGCAGACCTGCGAAGACGTTGAATGACGGCTTCTTCGTGCCGCCTGCAGTGAGCAGGCCGGACTGCCAGCCGACGTTGATGTTCGTATCGTCGCGGAGCATGAACCAGACCATCATGTCGATTCGTGGATTCGCACGTGCAATCGCATACGACTGGCGCACGTAGGCCGCCTGCCGCGCAAACGAGACGCCGAAGATCCGGTCGGGTGGCGTCTGCCACGCGTACTCGGTGATCCAGATCCGCTTCTTGCCCCAGAGCTTGTTGACGAGGCTGATCAACGTGTTGATGTTCCCGAGCTCGACCGCCGATCCGCCGGGGCGTGAAGCGGGTGTTTCGCTCGGCTTCCCGTAGTACGGATTGTGGGCGTACGCGTCGAGGTTCCGCAAACCGGCGGCCTTGGTCAGGCGCATGAACGCGAGCGGCGAGAGGGACGGCCGACTGCTACGCGGCGCATTGTTGCCGCGCGGTCCGGTCACTCCGCACGCAACTTTCTCGCCGGCGAAGTTCGTGAAGTGAACCCCCTGCCAAATCGCGGTACAGATCCGCGCGTATGAGCGCGGGCTGACGAACCGGCCGCCCGACGTCTGCTGCAGCCAGATCGGATTGCTCGGCTCGTTCCAGGCCGTCCAGTACTTCACCGCCGGCAGATAGACCTCGTCGAACGAGTCGGTGTTCGCGATGTAGCGTCCGCTGTAACGCTCCGCCGCCGCATATGCGAAGTTGCGGAGGTCCGCGTAGTTGCTCGGCGGGACGTTCTTTGCAGCCCCGCCATTGGCCCAGGAAGGCGTGAACAGGATCGTCAGCAAGACCTGCATCCCGTACTGCGCCGCGTAGCGAACGGCACGGTCGTAGAGATCCCAGTCGTACGCGGGATCGGCCGGATCCTGCGGGTGGGCCGGACGCCCCTTCGCGACGTCGTTCCAGTCCAGGTTGATCCGGATGATCTGTGTGCGGAGCTGCTTCAGTGTCGGGAACGTGAACGTCGGATTGCCGTGCAGCGTCATCGCATCGTCCTGGATGCCGACCAGCATGTGCGCCTTCGCTTCCGCGGCGGGCACGCACAGAACAGCAGCGACGAAAACGATCGCCGCTGCGACTCCGATCCGCCTAGGCAACGACCGGCTCCCGTCCGAAACTCGGCAGCATGCGGCGCAGACCTTCGTCGAGCTGGATCTGGGGCTCCCACCCGAGCAGCTGCCGAGCGCGGGTGATGTCGGGCTGCCGGACCTGAGGATCGTCGACGGGGAGTGCCTCGTAGACGACCTCGCTCTTCGAGCCGGTGATGCGGAGCACCGTCTCGGCCAGCTCGTTGAGGGTGAACTCACCGGGATTGCCGAGGTTCACGGGCAGGTGCTCGCCTGACTCCGCCAACTGGACGAGCCCGCGAATGAGGTCGTCCACGTAGCAGAAGCTGCGCGTCTGGCTGCCGTCTCCGAACACAGTCAGGGGCTTGCCCTCGAGGGCCTGTCTGACAAACGTCGGAACCGCACGGCCGTCGCTCGGGCGCATGCGTGGCCCGTAGGTGTTGAAGATCCGTGCGATCGAGGTGTCGACTCCCTGCTGGCCGTGGTAGGCCATCGCCATCGCCTCCGCGTAGCGCTTCGCCTCGTCGTAGACGCCACGGGGTCCGATCGGGTTGACGTTGCCCCAGTACGTCTCCGGCTGGGGGTGCACCTGCGGATCGCCGTAGACCTCGCTCGTGGAGGCGAGCAGGAACCGAGCTCGTTTGAACTTCGCGAGCCCGAGTGCGTTGTGCGTCCCGTACGACCCCACCTTGAGGGAATGCAACGGCATCCGCAGGTAGTCGATGGGACTGGCGAGCGCCGCGAGGTGATAGACGGCGTCGACCGGCTCGTCGATCTCCAGGTGACGCGTCACGTCCTGGTTGATGAAGAGGAAGTTGTCGCCTCGCAGGTGCTCGACGTTCTGCAGCGACCCCGTGTCCAGGTTGTCCACGCAGACGACCCGATAGTCCTTCGAAATCAGGTGATCGCAGAGATGGGAGCCGAGAAAGCCGGCTCCGCCGGTCACAACAGCAGTAGGCATCGGCGGGATGCTACCGGGGCGTCTTTCGGGAGGCCGCAGACTTTACGAGGGCTTTACAGCCGGTCCGCGGCACGGCCATCCGGATCCCGGGCCCAGGAAAGTGAACCGGTCCAATCAACCGCAGACGAGGGAGGGGTCAACTGCGCGTCAGCGCCGATGCTCAGCAAGCGTGGCGAGGGCTCGATGCGGCGGAGCCTTCCACGCGAGAGAAAGTGTCCTCGTGAGCAGAGTCCGGCGGCGGGCTCTGCTCAGAAGACACCGGCTCGTTGTACGACCTGTGGCGAAATGCGAATCCGAACCGACTCAGCGGCCTCTGCCGCCTCCCTTGCCGACTACCTGCGTCGCTGCGAGTGCATCGTCGAAGTGATCGACCAGCGGGTCATCGATGCAGCCGCGAGACCACAGTCGTTCGCAACTCCTTACGCGGACGTCGAGCTCGACGGGTATCTCACGGTCTGGCAGGCGATGCACCCCGAGTGCTCGACCGAACGCCTGAGCCCGCGCCAGACCTCTTAGCGCAGATCCTTGTTCGACTCCATGTCGAAATCGTCGAAATGAAAAATCGACGAAACGCCGGTTCAACCGTATGGTTGAGCCAAAACTGATACTGTTTGAGGTACGATGTCTTCGCCTATGGTGGCAACGCATCCGTTTCGATTGACGTGTTCGTCGACAACGGATAGGCGACACGGTCTCACGCTCGCGCGGTATCTCGACCGGTGGCTGACTCTGTGCGAAGGCAGAGGACTGCGACCGGCAACTGTCGCCGGCTACCGGACAGCGATCAGACTGCACATCGACTCGCAACTCGGTGCAACGCCTCTCGAACGCGTGAGCCCCCGAGTACTGAACGAGCTCTACCATCGGCTGCTAAGCAAGGGCCGCAAGAACGGTGCTGGCCTTTCGCCTCGGAGCGTGCGCTACACCCACGCCATCCTGCGAAAGGCCCTCGCCGATGCCGTCCGGCTTGGATACCTCGATGCAAATCCGGCATCCGCGGCCGATCCGCCCTCTGCTCGCGCCGCACGGCCTCCAGTTTTTACGACGTGGAGCCCCTCAGAGCTTGCACAATTCCTAAAGTCGGCGCGCAGAAACCCGCTCTATGCGGCTTTCCATCTTGCAGCCGCGACCGGGATGCGCCGCGGTGAGATCCTTGGCGTCCGTTGGTGCGATGTCAATTTCGACAGTCGCCAGCTCAGTGTGGTGCAGACCATCATAGAGGTAGCGCACGCGATTACGGTGGCGCCGCCGAAGAGTGATCGAAGCAGGCGAGTGATCGCTCTTGACGAACATACGCTGTCGGTGTTGCGCGAACATCGGCGGACGCGCGAGCGAAGCGAACGGCGATCGGCTTCGTCGCACCATTCGCTGCTGTTCACCAAACCTGACGGCTCACCCCTTCACCCCGCCTGCTTTTCGTATGCCTTCAACCAAGCCGTAAAGGCGGCCGGGGTCCCGAAGATTCGCTTTCACGACCTTCGGCACGGCCACGCGACCATGGCGCTTCTGGCAGGAATCCATCCGAAGATCGTGAGCGAGCGGCTCGGACACTCGACCGTGTCGATAACGCTCGACATCTACAGCCACGCACTGCCGAGCTTGCAGCGCGAAGCTGCTGAGACAGTGGCGGCACTAATTCCTCTCTAACGCGGGCGGAAGCAGGCCGGGCTCCGTTTCCAGGTCGCCGAACCGACACTGGCACTCTCGGCCGGCTTCCACCGAAGCGTCGGCGGCGCAAGATGGCCACGGCGCCGACGAGCCCGGTCTCGACGATCAGGGCGACGTAGAACGGAGTCCTCTCCCCGTCACGAACTCGCAGTGGACGGAGAAGGTGTTGAGCCCGAGCCCAAACAGCCCGTGGGCGTCCAGCACAGGCGCGGGGGGAGGTCGTAAACGGCGAATGCGCGCGCTCGAAACTTTCGCCGGTCTGCAGGCGCGGCTTGGCTGCACAGCGGCGCATACGGGTCTCACCAGAGGGTTATCCGTCGTCCCCTCCTGGGATACTCGGCCCGTGAATTCGAAGGGCCACAAACCGACGCTGGTCGCGCGGCACGAGGGGAATACGAACGCGGTGAAATTCGGGGTCTACTCGGACCGTCTGCTCGACGCACGGGCCTCAGAAATGGCGAGCGAGCTTGACAAGTCCGGCGCGCTTGAACTAATCGGAAACGTGGCCGTTCATGAGGTTACGCGGTGCGCAGCGTTGCTCGAAGCCATCGATCAAGATTTGGCGGAGCGAGGAGTGGTGGACAAGAAAGGGAACGCTCGCTCGTTGCTCGACCGGCGGCTGCGCGTTTCGACCCGGCTCGAGAGATGGCTCGATCGGGTTCACTCAGCAGCCGAAAGCGAGCCGCTCAGAGCGGAACGCGCCGATTACATACGCGAACTCCAGCGCATCGCGCTCGGACGGGATCGCGCGGCACGTCCGCACGATCGACTCAACGCGATCAAACAGCTCTTGCAATTCGGTGACCAGGCGACGACGCGCTACCTCGAATGGGAGGAAAGCGATGAGGAAATCGAGCACAGGAGAGCAAGGTGGGAGATGGAAAGGGCACGGCGGAAGGACTCGCTCGAGGACGACAAGGCACGGATTGAGGACGCCCAGGCACGGAGAGACATCGACAGAGCACAGCGGAAAGAGGATCTCCAACTTCTGAAGAGTCTGCACGGCATCGGCTGATCCGTTCCGCTCGTTTCTAGTTGGCCGGCCCCAGATGCGACGATCGCTCTAACGGATCAGAACCGCCTAGTGAGGGGTGGAGCCACTGCCGCGCTTAGCGGAGATCCTTGTTCGATTCCATATCGAACCACATCGCAAACAGGGTGAACTGCGACCCGAAGATGAGCAGGAGCGCGACCAGGACGACCGTGCCGACCGAGACGGCGTTCCCCATGATCCGCAGGACGACCTCGGCAATTCCGAGCCCGAAGCCGATCAGCGTCATCAGGAACCCGAACGCGTAGAAGAACACGAGTGGGTGAAAGTCACGGATGACGTACTTCTCTCGCATCCTCCAGAAGAAGCCCTTCACCAGCAACCACGAGATCCGAGGAATGACCTTCCGGATCTTGATTCCCGAGGTCTCCCCGACGCCGTAGACCGGACGGGACGGAATGTCCCGCACGCGGGCGTTCCACACGTTCAGGTGAACGAGCATGTCGTTGGGCATGCCGTAGCCCGGATAGATGCGGTCGAGGTCGAGCTGCTCGAGGATCTCGCGGCTCGCGGCCGTGTACCCGGACTGGGAGTCGGCCACGTGCCAATACCCGGAGGCGATCTTCGTCAGGAACGAGAGGACGGCATTGCCCAGGTAGCGGGAGCGAGGGATGACCCGCCAGGCCTCCCCGGAGATGAGCCGGTTCGCCTTGGCGTAGTCGAGCTCGCCGCGCACGACCGGTAGAGCGATCTTCTTCAAGTCGGCGGGGTCCATCTGATTGTCGGCAGCCATCACGCACACGACGTCGATTCGCTCCGCGAGCGCGCGCTGATAGCCGGTGATGATCGCCGCGCCGACACCGGAGTTGCGCTCGTGCGTGACCACCTCGACGCGCGGGTCGCCGGCCGCACGAGCCGCTGCGGCTGTGCCGTCGCTCGACGCGTCGTCGACGACGAAGATGCGGTCGACGAACTCGGGCACTCCGTGGATCGTCGTCGCGACGAGCGCCTCCTCGTCATAGGCGGGGACGACGACCGCCACCGTCTTGCCCTCGAGCATCAGCTGCCGCGGCGACGCGCGATCGGCTCCCACAGCAACGCTGCGAACAGTCCGATCAGCAACCCGAGGAACGCCGCTACCACGACGGAGTTCCTGCGGCTGCGCGCCGTCGTCTTCACCGCAGCCGCACGGGTGAGCACGCTTGGCCGCTCGATCTCTTGCGCCTGGATGAGCAGCTGCTTCGCCTGCAACTGGTCGTCGAGGACGTCGCCGAGATGAAGAGCGAACACTGCCTTCGCGGTCGCGTCCGACGCGCCTCGCTCCTGCCGCGTGATTGCATCGACCTGCTGCTGGTCGGCCGTGATGCGTTCTTGCAGCCCGGCGATCTTCTTGTCGGCGAACGGTGAAAGCCGAACGACCACTATCCCGGCAAGCGTGTTCGCCGCGACCGTCGCCTTGCGGCGAGTCGGAGCCTGCACGGTCAAGCGTACGAGTGGATTCGCGGTGACCCGGAGCGTGCTTGCACCTGTGCCGGTGGAGATGCTCTGGGTGGAGATGTGGCCGCGGAGGTTACCTGCCCGCATGCCGGCGCTGGCTGCGGCCTGCGCGATCGAGTCCTGCGCCCGCGCGATCGTGCCGACGGTGGACGGATTGGCCTGCGGTCCCTGGAGCAGGTTCCCGCCGATGATGCTGTAGGAAGCCCCGAGATAGATGGTCGAGCTCGCGTTCCAGACCTGATTGCCCCCGAGGGAGACGAGGTAGCCGAGGACCGCGCCGACCAGCAGGCCGGCAAGCGGGAGCCACCAGCGCGAGGCGATGGCGCTCCAGTACCGGCCGAGATCGACTTCCTGCTCGGCTTCGAGGTCGACATCGCGGCTACTCAAGGCGCGGCGACTCTAGCGGAGGCCCATTCCCATTGGGCCTGCAAGCCGTCTTTCAGCGAGGTCGTCGCGCGCCAGTCGAGGTCGTGCTCGATCCTGGTCGGGTCTGCGGACGTGCGCCTCACATCTCCCGCCGCGGCCCGCCTCTCGACGAGGTCGAGCGTGCGACCCGAGACGCGCTCCAGCGTTCCGATCGCCTCGCGCATCGTCGCTTCCTCGCCGCCACCCACGTTGTAGACGGTGCCGGCCGGCGCGCGCTCCATCGCCGCGATCGTCGCGTCGATTCCATCCGCCACGTACGTGAAGGAGCGCGACTGAAGCCCGTCGCCGTAGAGCTCGAACGTGGAGCCGTGAGCGAGGGCGGCCACGATCCGGGCGAGAGCCATGTCGGGCCGTTGCCGCGGCCCGTAGAACGTGAAGTAGCGCAGGATGACCGCGTCGAGCCCGAAGCCCTGCGCGTAGGCATGCGCAAGTTGCTCGCAACCGAGCTTCGTGATCCCGTACGGCGAGATCGGGCGCGGCTCGGTTTCCTCGGAGGTCGGATACCGCTCGGCGTCCCCGTAGATCGAGGACGACGACGCGAAGACGACCCGAGTGCCCGCCGCGGCTGCCGTCTCGAAAACTCTTCGGCTCGCCAGCAGGTTCCGTCGCACGTACTCCTCGAAGACGTCGCCGAAACTCCGCACACCGGGCTGCCCGGCGAGGTGGAAGACGCCGTCGACGCCCGCAAGATCGAGGTTCTCCTCTGCGAGATCGATGCGCGCGACGTCGAGCGCGGCTGCGTTCTCTTCCTTCAGCGCCGGGTCGTAGTAGTCCGTGAAGCAGTCGACGGCGACAACCTCGTGCCCGCCCTCGAGCAGTTTCTCCGCAAGCTGCGAGCCGATGAACCCGGCCGCTCCGGTGACGACGTACCTCATCGAACTCGACCTTGTGGCTCAGAGCCACAAGCACGGTTCCGCCAGGTGCGGATCGAGGCGGCAGGCCGCTTCCCCGTAGTTAGTGGCTCTGAGCCACTAACTCTGCCCCGGCTCGTTTGGACGGCACTCTTCATTCGGCGGGGGCGAGCGGTTTCAGCGTCCCATCGCCGTTCGGCATCAGGCTGAGGTCGGAGAAGAAGCGCGTCATGACGATCCCCTCGCGGAAGTCGCCGAGGCGCGGCTCGGGATGCTCGCCGCGCGCGAGGGCGAGCGCGAGCTCGGGATAGCGTCCGCCCGCTGCGAGCGGCAGCGGGAAGCCGCCGCCGAACCTGGTGTTGATGTCGGTGAGGTAGTGCGAACCGTCGGCCTCGCGGAAGCACTGGATGTTCGCCGGGCCGACGAGCTGCAGTTTTTCGGCGACAGCGCGCGCCAGCTCGATCAGCTGTTCGTCGCGAATGCTCATGCCCTTGATCGACTCGCCTCCCTTCGACTCGATCATCGTGCGGGGAATCGCGTTGAGGCAGCGGCCTTCCAGGTCGCAGAAGACGTCGATCGAAAACTCCTCGCCCTGCAAACACGCCTGGACGATCGAGTCGACGGGCGTGTAGCCGAGGAAGAAGCCGAGCTGCGCCGGATCGGCCGCGCGGTAGATGTGCCGCGAGCCGAAGCCGTGACGCGCTTTGACGAGCAGCGGATACGTCGCATCGGCAGGCACGGCGTTCGGCAGCCAGGTTTGCGGCGATGCAATCTCACGCTCCTCGAAGAGGACGTGCGCGAGGTACTTGTCCTCGAGCCGCTCGACGATCTCCGCGTCGGGCAGCAGCACCACCGCACCGAGCTCGTCGCGCGACCGCGCCAGCGGGACCTGGTCGAGATCGGTGAGCGGCACGATGAGCCGCACGTCGTGCTGCTCGACGAGCGCACGCAGCGCCGGAACATAACCCGGGTCGTCGATTCGCGGGACGAGGGCATGCTCGTCGGCGTAGTAGAGCGCGGGCGCGAGCGGGTTGGCGTCCGCAGCGACGGTCGTTGCGCCCGCCCGACCGAACGCGCCCACGATGTCCACACGCTGTCCGGCACACGTGAAGAGAACGGCCGTCACGGCGGTCAGTACAGCAGGAACGGCAGGCTTGCGAGCGCCGAGGCGGCCAGAATCGCGGCCACGACCGGACGCGCGCGGCCGGGCAGCTTGTCGATCGCATAACCGAAGGCGAGCGCCCAAGCCGGGGCGGTCGAGAGCATGTAACTCGCCTTCAGGACGTCACCGTCGGCGGTGGGATAGCTGACGGTGAAATAGAGGTAGCCGAGAATTCCCAGACCCGGAAGCAGCGCGGCCGGCAGACGAGCGGGCAGCCGCCGTGAGCGCGCCAGGAGAACCGCCCAGCCGACGACCGCGAGCAGTGTCGGCAGGAGCCCGAGGATGCTCTGCTCCCGGCGGTTCCCGTGCCAAACGCCGAAATAGTCCCCCCACACCTCGCTGTAAGTCGTCGGGATCGCCTCGTTGCGGAAATGCGGCCGGACCGGATTCGTGATCACGTCGGGGAGGCCGAGGCCGGTGTAGAAACGAGCGGGTCGCCGGTCCCAGATCGCCTGGTTTTGGGTTGGCCGGTCGAACACGGGATTGCCGTAGTCGATCGCCTGCCGGACGTACCAGGGCGCGGTGACCACGGCAGTCACGGCGACCATCAGCAGCAGCGGGCGCCAGGCGCGCGCGGCCGCGAAGCCCAGCACGACCGCAGCGAACGTCCAGAGCGAGAAGGCGCGCACCAGCTGCGCCAATCCCAGCGTCACACCCGTTGCGACTGCGAGCTGCCACCGGTAGTCGTGACGTCCGAGCATCCGCGTCGCAAGCAGCAACGCAACCGAGCACAGGAGCATCGACAGCGGTTCGGGGTGGAACATCGCGCCGACCCGCAGGACGACCGGCAAGAAGCAGAAGAACGCGAGCGCCGAGAGCTGCAGCCACGGCCGGCGGGGAAACAGCTCTCGCGCGAGCAGCCAGAGCACACCCGCGGTCGCGAGCAAGACGAACCAGTTCAACACCTGTCCGAGCTTGTGCGGATCGCCGGGATGAACGTGCTCGCCGATCACCGTCGCCACGCCGGCGAGCGCGTAGAAGACGGGCGGCGTGTAGTACTCGCTGCGAGATTCCGGGCCGGGAATCTTCCCGTGGTGGATCAGCAGGTCGGCGTACTCGCGATGCTGGCGCACGTCGTAGCCCGCACCACTCGGATACCTGTACGCGTTCCAGCCCGCGACGAGCGCGAGCGTGGCGACGAGAGCCGCCGCGAGAAGCTCAGGCCGGCGCAAGCTCGCGCAAGAGTTCTCGGTAGCGGCCGATCGCGACGGTGCGGTCCGCCTCCTGTTCGACCCATTCGCGCCCCAGCCGTCCCATCTCGGCGAGGTCGTACTTGCCGTCGTGCGCGTCTCGGATCGCACGCGCGAGGAGCTCCGGGCGTCCCGGAGGCACGACGATCCCGCAACCGATCCGCTCGACGACCTGGGCGGTCTCGCTGTCGGGGTCCGCGGCCACGATCACCGGCCGCGCCACCGCCAGGATTCCGTAGAGCCGGCTCGGCACGACATAGCCCGCAAGCCCCGGGGCGAGGCCGACGACGTGCACGTCTGCGGCAGAGAGCGACTGCGGTAGGACGCCACGCGATTGGTAGTAGAGAAACTGCACCTGGTCGGCCTGCAGGAGCTCGGCCAGCCCCACGAGCTCGGCGTGACGCGCGCCGGTCCCGATGATCATGATCGTCAGATCGTCGAGATCACGCAGGAACGTTGCCGCGCGGACGAGCGAGTCGAGGTCTTGCGCGTGGCCGACGTTTCCCGAATGCATGACGACGAACTTCTCGTCGAGCCGACTGTTGCGCGCCCACGGATTCGCCTTCTCGAGCGGACCGAGACGCGCTGTATCGACCCAGTTCGGAATCACCCGCAGTCGATCCGGAGGAGCTCCCTTTTCCTCGAGGCGTGTGCGCATGGTCTCCCCGATCGCGACGATCCGGTCGGCTCGGCGCAGATAGATCCCGACGAGCCCACGCAGAAGACTCATCAGCACGGGGTTCTCCAGCCGCTTGAGCTGTACGGCGATCTCGGGAAAGACGTCCTGGCTGATGACGACCAGCGGTGCCCGGTAGCGGCGGGCGACCAGGAGCGCGACATTCGCGATGATCGGAGGGTCGGTCATGCAGAGGACGACGTCGGGGCGCCGCCCGCGCACGCCACGCAGGAGGGCACTGGAGAGGTAGCTGGCGTAATTGGAGGCGCGGGCAAAGAACCTGGAACGCTCGAACGAGGTCGAGGGCACGCGCACGACCTCGACGCCCTGATGCACGACTCGGCGCGGTTCGCCTTCGTGGCCGTGCAGGACCCCGGTCACCACCTTGACGTCCATGTCCTCTGCAAGCGCCTCGCAGAGCTCGGTCAAGAGCTGCGCCGTCGCCTCCACGCCGGGCCAGTAGTACTGGTTCAGGACGAGCAGACGCGGCTTGCGGCGGCCGGGCATTCCGGCAAGGCTAGTACCGGTGAACGACGCCCGGCTCCGCATCCTCTTCGCCGCGCCGGTCTGGGCGCCCTCGCGCGCCTTCGGCGGGCCGGTCGTCGCAGCCGGTGAGCTGGTCCGGCGGCTGGTCGCGCGCGGCAACGACGTCGACGTCGTCACGACCACGATCGTCGACCTCCATACGCGCCCCGCTCTTCGGTCGTCCGTGGGCGTCGTCGAGGGCGCCACAGTCCGCTATCTCTCGACACCGCTTCGCTATCGCTGGATGGGCATCACGCCAACGCTGCCCACCGCGCTTGCACGGGTGAACCGGCCGGATGTCGTGCACGTCTTCGGCTTCCGCGACCCCGTGACGACAGGGGTCGCAGCGTGGTGCCGCATCGCTCGCATCCCGTATGTCTTCGAGCCGCTCGGGATGTTCGAGCCCCGCCTGCGCAAGGTGTTCCTGAAGCGAGCGCTCGATGCGACGCTCTACCGAGGAGTGGCTCGAGGAGCTGCCGCGGTGGTGGTCGCGTCTCAGCGTGAGGCCGACGCCGTCGTCGCATGGGGCATCCCCGCCGAGAAGGTACGCGTGCGGGGCAACGGCTTTCCGGAGCCGTCCGGCGCGAAGGCGAATGACGACCTCCGTTCACGCCTTGGCATTCCAAGCAACGCGCCGGTCATTCTCTACGTCGGCAGGATCGCGGCGGGCAAGGGCATCGAGCACCTGCTCGATGCCGCGGGCCGACTCACCGGAGCGCATCTCGTCATCGCGGGCCCGGACGACCGCCACGGGACGTCCGCGCTCGTCGAGCGGGCGCAGACGGAGGCGGCGACTGCCGGCAGGATCCACCTGCTGCCGGTGACAGACGAGCCGCCGCACGACCTCTATCCCCAGGCCGACGTGTTCGTTCTCGCTTCGGCGGGAGAGAGCTTCGGCATCGTCGCGGCGGAAGCCGCCGCCGCCGGAACGCCGGTGATCGTCTCGGACCGCTGCGGTATCGCGGGCTTCTTCGAAGCCGGCGAGGCGCTGGTCGTTCCGTACGAGCGCGCCGCGGTGGTCGACGCGATCGGCAGCGTCCTCGATGATCCGAACCTCCGCGCGGAGCTCGCACGCGGCGGAGTCGCGGCCGCGCGACGCACGTCCTGGGATCACGTCGCCGATGTCCAGGAGGAGATCTACCGCGAGGTTGCTGCGCGCACGGCGGCGACGAAGTTGTCGACCGACGGCTCGTAACCCCAGCCGCGCACGAGCTCGCGCGAGTGCGCGCCCAGCTCTTGTCGCAGCGCAGGATCGGACGCCAGCCGGGTCAAGGCTGCGGCCGCCTCTCGCACGTCACCAGCAGGAACAAGGAAGCCGTTCTTGCCCTCGGCGAGCAGATCCGAGGCGGCGCCCACGCGGTCCGAGAGGAGGAGCGGCAGGCCGGAAGCCGCAGCCTCGTTGACCGCGACGCCCCACGGCTCGTGGTGGGAAAGGAGCGCGAAGACGTCGGCGTCGACGTACATCTGCGCCAGTTCCGCTTCCGCGACGTGACCGAGAATCGTCAGGCGTACTCCGAGCTCGGCCGCAAGATCGACCAGGGCTTGGCGCTCCGGGCCCTCGCCCGCAACCACCAGGCGCAGCCGCGGATCGCCGGTCTCGGCGACGGCGCGGATGAGATCGTCGATCCCCTTCTCCGGCACGAGCCGGGCAACGGACAGCACGAGCACGTCGTCGTCCGCGCGGCGCTCGAGCTCCCCCGCCCTGGACGTCCACGCTGCCACGTCGATCGTGTTCGCGAAGAGACGAACCGACGTCGCCCCTCGTGCCACGACCGATTCGCGGGCCGCCGACCCGACGACGAGGACGTTTGCCGCGCCGCGCAGGAGTCGCGGGACGACCACTCCCTTGAGCGCCCGGCGCCACGGGTTGCGGGGATCCAGATCGTGGCTTTCGACCAGCAGCACATACGGGACGCGATGCGCGCGGCACCACACGAGCGCGCCCTGCGAGGCAAACGTGCTCCAGCCGGAGACGACCACCACGTCGGGTTGCGCACGTCGCAGCGCTCTCGAGATCCCGGGCGTCACCGGATACTGGTGCCGAAGGATTCGCTCTGCTCCCGGCACGCCGACTCCGCACAGTAAGACATGACGGTGCGCCGGCTCGACGGTCCAGGCTCGGCGCGCGACCGAGCGAGCTGCGTAGATAACTGTCAGCCCGATGTCCGCGGTCGCGGCGATGCGATCGAAGAGCGGCGCGCGATAGGGAGTCGGTTCCGGTGAGACGACCGCAACCCGGAGCACGTCGCCGCCGGCAGGTCGACGAGTCGGCGTGCGCCCGATCAGCTTCGCCGCGTCGCTGAAGAGCCGTCCCCGCACGAGTGCACGGCCAGCTGCTTCGCGCACCCGCGGATCACGGCCATGCTCCTGCTCGAACGCAGCCAGCAGCTCGAGCAGCGCCCGCCCCGCCTCCTTCGAAGCCGCGACGCGGCGACTGCCGAGTCCCCAGGCAAGCTCGGCCTGCTGTTCGCCCAACGCGGGTGCCAGCCGCGCGATCTCGCGCAGCGCGACCTGCCGCTGGAAGGATTGCTGCAGCTCGCCTCGCCGGAGCGACGCCTGCCCGGCGTGCACGCGCTTCTCGACGAGCGGCTCCGCCAGGTTGGCTCCGTCCGCAAACGCGAAGAGCCGCGTCCACAGGTCGTAGTCCTCGCTCTCGAGAAACGCCGGGTCGTATCTCAAGCCGTGCCGGTCGAGCGTCTCTCGGTCGACGAGCACCGTCGGGTGGAAGAAGGGCGAGCTGAAGAGAGCGTGCCACCGCAATGCGGCCCCTCCGCTGGGGAGTCTGTGCGTGCGTCCGCGCCCTCCCTCTGCATCGAGATCGACCACAGCGCTGCCGACGATCGCAACGTGTGGCTCGCTGCGGATCCGGCTCAGTTGGCGCTCGAGCCGGTCCGGGACGGCGATGTCGTCGTCATCGAGCCGCGCGACATAGCGCCCGCCCGCCCCCTCGAGGGCGCGGTTCAGCGAAGCGGCGAGTCCGGCTTGCTCGTCGTTCCTCAGGACGATGACTCGGTCGTCGGCAAGGGCGCCGAGCACCTCGGGGGTCCCGTCGGTCGAGGCGTCGTCGACCACGATCAGCTCGAGATCGCTGAGCGTCTGCTGCAGAACACTCTCGACGGCCTCCCGGAGGAAGCGTTCGCCGTCGTGGACGGCGAGCAGCACGGAGACGAGGGCCACGGCCGGTTAGCGTACGGCGCGTGGCCGACCAGGCGCTGCCGTCCTTCGATCTCGTGGTGGCCACGATCGGCCGCGTCGAAGAGCTCGATCGCCTCCTTCAGTCGCTCGCGAGGCAGACGCACACGGGGTTCCGCGTGCTCCTCGTCGACCAGAACGACGACGACCGGCTCGGAGAGGTTTTGCAACGGCATCCGTCACTCGACGTGATTCGCCTGCAATCGGCGCCGGGCCTCTCTCGAGCCCGAAACGCAGCGCTCGGCCACATCCGCGGGGAGCTCGTGGCGTTCCCCGACGACGACTGCACCTTTCCTGGCGACCTGCTCGAGCGCGTCGCGCAGCGCTTTGCCGCTCGCCCGGCGCTCGACGGCCTGACCGGCCGAGCTGAAGACGAAGGAGGAAACTCGTCACCGTCGTGGTCTCGGGTCGGCGCGGCGCTCACGCGGGACAACCTCTGGAACCGCGCGATCTCGTTCACCATCTTCCTGCGCAGGCCCGTCGTCGAGCAAGTCGGTTCGTTCGACGAGCAGCTCGGCCTCGGCTCCGGTCGGCCGTGGTCGTCCGGCGAGGAGATCGACTACCTCATCCGGGCGATCGATTCGGGTGGGGTCGTTGAGTACGACCCGGAGATCGTCGTGCGCCACGAAACCCCATCGTTCTCGAAAGCATCACTCCTCTCAGTCGGCTCGCGCGATGGGTCAAGCGTCGGCTACCTCTTGCGCAAACATCGGTATCCGGCCCGCTCTGTCTTTTCGATGTTCCTCCGTCCTGTCGGCGGCGCATTGCTAGCCGTAGCGCACAACGACCGAAACCTTGCACGCTTCCATCTTTCCACGTTCCGCGGCCGAGTCCGCAGCTACCGCTGTGCCGAACCGGAATGAAGGAACAGATCAAGCACATCCCTGGCATCGTTCCCACAGTCCGCAAGACACGGGAGCTTCGCGATTCGGTGAGACGCTCCTTGCCTGGCGCGCGCTTCTACGTCGCTCGAGCGCGCCGAGCACGGGCGGTCGACAAGTACCTGCGGAACCACTCCGTCAGACGGCTGCAGCTCGGCGCCGGGAACAACCCGTACCCGCGGTGGCTCAACACGGACGTCGTCGATTTCACGCGTAGAAACGAGGTGATCTACCTCGACGCACGAAAACCCTTTCCTCTTCCCGACGACTCATTCGACACCGTCTTCACGGAGCACATGATCGAGCACCTGACGTACGCCGAGGGCCGGCACTGCCTTGCGGAATGTCGACGAATCCTGCGTCCCGATGGGCTGATACGCGTTGCGACACCCTCGCTCGAGCAGCTGATCGCGCTCTACGGCGATGAGCAAACCGAGCTCCAACACGATTACCTGCAGTGGTCAATCGACACGTTCGCCGCCAACGCGGATGTCTACCTCCCGGGATTCGTTCTCAACAACATGTTTCGGAACTTCGGTCACGAGTTCGTTTACGACAAAGAGACTTTGTCGCATTCGCTCCAGTCCGCCGGCTTCGTCGACATCGAGGAGTTTCCGGTTGGCGAGAGCAACGCTCCTGAGCTCAAGAGTCTCGAGCGTCACATGCGCAGGGTCGCCGACTTCAATGCCTATGAGACCCTGGTGCTCGAAGCGAAATCTCCTTGAACAAAGCATCGTGCCGCTCAAGCCACGGCCCAAGTGAGAAACAGCGAACCGCGCGCGCCCGCGCCGCCGCCGAATAGCGCTCCCGGTCGGCGAAGACATTCCCGACCGCGTCGGCAAACGCCTCCGGCGAAGGCGGCTCGTCGCGTTCCCAGGTGTCGGGATGCTCGATCCCGATACCGGCCTCGTCGCCGACAAGCTCGACCGTCCCGCCGCTCCTCGCATAGACGACAGGAAGGCCGCAGGCCATCGCCTCGATAACGGCACTAGGACAGGGGTCCTTCACCTTCGTGTGCAGGAAGACGTGCGCGCGCCGGATGAGGTCCGGGGCTTCGCGCTGGGAGTAGCGCCCGAGGAACTCAACCCGGTCGCGCACTCCGAGCTCGTCGAGTAGCCGGCCCGGTGACGAAACGAGACGGCCGGTCACGAGCAGCCGCGCGTCAGGCTCTGCTGCAGCGACCAGCGCGAACGTCCGCAACGCGACCTCGAGCCGGTAGAACTGAGTCTGGTCACCGCCAAGCAAGAGCACCGGCCCCGCCGGCGGAGGCGCCGCCGGAGGCGTGAAGCGCTCGACGTCCACGGCGTTGTAGAGCACCTCCGACGAGCCGCGCGGCTCCCCGAGAAAGGTGTCCGCCGAGAGCTTCGAGAACTCGCTCTGGTAGAGCACGTGCTCGGCTGCAAGCAGAACACGGCGGTACGGCTCGTTGATCGCCTCCGTGGCACCGCCTGCCCAGCCCGGATAGGCGACTCCGTCCTGATTGAGCACGATCGGGATCCGCCGGCGCCTTGCAAGCGCGAGCAGCGGCCGCAGGTCGCGCGGAAGCCAGGTGCTTCCGAAATAGAGGATCGTGAAGTCCGCAGGGTGGTTCGGAAAGCGTTCCGCCAGCCGCTGGAACTTCGCGGTGCCTCCGGCCACCGCCTCCTCCGGCCCGGGCACGCGGTCGTGCCCGTAGAACACGCGCACACCCGGAGGGCGGCGCCGCAGCACGAGCAGACGAGCCCACCGTTCCGCGACGCGTGCATATCGGGCGATGCGAGGGCGGTCAATCCTCATGCGCGTCTTTCCTGCCGACGAAGCCGTCGAGGAGAGCCGCCCACCGCTCGTCTAGCTGCTCGTCCGCAAACGCTTCGGCCGTCGGCCGTCCCGCATTACCCAGGCCTGCAGCGAGCTGCGAGTCGTCATGGACCTCCAGCACGGCGGCGGCCAGTCCCTCGACGTCGTCGACGTCGACGAGCAAGCCATTCTCCCCCTGCACCACGATCTCCGGGGCCTGGCCCACACGCGTCGTGACGAGCGGAACGCCGGTTGCCATCGCTTCGAGCACGGCTTTCGGCCCTCCCTCCTGCCGTGCCGTCACGAGGTACACGTCGAGCGCGTGGTAGGCGCGCGCAAGATCGTTACGCGAAGCGAGCTCGTGGTGCACGTGGGGAATGCCGAGACGATCGAGCCCGGCCCGGACGAAACCGCGCGCGCGACCGGTCAGCAGGACGTGAAGCTCCGGAACAGAGCCCTGCAACTGTTCGAGCGTCGAGAGCAGCGTGTCCGGGCCCTTGACGAGTTTCGGCTCGTTGCCTGCGCCGAGTCCGACCCCGTCTTTCTGGAAGGAGCCGACGACGAACGCGTCTCGAGGCAGTCCGAGCAGGACGCGAGCTGCAGCGCGCGCCGCATGGTTCCCAAACGGAAACCGTCCTATATCGACACCGATCGGGATCTGGAACACGCGTGCAGCGGGAACCCCGGCGCTGACGACGAGCTCGCGCATCTCGTCATGGGTCACCTGAATCCGGTCCACGCGGGTTGCGTTCCTGCGCAGCGCTTCGTAGGCCTCGTCGAACTCCGGGTAACCGGGCGTCCCGGGCCGGCCGTGAAAGTAGGACAGCCCGAGTCTGTGCGACGAGTCGAGCCAGCGCGGCCGCAGAGCGCCGAAGTGCTCCGGATGGAAAACGGCCTGCCGCCCGGCGTAGCGGGCCCACGGCGCCGGGGCGACCTCGTAGCCGAGACGCTGCGCCGCGGCGGTGAGGCGCGTCGAATCGTCGTCGATCGACCAGCCGAGGCGATCGCCGACGACGAAGAGCCTGGTGCCCTCGGGCCAACCCGCCGTTCGCGCGCGCACATACGCCGCCAGAAGCGGCCGCGAGGCGCGCGACGCGATCCGCCGCGTCACCCTGCGAGCACTTCGAGGTAGCGATCTGCGACATCGCTCAGTGCCGGAACGCGGATCCCGGCTCGCCGTTGCTCGTGCTCCTCGACGAGCCGCGAGAGCACATCCGGCACCTCTTCCGCCTCGACGAAAGCGAGCCCGCCCTCGCCGACGACCTCAGGGTGTCCGCCACTGCGTAGGTACACAGCCGGGAGACCGCACGCGAGAGCCTCGAGGAGCGCATTCGAACACGGGTCGTCTCGGCTTGGCGCGAGATAAAGGTCCTGCGTTCGCAGCAGGTCGGCGAGCGGTTCGGATCGCAGCGGGCCAACGGCGCGGATCCGCTCGAAGCTCTGCTGCGTGCGTCCCGCAAATGTGAGCTCGAACGTGTCGAAGTCCAGGTTGCGGTCGAGCCACGCAAGGATCTCGGCTCCCTTGCGCGGATTGTCCGACCAGCTGCTTGCAATCACCCGCACGCGCCTCCCGCTGAGCGGCTCACGCGCTGCCGGCGGATGGAAGATGTCCGGATCCACCGTGTTCGAGATCACTTTGGGCTCTCTGAGGTCGAAGTCCATTTCCTGATGCTTCTCCAGGCTGTACCGGGACTGAAGGATCGTCGCGTCTGCGAGAGCGTGGTTTATATCGGCGACCCGCCTGTCTGTGCCGTCATCGAAACCACGGTAGACGCCCACCGGTCCATCCACCCGGTGCACCATCCGCACGCCGTCGCGAGCGAATCTCTGCAAGCGGCTGAAATCGAAGTTGAAAGAGTTGAAGAGACACGCGGCAGTGGCACCGGATAGGCGATTCACCTCCACGTCCAGGCCGCGCGACCGGAGCTCCCGTACGAGTGCCAGCAGAAACTGGTTTCCGCCGCCATAGGGTGGCGGCGCGAACTCGTGGAAAACGGCGAGGTCTGCCCGACCCCCTCGCGAGCGCAGCCAGTCGGTCTCTGTCCGGCCTCGACGTGCAAGAGCCCTGAGCGGCGCGGGTGCGAACGCTGACAGCCTCATCAGGCGGATTCTGGCTGCTGACCGGTCTTAACTGAGGTTTTACAACTGCGCGCAACACTGTCCACAATCGCCGCTACCCTGCGCCCGTCCAAGCCGGTGTCTGGAAAAACGCTGGATGTACCCGAGAAAAGGAGCCGCATGCGCCGCACGAAGATTTTCCTGCTCGTCGCCCTGTTCGCGCTCATCGTCGTGCCAGCAGCATGGGCGCTGAGGTTCACCGACGCGAGCTACACGCCGCCCGTTGCCGAGACCGGCAAGCCCTATAGCTGGAGCTTCACCGGCGCAGGCGGCTGCGGGCCGGCCCTCCCCTATCAGTACCGCGCCATCAACGGCTCGCCGCCTCCTGGGCTGACCCTCGACACAAGTGGATTGGTTCACGGGATCCCAACCCAGGCAGGCGACTTTTCCTTCTGGGTCGAGTTGAGTGACGAAAACCCGCCTTCGGCGAGCTGGTGCAGGCCCAGCACCGCCCAACGGGAGTTCACGTTCCACGTCGTCCAGGGCCTCAGCATCAATCAGAGACAGAGCGCCCTCGGAGTCACGGCCCTGAACGCACCCTTTAGCCTCCAGCTCACTGCTACTGGGCCGGGCACGTGGACAGTGGATTCCGGCGCTCTGCCCACAGGCATTGGGCTCAACAGCTCGACAGGCCTGCTTTCCGGCGCACCAACGGCCGTCGGCGACTTCACGTTCAAGATCAAGATCACGAACGGCGACCGCTCGGACTCGCAGACCTACACGCTCTCGATCGTCCAACCGCTGAAGGTCACGAACACGACTCCTGCAAAAGCTGAGGTTGGCCTGCTGTTCGGGCTTAACCCTCAAGCGACCGGTGGCAAGCCCGGCTACACGTGGTCGCTCGCGGAGGGCACGCTCCCCGCGGGCCTGAGCCTCGATCCCGCCACCGGCGCGATCACTGGCAAGCCGGGCACTGCCGGGTCCTACCCCTTGAAGGTGAAGGTCCAGGACACGCTCGGCCTCGCGCAGACGGTGGACGTCCCGCTCGTCGTAGCTCCGCGGCTACTCATCACCAAGCGGCCACTCAAGGTCGCTAAAGTCGGCGTCCCCTACAAGGGCGGCTTCGGCGTAAGCGGGGGCGTCCTACCGCGCCAGTGGAACCTGCTCGGCGGGCTGCCCGGCTTCTTGCCACCCGGCATGAAGCTCAATAAAAGAACCGGTGCGCTGTCCGGAACCCCGACGAAGGCGGGCGTCTACCGGTTGCGCATGCAGGTCGCCGACAAGCTCGGCGCGAAGTCAGCGGCCGGGTTCATCCTGAAGGTCGTGGGCTGATCCCGCGCAGAACCTGCCAGAGCGCGTTCGTGTAGCGCTCCCAGGAGAGACTCCGCTCAACTGTCTGACGGGCGCGGGTGCCGAGATCCGAAGCGGCGCCCGCGCCCGTTACCTGTTCCAGGAGCGCCCGCTCGAAGGCCGCCGCATCGCCCGGCGGAACGAGACGGCAGTTGCCACCGTCTTCCAGCTCATAGCCTTCTGAGATGGCGGCTGTTCGCGAAACGACGACCGGCTTGGCCATCGCCATTGCTTGCAGCAATACCGTCGTTGCGCCCGAGTAGCTGTTGTCGCGAACGGGAAGCGCGACGACCCGCGCTCGCACCAGACGATCACGCACCTGCTCGAGCGGGATGTCGATCTCGACGACGACGTTGGCAGGAACATCGCGCAGAGTACGAGCATGCTCCGCGCTCGCCACGATGCGGAAACTCAGCTCGGGCCGACGAGCGGCAATCTTGAGGAGCAGCGCGAAGTCACGCCGGGGATCGGCGCCGACCGTGACGACATCGATGTCCGGCGTGATCTCGGGCCGTGGACGAAAGGCCTCCACGTCGACCCCGAAGGGCACGAATTCGATCGGGGGCGCCTCGGCGCCCAACCAGCCGCTCAGCTGACCGACTTCGCTCTTTGCGTATGCGACGATCGCCTGGGTGCCTCGAAGCGCCCTGGCGTACAGCCGCTGCATCCGGTCGCTTCGGAGCTGAGCAAGCCGTTCGGGCAGGCCGATCGAGACGTACACGAGCGGGGGCCTGACGAGACCTGCTTGCTTCAAGAGGATCAGTGGAATGCCGACCGTGTCGACGGTCGAGAAGACGACGTCAGCCTGGTTGATCCGCCGCAGCGATGCGAGCACCGTCGCAAAGTCGCCGCCGTAGCCGCCAATCCCGTAGAGCGGCTTGTTGATCGATGCGGCCACGGTCCGAGCCCACGCCGGCGAGCCCCGATCCTCGAGGTTGTGCTCGACGCCTCCGGCACGGGCCGCGAGCTGGTCGAGCCCGAACAACCGATACCGCTCGAGCGCTCCCGGCGGCAAGCGCAGAGCCTCGCGCCGCTCCGGCGCGTCGCGATAGGCGAAGAAGACACGAGGCCGATCCATGGCGACACGTTAGAGAACCAGGTAGCTAAGGTTGCCGCCGATGCACCGGAAGCGGACACGCTTTGCCGCCCGCGTTCACAAGGTCGCGAGCGCGATCGAACGCCGGGGCGTCGTCGCAACGTACGAGCTCCACGACCGGCTGCTCGCCAACCGCACGGCTCGCAAGCGGTACGCACACGAGCCGCCGCCGCTCGATCCCGTCCAGACGGGGATCGTCGACCGGCTGCGCAGGGAGGGCTACGCGGTCGTGCCCTTCTCCGAGCTCGTCAACGATCCCGCGGGGTGGACGGAGCTCGACGCCGAGGCGACTCGCTTCATCACCGAGACTGAGGCGGAGCTGTCGCGCGAACGCGAGGGGCGGGAGTCCGGGCTCCGCCGGCGACCGGGCAAGGAGTTCGTCGTCCGCAAGTACGCCTACGACGTGGAGCTCGGCCTCGATGACCCCTGGCTTCGGCTCGGGCTGAACAGGAGGCTGCTGGACATCGCCAACACGTACCTGGGCATGTGGACGAAGCTCGAGTACATCGACGTCTGGTACACACCGCCGGCTGACGAGTCGGAGCGGAAGTCGTCCCAGCGCTGGCACCGGGACTTCAACGACCGACACCTGCTGAAGGCGTTCCTCTATCTCGTCGACGTCGACGAGGAAACCGGCCCGTTCGAGTACGTGCCGCGCAGTGCGCCGGGGAGCGAGCTCGACCATCTCTGGCCGTGGCGCCCGCTCGGCGACAACTATCCGCCCGATGATGAGCTGGTCGCGAAGATCGAAGGGAAGTCGGTCAGCTTCGTCGCGCCCAAGGGGACGGTCATCTTCTGCAACACGTCGGGCTTCCACCGGGGCGGATTCGCAAGCGGCAAGCCGCGCGCGCTCGCAACCGTGACGTACTCCTCGCCGGCATCGCTTGCCTCGCTCACCGAGCGAAATTACGAGTTCGGCTCCGATGCCGCGAACGGCCTCGGGCCCGAGCAGCGCTTCGCGCTCAACTGAGAAAGGGCGACGCGTCGACGGTTGCGAGGTCTCCCCGCAGATACTTCTCGTTCTTCCACGCCGACACTTCGGGGACCTTGCTGCGCCGCAGGAGCCGCTTGAGGCCGCCGCGCCAGCTCCGGTCCTGCATCGCCGTCTCCTCGAGGATCGGGCGGCCTGCCGGCGAGGCGGCCGGCTCGGGATCCTTGCTCGATCTCTGCAGGAAGCAGACGTGCAGGCAACGAAGCGGCGTGTCGTCCCACGCGGCGTGCTCGCCGATGTTCTCGACGGAATGCTCGTCGTAGCCCGGCCGGAAGACGACCGTCCCGCCGTGCAAGCGCTCCGAGTTGTCGCCTGACCACGACTCGATCGCGTTGAAGTTGTAGAGCTTGGTGATGGAGCGTGACGGCGGCGAGAGATAGCCGGAGGCCATGGCTTGCTCACGATCGAGTCGAACGCAGTTCAAGACGTTCGACGCCACTTTGAAGACGTCGCGATAGGCGCCGCCCAGCAGCTCCTTACGGAAGCCTTCGAGGCGACCCGGGTCGTACAGCTCGTCGCCATCGACGCCGAACACCCACGTGTTCGTTCCCGCGTATTGCTCAACCAGCTCGTGTGAAGCGCGGGCGTGGCGCGCACGTCGCGCATCGAGGCGCTCGTATTCGCGTTCGAGCCCGCGCAAGACCTCCCACGTGTTGTCCGTCGAGACGTGGTCGACCGCATGGATGCGGTCGCAGAACTGGGCAACGTTCCGGATCGCCTGCTCGACGAACACGTCCTCGTTGTGGACTAGGACGATGCCGACGATCTGTTGCTCGACGACTAACGCTCCTCGCTCGTCCACTCGAGGAGTGGCCTGACGACACCGCGGAGTTGCCCGGTGTACAGACCGCGGGCGGAACCGCCTTCTGCCGGGTCGTAGACGTGGAATGCCACGACCTTGTGCGCTCCGGCATGCGGAATCAGCTTCGGCGATGCGATCGTGACGACCTCCACGTCGACCGAGAAGCGCCCCTCGTTGAGCAGATTGCCCGGGATCCAGGCCGTCGCGAGATACTCGCCGGCGGCCGTTGCCTCGTTCCAGCGCTCGCTGACGTCCAACGCGTTGAAGCAGATGGCGCCGTGCTGATCGAGAACCTTGATCTTCGGGACGACTGAGCGACCCTCGCCAAGGACACGAAAGCCGATCTCGATTCCAATCTGCTGTCTCACGTCGATTGCGGGCGCGGGCGCACCGTCGTGATCGACGACACGCACTGACTGAAGACGAACGCGATCGTCACCCGGCGCTTTCGCCGGATCGTCCCAGACCACCTGCGAGCCGGCCCCGACCGTCTGTTCCTCGTACTGGGCGACGACGTCATGCGTTGGCCCGTCCTTGACGACCTTCCCGCCCTCGAGCAGGATCGCGCGATCGCAGAGTTGCAGGATCGCCTGGAGATTGTGCGAGACGAAGATGACGGTCCGCCCCTCCCCGCCCAGGTCCTCCATGCGTCCGAGCGAGCGCCGTTGGAAGTCCGCGTCCCCCACGGCCAGCACCTCGTCGACGATCATGATCTCCGGCTCGAAATGAGCGGCTACCGAGAAGGCGAGCCGGACGAACATCCCGCTCGAGTAGCGCTTCACGGGGGTGTCGATGAACTTCTCGACGCCCGAGAAGTCGACGATCGCGTCGTACTTGCGGTTGATCTCGCCGCGCTTCATCCCGAGGATCGCGCCGTTGAGATAGATGTTCTCGCGCCCGGTCAGCTCCGGGTGGAAGCCGGTGCCGACCTCCAGCAGACTGCCGACGCGCCCGCGCAACTCGGCGCGCCCCTCGGTCGGGTGGGTGATCCTGGTCAGGATCTTCAGCAGCGTCGACTTGCCGGCCCCGTTCGGCCCGATGATCCCGAGCACCTCCCCCTGGCGCGCTTCGAACGAGACGTCGCGGAGCGCCCAGATCTCCTGCGGGGGCTCGTGCAGGTGGCCGGACTTGAGCCGGCTGACGCCGTGCATGACGGAGTCCCGCAGAGTCCCGTACGCAGCGCGGAACTGACCGATCCGGTACTTCTTCGACAGACTTTCGGCTGCGATCGCGACGGACATTCAGATGGTGTCCGCGAACCGCGGCTCGGAGCTCCTGAAGAAGGCCAGTCCACCGACGAGCAGTAACAACGCCACCCCGATCCCGAGCGCCACCTGGCCGGCAACGGGCTTCGGCCCGCCGAGCATCGTCCAGCGCCAGCCGGCGATGACCGAGGTCATGGGGTTCAACGCGAGCAGCCACTGCCACTTCAAAGGCACTCCGTCGAGCGCAAAAGGAACGCCGGACAGGAAGGGCAGCACCTGCATGAACACCGGCAAGATGTGGGGCACATCGCGGTAGCGGACGTTCAGCGCCGACAGGATGAGCCCGATCCCAAACGCGGTGATGAAGGCAATCACGATGAAGAGGGGCGCAAAGACAGCCGACGCGCTCGGCCAGGTGGAGTACCAAGCCATCATCCCGACCAGGATGACCAGGGCTAGCACGAAGTCGACAAGCGGTACGAGGACCGCTCCGAGCGGGACCAGAAGGCGCGGGAAGTAGACCTTCGTGATCAGACCGACGTTGGCGACGAGTGACGTGCTCGACACGGCCATTGCGCTGGTGAAGTACTGCATGGCGAGCACGCCCGCGAATGCAAAGAGTGGGTAGGGCAAGTGCCCCGAGGGGAACTTGGCGAACTTCCCGAACACGACCGTGTAGACGACAGCAGTGATGACGGGCTGAAAGATCGCCCAGCCGGCACCGATGACCGTCTGCTTGTACCGGACCTTGAGGTCGCGCCAGATGAAGATCGCCAGGAGCTCGCGGTAGTGCCACAGCTCGCGAAAGTCGAGTTTCGGCCAGCGCGAGGCCGGCCGGATGACCGTCACGTATTCCCGGCCCTCGACCCTGGTCGATCCCGCTTCGGCCTCGGGCTCCACCTGCCTCGGACTAGGGCGAACTCTGGTCTGCGCCACGCGCCGGATGCTAGCGGCGGCGCTCGAGCAAGCGGAGTCTCTGGTCGAACGCATCCAATCTGCGCTCTACGCGGATCACATCTGCCTCGCCGAGCACAGCGGCCTCGACTGCGTACATCGCGTCGTCCTCCATCGTCGGCTTCGGGAAGATCAGCGGGCCCATGCCCTCACGGAGGGACGCCAGCGCGTCGCGCAGGCGGGTGTCGACGGCAAGCGTTCCGTCCGCAAGCCCTCGCTCGACCGCCTGTTCGTCGACCACCAGCGCCTGGTGCTGCTGCTCGATCTGCCCGCTGCGCAGTGCGTCGTAGCCCTTCAGGTGATAGCCGGTGCCCGCCCGCTCGATGTGCTTCGTGAACGCTTCGCCGTGCAACTCGACCTTTCGCGTCCATTGCGCACGGGAGCGGAGCGGGAAGTGGAGGACCTCTACGGGGAACCAGGTGCGCAGCGGCAGGAAGCGACTACCGACGAGGCCGTGGTTGCCGCGTCCGACGATGACCTGCGGGTCCGCGCGGTGCGCGACCTTGATCACCGGGCGGTAGAAGCTCGTCGGGTCGTTGATCGGCGCCTGTTGCGAGAGCCGGACCGTCATGCGTTCCGCAAACGACCGGTCGTCGTCCGGTCGGGGAACGAACGACCGCCAGAAGGCCTGGACGATCCCGTACCGGCGCGGCACCGCCGCGAAGATGTCCTTGAGCGACGGGCCGCGAGGCCACCAGAACTCGTCGGCGTCGCTGTTGATCACCCAGTCCGCGCCGAAATCCGTCGCCGCGAGACGAGCCATGCGCGTCACCCACTCTCCCTGCCGCAGGCCTTCGGCAGGTTCCTCGATCAAGTGCAGGTGACCCTGACGCGCGTACGACTCGAGGATCTCCGTCGTACCGTCCTGCGAGGCATTGTCCGTCGCGATCACGAAGTCGACGCCCGCATTCAGGTGAAAGGCGATCTGCGCGTCGATCACATCCGCCTCGTCCCGCGCAAGCACGGTCAAGACAAGCTTCACGTCGTCCCCGTTTGCAGCCTTCGCAGCATCCGCCGAGCCGTGCCGGCCAGACGTCGCGGGAGCGCCGCACCGCGCGCCCGTTCGAGCGCCAGCAGCCGCGGCTCGAGAGTGTCGAGGCGCCTCTGGATTCGCACGACGTCAGCCTCGCCGAGCGCCGCTACGTCGACTGCGTACGCCGCGTCGTCCACGACGTTCGGCCGCGGAAACGAGAGTAGGCTCTGGCCTGCCTCGGGCAGCGCAAACTTTCGCCCGTCTCCGGCCTGGCGCAGCTTGCGGAGCGCGTCGCGGAGACGAGTGTCGAGCACCAGCGACCCGTCCTGCACCCCTCGCTCGAGCGCGGCGTCCTCGATGGTCAGCGACTCGTAGAACTCACGGAAGCGTCCTTCCTGTCGGGCACGGTGGACGTCCTCGTAGTAGGAGTTGCGGCTTTCCCCGAGCGCGCCGCGGAGATTGGCGTACTTTCGGTCGCACTGCTCGAAGCTGCGAATCGGGAAATGGAGCAGTTCAACCGGGTACCAGCCCCGCAGTGGGATCAGATCCGACTCGAGCAGCGTGTGCGCTCCGGCCGATAGCGTCACGCGTGCGTCGCCTCTGTGAATCGCTTTCAGGTTTGGCCTGAAGAGGCTCGTCGGGTCATTGATCGGCGCTGTCGCGGCCATGCGCGCCAGCATCCGATCGGCGAAGAACGAGCCGTCGTCGGGCCGCGGGACGAACTGCCGCAGCAATGCGCGAACGACGCCGTACCGCTCCGGCACCGACCCCAGCACCTCCTTGAGCGACCCTCCACGAGGCCACCAGAACTCGTCGGCGTCGCTCGAGATCACCCAGTCGGCACCGAACTCCGTGGCAGCGACGCGGGCCATACGGGTCGCCCACTCGCCCTCGCGCATCTCGTCGCCTTGCTCGCGGATCAGGTGGAGATAGCCCTCGCGGGCATACTGCTCGAGCAACTCCGTCGTTCCGTCCTGCGAGCGATGGTCGGTCGCGACGACGAAGTCGACCCCCGCGTTGAGGTGGAACGCGATCTGTGCATCGACGACGTCGGCCTCGTCGCGCGCTCGCAGGGTGAGGACCAGCTTCATCCGCCCGCCGCGGCGCTCAGCGCCCGAGCAGCCTGGTGAGACGCTGCGTCCGGCTTCGCCGCCCGGTGGACAGGCCGACGGCGCCCTCTGGCCGCAGCCCCAGCTCGGGATCGGCCAGGCACTCGAGAACGAGACCCCAGGCGCTGTACCGCTGTTCGATCGAGGCCAGCTCGGCACCGGCCGCTTCCGGCCCGTCTCGCTCGGCCACGAGCGCGGCGCGTGAGATCTCCAGCATCCCGCCGACCAAGCCGTCGGAGCGAGTGATCGCGCGCTCGACGAGCTCGAACTTCGTCTCCAAATCGAGGCCGGCTACTCCGTTCTCCATCAGCTCCGCCGGCACCTTGCCCTCGAGGAAGAACACATGCGAGCCCCACTCCATCCAGTCAACCAGCACGAGCGAGTCGCGCATCAGCTCGACAGTGATCGGGATCCACGGCATGCCGCCCCAGCCATAGTCCTGGTGGACGATGATGCTGCGGCCGGGTACGAGCGAGGGAAAGAAGTCCCGCAGGACCGTGTCGTTGATCTCCCACGACTTCAGCACGTCGAGGAAGAGCACGTCGATCTGCTCGCCGGACCAGCCGTGCTCGACGATGTCACCTTCGCGAACCACGTGCGGCAGATCGAAGCGTGAGACATTCGCGTCGAACCGTTGCCGAAAGGAATCTCCCGCGCGCAGCGACGGATCGTCGGCGAAGAACTTGTGCAGCGTGTACTCCTCGACCTCGAACAGGTCGTAGCTCGTCACCGCCGGGCCCGTCCACTCCTCGGTTCGGTCACGCACTCCCGCAAGCAATGCAGCCGTCGAACCGCCGAGGAAGCAGCCGGCGTCGACGATCGCGCCGGCTCCAGAGGCGTAGTCCCGGGCCAGTGCGTAGAGGAGCTTGCGCTCGGTCTTCGAGAGCATCGTCGGAATGCCGACGGCATCGGTGGGCAGAGTCACGTCTCGCCATGGACGGCGAACCAGATACTCGAGCCGGTTGCGGGTCATCTGCTCCACTCTAAGGAGCCTCTCGCAGACCGGCGGCCACGAGGTAGGCGTGGCCGAGCCTCGGGGAAGAGGCCCGCGCACAGCAGGATCAGTGTCGCCACGAGCGCCAGCCCGAGCTTGCGCGCATCTCCGGCGGGCCAGGCAGACTCGCCGAGGGGGTAGTAGACGAACGGAAGGAACCAGAGTGGCGAAAGGCGTGGCCGCGTCAGGGCGAGCGGAACGAGCAGCAGCAGGAAGTAGTGGACCCAGACGATCGGCGACGCCGCCAGCGCCGCCGCCAGCGTGATCGTCAGTGTCGCCACGTCACGGTCGCGCGGCGTACGACGCTCGTCGCGCGCGACCCACGCGGCTGCGGCGAGCAGCGCGAGGGCCACGAGCACGGAGATGATCCGCGCTGCGAGGAGCGGAAGATGCGCACGGACACCGAGTGCGACGACTGAGTACGAGGACGTGGACTCGTCGTTGGCCAGCCGTCGCAGGACCCCGGGATATTCACCGATCCCAGCGAAGCCGATCGCGGCCCAACTGGCGCCCGCGAGCGCGACAGCGAATGCCACCGCAATGGCAGCAGCCCGCATTCGCCGCGTAACGGCGAGCCAGATGGCCAGCGGCCAGAAGAAGAGCTTGAGGACGATCGCAGCTCCGACCGCGCCCGCCGTCCGAAATGCTCGGTCACGCCACCGCCACGCGGCCGCAACCGCGAGAAGCAGCAACGGTTCGATCGTCCCGAGGTCGATCGAGCTCCGCGTGAAGAGGAACACAAACACAAGTGCATAGCAGCGCCAGTCGCGCAACTCGAGCAGCCACAGTGCGAGGACGAGGATCGCAAGAGACAGCACAATCCACACGATCGCGGCGGCCGAACTGGTGAGAGGATGCAACGGCGCCACGAGCCAGGCCAGGAAGGGCGGATAGGCGAACGTCTTGTCGCCGTCGAACGCGTACGGCGATGAGCCGCGCAGAACCTTGCCGGCCGCGCCGAGAAAGACGTTCAGGTCGTGTGGCGCGCCTGCGCCGTCGACGCACGCCTTCAGCCTGTCGTAATAAATCTTCACGGCCCACACCGCTGCGGCTACGCCAACGGCCAGCCCCGCGAGACGACGCCAAGATTCCGCAAAGATTGGACGCTCGCGACGCACAGGGACGCCGACGACCCCGACAGTGGCCAGCATCAGGAACGCCGGGCTGACGGGTACGGCGTACTCCGCGACAGAAGGCGCGACCAGTGCAGTCGCCAAGATCACGACGAGTCCGGCCACGCACGGGGCGAGAGCGACAAGCGTGTTTCGAGGACGTCGAAATGCCATCGCGGCGACTCCGATGAGGAGCCAGACGATGGGCGGTGGAAAGCCATGGGAAGCCTGGTTGAGCCGATGGATCCCGCTCTGTGCGCCGGCGCGCGCGGGGATGCGATTCGAGAGGCGCTCGACGCCGCGGCTTAGCTTGTCGTAGCGCCTCTGGTCCCGCGCATCGGTGAAGACGAAGCTGTGATCCGTAGGCGACTTCCACACCTCCTGTGCCGACCCTCCCGGCGTCCAGAGCAACGGGCCGATCGCCGAGGCAGGGATCGGCTGGCCCTCGGTCGGCTTGGGGAGGCGTCGCCCCTTCACGACGATGAAATCCGTCGCCCCGGCCTGCGGGGCGGCCTGAGTGTCGGTCGCGGCGACCGCCTCAGGCGCGTACACCGGGCGGAGCGCGAGCTGTTCCCACAGCGTCCGAACGATGCTCGATGCGAAGGTCCGCGGATGTCGCCGGATCGCCTCGCGAGTCGCTTCCGCCAGGTCGGCGGCGGGTGCAGTTCCGGTCAGATCACCGAACATGCGGTCGCTCCCGGAGGCGAAGAACTGGTGCACGTCGACGCCGTACGAGCGGTAAGGCTCCCGCGGGAGGAGCTCGCGCCGAACGATTCGGGCCAGCCTCCGCGAAGCGGGGCCGTTCTCCGGAGCCATGATCCGGTCGAGCTCGAACGACCGGTACAGAAACTGGTTCGACTCGTTCCGGATGACCGAGCGCGTGTACTGCACCGGGCTCTCCCCGGGCAGGCCTTTGACGGCCAGCGCGACTACGACGAGGACCGCAACCAACGCACCGGCCCGAAGGCGCCACGGGGAAGGAAGAAGGAGTGGCGCCAAGATGACGGCGAGGGCCAGGAGCCCCGTGCTCGGCTTGAGCGCGACAGCGTCGCCGTAACGCAGCTCGGCGATTGCCTTCCACGCCTGGGAGACAACGACTGCGGGGATGAAGCCGGCCGCGACCCAGGCGAAGCGGTCCCTCCAAGGCGCACGGAGGACGAGCGGAAGGAGCGCCATGACGAGGAGCACCTGATTCGCGGGGCGAACGAGCACGAGCGCGCCGATCCCGAGCCCGACGAAGACGAAGGCCCTAATCGACGGACGCTGGATCCCTCGCGACAAAAGGAGCGCCCACCCCGCGAATGCGGCAGCGAAGAGCGAATCGCTTGCGAGCTGGTGGAAGAGGATTCCGTAACCCGGGTACACGAGCAGGAGCGCGCTCGTGAGGATTGCGGCGCGAGGTCCGAACGTCAGAGCGACGCGGCCCCACGCGACGATCGACAGCGCGTAGAGCGCGGCCAGCCAGACCTCGGCTGCCCAGCCGCCGATCGCGAGCGGCACGCCGACGCCAAGCGCAGAGAGCGGACCGCGCGTGTTGAGGACCGCCGGATAGACCGGCACGTGATACCCGAGCTGGAAGAACGTTTGGAGATACCGCGCCATGTCGCGGCCCGGATAGGCGGGTAAGAAAGCGCTCTGAAGCGCGAAGACCGCCAGCGCGAGGGCGAACAGCGCAACAGCGGAGCCGCGGGTCCCTACCCAGGCCTCGAATGACCGCCACCTTGCGCCCTGGCGGGGCGCTGCCTTCACGAAGGACACGGGAGCGTAGTGTGCCTGGCAAGCCGGACCGGTCCGCCGACGCACTCAACGCCCCGCATTGCGGCGTTCGCGGCTTACCTTCCAGCCGTCGTAGTTCCGATCAACCGCCTGCGGTTGCGGCTAGGGCTCGTCGCGCTCACGGCGCAGCCCGATGATCGAGACGAGGAAAGACGTAAAGAAGATCTGCGCGGCGACGGAGACCACGGTCGCTGCGAGTATGGCGAGGCGCTCCTCTCTCAGGGTCCCGAAGCCGCTGGCCGCCCAATGCCCGATAACGATGCCGATCAGAGTGAGGCCGCCGATCCCCACGAGCGCGGCGAGCGCCAGCCCATGCTCGAGGCGAAGGCGCGAGCGTAGCTTCTGGAAGAGCTCGTCCTGCTCGCTGATGAAGTACACGCCGAAGGCGCGCGCCGAAAGCCCGAGCCCGATGGCCTGCACGCCGAGCAGGATCAGCAGGCAGCCGACGATCAGGGAGTGCGTGTAGAGGTTGCGTCCGAACAGCGGGATGTGGACGAACACCAACAACGTGATCAGCGACCCAGTGAAGAACATAACCGCGCCCGGCACCAGAAAGAGGAACGTCGGGTTGTAGACGAGGATGACGCGCAGATGTCGCCAGCCGTCGCGGAACGGCGACAGCTTCGAGCTGCCGACGCGTGGATGCAGTTCGATCGGAATCTCCCTGACGTCGAGCCGCTCGCGCGTCGCGCGGATCACCATTTCGGAGGCGAATTCCATCCCGACGGTCCTCAGGTTGAGGGCCGGCAACACTTCCCGGCGGAGCGCGCGCATGCCGCAGTGGACGTCGCGGATATTCGTTTGGTGCAGAACGTTGAGGAAGCCGGAGAGAAGCGGGTTGCCGAGTCGGCTCACTAACGTCATCGCGCCGGGCGCGATGTTGCTCATGCGATCACCGACGACGAGCTGCGCGCCGTCCTCGAGCTCTCGCACGAAACGCGGGATCTCGCGGAAGTCGTAGGTCAAATCAGCATCGACCATGACGATGTAGTCGCCCTGGGCGACGGCAAGGCCCGCGAGATAGGCGCTCCCGTAACCGCGCCGCGGCTCCTCGACGACCAGTGCCCCAGCGGCACGCGCGAGGTTGCCGCTGCCGTCGGTCGAGCCGTTGTCGACGACAATCACTTCGCCCGCCAGCCCGCCCTCGTCGAGCACTGTGCGTGCGCTTGTCACGCATTCCGCGATCGTCTCCGCCTCGTCGAGACAGGGGATCACCACGGATACGCGAGACTTCACGGCGCTGCTCCGCTCGGCGATAGCGCTCTCTCGGTCTGGAAGGATTTGCGTCATGCGCGTCTGCATCGTCTACGACTGCCTCTACCCCTACACGATCGGCGGAGCCGAGCGGTGGTACCGCAACCTCGCCGAGCGGCTGGCCGCCGGCGGCCACGAGGTTACCTTCCTCACTCGCCGACAGTGGGGACGGGGCGACGATCCTGCCATCCCCGGAGTGCGCGTAGTAGCCGTCTCACCCCGCATGGAACTCTACGCTGGTGGGAAGCGGCGCATCCTCCCGCCCCTGCTCTTCGGGCTGGGCGTCCTGGTCCACCTCCTGCGCCACGGGACGCGCTACGACATCGTCCACACGGCCTCTTTCCCCTACTTCTCGCTCCTCGCAGCGGGCGCTGCAGGCGGTCGGAACCGGTTCCGCCTTTTGGTCGACTGGCACGAGATCTGGACACGCGAATATTGGCGCGAGTATCTGAGCCCTGTCGGCGGGAGCATCGGGTGGCGGATTCAGCGCGCCTGCCTCCGGGTGCCACAGCGCGCGTTTTGCTTCTCGCGGCTCCACGAGCGTCGACTGAGAGAAGAGGGGTTCTCGGGCGAGCTGACGCGCCTGGAAGGGCAGTACGCTGGAACGCCCGCACCCCCTGAACCGCTCCCCGCAAGGCCGGTGGCGGTCTTTGCAGGTCGGCACATCCCAGAGAAGCGCGTTCCGACGCTCGTGCCGGCTCTCGCGCGGGCACGGGTGCAGATCCCGGACCTCGGCGGCGAGATCTACGGCGACGGGCCCGAGCGCGGGCGGGTATTGGAAGCGATCGCAGCTGCCGGACTCGAGGGATGCGTGTCGGCCCCGGGATTCGTCGAGGAGAGTGTTCTCGAACACGCGCTGGCCACCGCTCTCTGTGTCGTCTTGCCTTCCAGACGGGAGGGTTACGGCTTGATCGTCGTCGAGTCGGCTGCGCGCGGCATTCCGAGCGTCGTCGTCACGGGTCCCGATAACGCCGCTACGGAGCTCGTGGAGGAAGGCGAGAACGGCTTCGTCGCCTCCTCTGCGGAAGCCGGCGACTTGGCAGCTGCGCTCGTTCGAGTTCACGACGCTGGCCCTGAGCTGCGTCGGTCGACGCTCGAGTGGTTCCGTCGCAACGCCGAGCGACTCTCGCTCGAACACTCACTTGGCCTCGTCTTGCGCGACTATTCGAGCGCAGATTCGTAGGCCTCGACTGTTTTTCTGGCTGTCTCAGCCCATGTGTAGCGCGCGGCGTTCTCGCGGCCTGCCTGGCTGAGCCGCTCTCTCTCGACCGGATCGGCGAGCAGCCTCTCCATCGCAGCTGCGATCGCATGAGGTTGCTCCGGATCGAAGGTCAGGGCAGCCTCATCCGCGACTTCGAGCAGCGCGCCACGATTCGAGCACGCCACAGGCACACCACGAGCCATTGCCTCGAGAACCGGGAGTCCGAACCCTTCGTAGAGCGATGGGAAGACGAAGCAACTCGAGCTCCGGTAGAGACCTTCGAGCTCCTCGCCAGGGACCCAGCCGAGGAAGCGCGTGTCTTCTACGAGACCAAGCTCGGCGGCGCGCGCGCGAAGGTCCTCCTCGTAGGAGGTCCGGTGCCCGGCCAAGACGAGAATCGGGCGGCGCGATGTGGGAATGAGCGCAATCGCCTCGAGAAGGCGAAGAAGATTCTTGTTCGGCCGCTTCAGCGAAACGGTCAGGACAAACGGACGCCTGCCCAAGTCGTTGCGGCGTCGAAGCTTCTCTTCGGAATCCCAGTGCGCGGCGGGAGGTGTGCCGAGTCCGTTCGGAACGAGATCGATCTTCTCCTCAGGAACCTTCAGCAGACGGATGAGGTCCTCCCGGGTCGACCTGGAAGGGACGATGACACGATCCGAGCGCCGCGCAGCGAGTGGAACCAGCGCGCGCAGCGCGAGCGAGCGCCACCCCGCGTGCGCCTCCGGGTGGATGCGGTAGATGACGTCGTGAATCGTGACGACCCGTCGGAACGAGCCCCACGCAGGCGCTGTGCTGGCGAGGCTGTGGACGATGTCTACGCCCGCACTCTTCGCGAGAGTGGGCAGAAGCAGTTGCTCGCCGCGAACCCATGAAGAACGTCGCCGACCGTAGACTGGAACGGTTACAGTCGGGACCAGTTCCCGCCACAACGGGTCTGACGATGCTTCGCGATTGATGAAGGCCGTCACGCGCAGGTCCGGCTGCTCGCGTAGCAGCGCGGAGGTCAACTCCCGCGCGTAGGTCTCGAGCCCGCTCATCTCGCGCGGCACGAGAAAGATCAGGTTGAGGCCTATGTGCACGCGCCCGCATCTCCGGAATAGACGCCGAGGCGGAGACGCAAGCTCTTCACGAAGGTGATGTCGTCGTCAATGGCGTCGTCGGGCGGACGACGGTGACAGGGAAGGCCGCCCGCAGCGCGCCAGCCGGCAATACGTCCTCGCAGCGCCGCAAGGTCATGCGAGAACAGAACTGCGTCGCCGAGGACAACGAGTGCTTCGGTCGCCGCCACGCGAACCCCTAGGCCACCTCGCAGGACTCCGTAGCGGCGTAAGAAGTAGCCGCGCGCGAAACCACCTTGGTATCGCTGCGAAGCGGAGCGGGTGCCGGCGGTCGCAGACCCGATGTGGACGGAGACAGCATCGGCGGCCCCAGCGGTTGACCAACCGGCTGCCCGCAAGCGGAGCGCAAGGTCGACGTCCTCGCCGTAGGAGAAGACGCCTTCATCGAGTCCCCCAACCGCATCCCATGCCTCCCGGCGGTACGCGCCTGCGGCGCCGGAGGGGCCGGCGAGCACGGGATACGTCGCCTGTGCCTGCTCGGCGGGGAAACCTCGAAGCCGCGGGTAGCCGGCGAGCGTGGGATCGACGGCCAGGCCGAAGCTCTCGATCTGCTCCTCCCCTGGCTGGACGAGGAGCGCTGCGACCGAGCCGAGTCGCTCGTCGCCACGGAATGGCACGACCAAGCGCTCGAGGAACTCGGCGGGGCACTCGACGTCGTTGTTCAGGAGCACGACGATGTCGCGCTTGCCGGTGCGAACTCCACGGTTGCAGGCGACAGCGAATCCGAGGTTCGTGCCGAGCTCAACCACTTGAACCTCCGGAAACGAGGTGCGAAGGCGCTCGGCGGTGCCGTCGGACGAGCCGTTGTCGCAGACGATCACCGTGTGCGCGAGCGTCTGCACACGGAGATGTTCGAGGCAGCGCTCGGTGAGGTGCCAGCGGTTGTGCACAGGCACCACAACGTCGATCGACGCCATCGGATTTCGAGAGCCGCGACTATCCTCAATCATTCGAAGCTCGATTAGTCAGCAACTCGCTACCGTGACCGCCGATCACCAAGCCAGCCTAACTAGGCTATTCATCTGAGGAGTCAACCCGAGGCGACGATGCCAAGCGAGGACTTTAAGCGCTTCGAGATACTCACTTACGAAGACTTCCGGCGGATGGCGGATGACGAGTCGCTCAGCCCGCACGAGAAGATCGGGTTCCCGAACTCGTACCGCGAGGGGAAAGAGGTAGCAATCTTCGCGGATATCACCGCGAAACTTTCGGCGCTCCAAACGCCGGACCGAACGGTCCTGGACATCGGGCCAGGCTGCAGCGGTTTGCCACACATGCTTATCGATCTCTGCCGGCGCATGGAGTCGGTCCTGATACTCGTCGACTCAGCGGAGATGCTCGGACAGCTTCCGGAAGAGCCGTTTATCCGGAAACTCCCTGGACACTTCCCAGATGAGATCTCGCTCGAAGAGTACGCGGCGGCCGTCGACGTGGTTCTCGTTTACAGCGTGCTGCACTATGTCTTCGACGAGGATGGGTTATGGCCATTTCTCGATCGAGCGTTGTCGCTCCTCGCAAGCGGAGGGGCGATGCTCCTCGGCGATATTCCGAACGCTTCGAAGCGAGGGCGATTCTTTTCGAGCGAGGCCGGGATCGCATTTCATCGCAACTTCATGGGCGACGACAGCCTCCCCGACCTGGGGCCCGCCGACGGGTCGGCAAAGATCGACGACGCCGTCGTGCTCGAGATCCTTCGCCGGGCCCGCGCCAAAGGGTTCGACGCGTACGTCGGTCCTCAGTCGGATGATCTGCCCATGGCGAACAGACGTGAAGACATCTTGATCGTGAGACCTTGATGGATGGCACGGCGGTGCGGACGGAGATCCAGATCTTTCCCTATGCCTCCGGCGATCGAGCAGAGTGGGACGAGTTCATCGCCGATGCACCGATGGCCACGTTCCTTCACAGCCGGCGCTACTTGGGCCATCACGGCCACCGGTTCGCCGAGCGCTCCCTTATGCTGCGTGACTCTCGTTCGCGTCTCGTTGGGGTGTTTCCGGCAGCCACCGACCCAACGGACGAACGTCGCGTTGTCAGCCATCCGGGCATTACCTACGGCGGAGTCGTACACCGCGGGCCGCTCGGCGGGGCTGCGATGGTCCACACGATTGCACAGATTCGCGATCACTACGCGCGACAGGGGTTTCGGACGCTCCGATACAAGGCTGTTCCCGATATCTACCACCGACGCCCCTCTGCGGATGACGTGTACGCGCTCGCAAACCTCGGCGCGCGGCTCTACCGGTGCGATCTTTCATGCGCGATCGACCTGGCAGATCGGCCTCGACCCAGCGAGCGACGTCGGAGGGGCGAGCGAAAGGCCCTGGCGCAGGGCGTGGAGGTTGATGCCAATTCTGCGCATCTGGAGGAATTTTGGGCCGTCCTGGAGGAGAACCTTGCGACGCGGCACAGCGCTCGGCCCACACACTCCGTGGGCGAGATGCAACTCCTGCTCGCGCATTTCCCGGACTCGATCGAGCTCGTTACGGCGAGAGCCGATGGCGTCGTCGTGGCCGGCGTCGTCCTTTTCAAGACTGACCGTGTGGTTCACGCCCAATACATCGGGTCGACTGAAGCCGGGAGGGTGGCATTTGCACTCGACGCAGTCTTCGAGGCATGCGTTCGAGGAGCGATGACTGCGGGCGCGCGTTTTTTCGATTTCGGGATCTCGACAGAGGCCGAAGGGCGTGTCCTGAACGCTGGCCTCCACAAGTTCAAGTCTGAGTTCGGCGGCGGTGGTGTCGTGCATTTGTTCTATGAGCTCGACTCGACTTCCCGCCCGGATCCCCCGGGTGTCGACCAGGCGCGGGGTTAGTCTCTGCCGGATATGCCGCAAGCAGTTAGCGTCGCCACCTGCCGGGTGATCGAGTTTCCCGTCGTCCACGACCAGCGCGGCAACCTCACATTCATCGAGGGCGGCGAGCACGTTCCGTTTGAGATCAAGCGCGTGTACTACCTCTATGACGTTCCCGGAGGCGCAACGCGTGCCGGTCATGCGCACCGAGAGCTCGAGCAGGTGCTGATCGCCGCCTCCGGCAGCTTCGACGTGACCGTGGACGACGGCACTAGTCGGGACACCGTCACGCTCAACCGCTCCTACTCCGGCCTCTACGTCCCGAACTACGTCTGGCGGGAGGTCGTCAACTTCTCCTCGGGCGCCGTGTGCCTCGTGCTCGCTTCGGACCACTTCCACGAGGACGACTACTTCCGCTCCTACGACGAGTTCCTCGAGGCGGTGCGCGAAGCGACTCGGTGAACATGCCGTTCGTCGACCTCGCCTCGGGGTCGTTGCCGCACGTGGAGCGGGAGCGATCCTTGCCGGGACACAGGCTTGCGTTCCTGTCCAACTCATGGCTCGAAGGCGACGTCTGGGGCCCGTTTCAGAGCTCGCTCATCGACTTCTTCCGTGCCGCCGTTGACGACCTGCTCGTTGTCCGCGTGAACTCGTTCTTTAGCGCCTGGACGGACGCGCCGTACTCCGAGCTCCACCTGCGCCGGTTCGCCCAGGTGCTGGACGACTTCCGGCCGACGCTCGTGTTCACGGTTAACCGCGCCGGCATGGCTGCCCCAGTCGTCCAGCAGCTGCCGCCGGAGACGCGAATCATCTCGCTCTTCATCGACTACTACGACCGCGTCCCCGAGGAACTCAAGCGTTGGACAGAACGCGACTTCGTCTGGGGGACAGGGACGGGCTGGCTGCGCGAGAACTTCATGGAAAAGTACCGCGACACGCTGTTGCGGGAGCAAGTCGAGTTCACACTCTGGGCCTCGGACACGCACCGGTTCCACCCACGAGGGCTAGAGCGTGACATCGACGTCCTGTTCATCGGATCGCCACTATCGCCCGAGCCGTTCGCCGACATGATCGAGTTTGTTGCGAAGGAGCACCCAGAGCGGCTCGAGGTCTTCCTCGACGTCTACTTCGAGCACCGCCGCCGTTACATCCACGACATCCCGGCGGAGCTCGAGCGCCGCGGTTTCAACGTGGCCGGCGTGACCGAACAGCCTTACAGGGAGTACCTCAACAATAACTGGATCCTCCAGGCGTTCATGTCGGACCAGATCTCAACCGAGGCGCGGTTGAAGTATTTGTCGGCGCTCGCGAACTTCAAGCTACACGTCTACGGCGAGCCGGAAGGGCTGTGGATTCGGTACATCAGCACGGTCAACGCGAACCTGCTCCGGCGCTACCGCTACCGGCCTGTGAAGGAGGCCGACGAGCTGCCGGAGCTCTACGCGCGAACCAAAGTCGGTCTCAATGTCCAGCACCACCACGCCAACGACGTCGGGCTCTCGATGCGCGTCTTCGACATCATGGCGTGCGGCGCGGTTCTACTCACGCACCGGATCGCGGCGCCGCCCCTCGAGGAGTTGGGCTACCGCGAGGACGAGCACTTCGTCGCGTTCGACGGCGTTGCCGAATGCCGCGCGAAGGCGCGCTTCCTGCTCGAGGACCGTGAAACGCGCGAGCGGATCGCCGACGCGGGATGTGCCCTCACGCACGACCGCCATTCGCTCCAGCACAGGCTGGTTCAGGTCTTCGGAAAGGCGGGCTATCCAGACCTCGCCGCTCGGTTCGCAGAGTTGACCACCGCGGCCGTCAGCGCAGCCGAAACGCCCGTCACGTACGTCTCAGATCCTGAAACCATCGAGTTGCGTCCCGGGGCTAAGCGACCGCTTCCACGTACGCTGCGTGAGGTCCGCATAGCCATTGGCCGCAAGCTGCCCGCCCCGCTGATCGACCTCGACCGGCGCTTATTCGGAAGCTGGTTCCTCCAGATTCTGTTGAAGCACGACCCCGAGCGCGGTGCGCGCCCTGACGCGCGATCCGGCGAACAGCGCGGCCAGAAGGTTCGCTAGCCCGCCTCGACCAGGGACTCCTGGTGCGCATCAGGTTGCGCGGTGCCGCCCGTCCGCTCGCGGTACGTGTCGCAAACCTCGTCTGCGCGACCGATTGCGACGATCCGGCCGGCGTCGAGGTACGCCGCTCGGTCGCACCACTTCTCGACCGCCGCGAGGTCGTGGCTGACGAAAATCATCGTTTGCCGCCCCTCCTTGAAGCGGTCGAACGTCGCGAAGCACTTGCGCGCGAACTGCCGGTCGCCGACGGCCAGGACCTCGTCGAGCAGGAGGATGTCGAACGGGACGTGAATCGCGATCGAGTACCCGAGCCGGAGCGACATCCCTGTCGAATAGTTTTTCAGCTTGAGATCGATGAACCGCTCGAGCTCCGCGAAATCGACGATGTCATCGAACTTCGCGTTGAGTTCCTTCGTCGTGAGCCCGAGTAGCGTAGCGTTGACGCGGACATTCTCGCGGCCGCTGAGTTCCGGGTTGAAGCCGACGCCAAGCTCGATGAACGGCGAGAGCTTCCCGTGCACCCGCACGCGTCCGGAGGTCGGCGCGTAGATGCCGGCCATGATCTTCAGCAACGTGCTCTTCCCACTGCCGTTCGCGCCGATGACGCCAAAGAACTCGCCTTTTGCGACCGTCAGGCTGACCCTATCGAGGACGTCGTTCCGTTCGAAAATCGTCCTTCGGAACGGGTGGAGAAAGTACTCTCTGAACATCGTTCGCTGCTCGTGCGGGATCTGGAAATGCTTCGAGACATCGACGATCTCGAGCGCGGCCTCAGCCATCAGACTCGCTCCGCGAAGTTTTTCGAGTCCCTCTGGAACAGGAGCAATCCGACGACAAACGTCCCGACTGCAATAGCGGCCGGGATCGCGCGAGCCTCGCGAAAACCCCAGACTGCCGCGATCGTCTGTGGATCCAGCTCTGGACCCAAGATGATTCGGCGTATGTCCTGCATCACCTGCGCGACCGGGTTCAGCATGATGACCTTCTGATACGGCGTCGACAGGAACGAGATCGAGTACATCACGGGCAAGGCGAAGAAGAGGAGCTGAGCGCCAAGGTCCCAGAGCTGTCCTACATCGCGAAAGCGCGTGTACGCCATCGCGAGGAACAGGCCGAAGCCGAGCATAAACAGGTAGAGCTCGAGGAGCAGGGGAGGGATCAACAGCCAGCTCGCCTGCGGCGTGAGGCGGCTCGCGGCTATGAAAACCACGACGGCGAGCGTGTTCACCGCGAACGTCATCGTCGCCGTCCCGGTCGCCGAGAGAGGGATAATCAAGCGCGGGAAGTAGATCTTCCGCAGGAGGCCGCCGCCCGAGACGATCGACGCCATCTGGAGCCCGACGGCGTCGACGAAGTACGTGAAGATCACGATGCCCAGCAACAGGTACAGCGGGTAGTTGGGGATCTTGACACCTCCACCAAAGATGCCGCCGAGCAGAACCCAGATGACGCTGAAGTACGCGAGCGGCCTGGCGATCGACCAGACGTACCCCAACAGCGAGTCGGAGTACTTCAGCTTGAACTCGACGCTTACGATCACGCGCAGGACGCGCCTGTGGTACCCGAGCGTCTCGCGAAGCGTCTGCCAACGCGAGCGCTTGTAGGGTACGACGGACATCCGGCGCTAGGGTACCCGCCCGGTCAGGACGCCGACTGCTGCTCCTGTCCGCGAAGATACGGCGGACCTCGCCGGGACGCGCGCCTCAACTGCCATCGAGGACCGCGGCGCCGAAGCCCGTCTCGCCGTAGCGGTTCCCGTTGTAGAAAAGGTAGGTGCCATGGCGGGTCGGCAGGACCGCGCCGAAGCAGACCATCTCAGAATCCCAGCCGCTCGCCGACACGTCGATACCGGCTTCCTCGTCACGCCTCGTCCACGTCGCGCTGTCGACCGACGTCGCGAGACCGATCCGATAGCCGCGTGACCGAGTGCGAATCGAGTACCACATCTGATAAGCGGCGCCGCTCCGCCAGACGAAGGGCCGGCCGAGCCCGATCTCGTCGTCGTTCGCGAGTGCGACCGCAGTCGTGCCGCGCCGTTCCCAGCGCACGCCGTCGCTCGACGAGACGCTGCGGATGTCGTAGGTCGGCACTAGTCGCCCGTCAAGATCCGTCCACGCATCCGCCGCGACGTACCACGCCCGCCAGCGGCTTCCCTGGCGCACGACTGACGGCGCCGATCGGCACATGCGCTCGCCGTCCGCGCGAGGGAGGACGGGTACGCGCGAGACGCGCGCGAAAGTCTCGCCGCCGTCCTCGCTCGCGGCCAGCCCTCCGAACAAAAGGTACGGTACCTCTAAGGCCCGCTGCCAGCCGATGTAATACAGACGCAGCGTACGGCCATCGGCGATGATGGTGGTCGGAGTCACGCCGTGCTCGTCGAACGCTCCAACGGCGCCGACGTCAAACGCGGGACGCTCCGAAACACGCAGGATGCGCAGGGGATCCTCCGCCGCAACATCCACGAAACCGACTCGGCCGACGCGGTCCGAGTCGAGGAACGCGACGTAGACACGGATCATGTCGTCGTCGAGCAGGTGCGGCGTCGGCACATAAGCGTGCGAGGTCATCCACTCGAGCGAGCCGTCTGGCGCGTAGACGCGGCCGAGCTTCGCCCAGCGCATCAGTCGTTGACGTCGAAGAACTCGAGGGTGCTTCGCGACCCGAACTCGCTCACGGCCGGCTTCACGAAAGTCTCGTCCGGAACATCCTTGACGACGTTCGTATTCGGGCCGAGCCAGACGTCTCGCCCGATCGTGACGTTGTTCGCGATCGTCGCGTTGACGCCGAGGAAGCAGTTCTCACCGATCGTGCAGAAACCAGAGATGACGACGTGTGACGAGACGAACGTGTTGTCTCGGATCGTCGAGTGGTGGCCGATGTGGTTGCCGCTCCAGAGCACGACGTTACGGCCGAGCTTCACGAATGGTTGAACTGTGTTGTCCTCGAAGACGAAGCAGTGCTCACCCAACTCGACGTTTTGCCAGACGAACGCGCGACTCGAAACGTAGCTCGCGAGGCCGTACCCACGGGCCTTTGCGTCGTCCGCGAGCCGCGTCCGCAGCCGGTTCAGCTGCGTGTAAGTCGCCGCCACGTACACGTCGTGCTGACCGGGCGGGAACGACGCCTCGAGCTCCTCGAAGGGGACGACCGGGAGTCCCCCGAGCGTCGCCTCCTTCAAGTAGTCGCGCTCGACGCTGAAGCCAACGACGTCGTAGTTGGAATCAAGCGCGAAGTAACCGCGGGCGATCTCCGCGAACGCGGTGTTGCCGACGATGACGACCTTTTGCGCCACTACTCGCTGGCGCCGAAGGTGCCTTGTCCTCGACGGCGCCCTCTCGGGGGTGAACTCGCCGCGCTCAGATCGATCCACCTCACGAGACGTTCTCGGCGGCAGGCGCTTCGTGCTGCCGCATCCACCAGGCGGGATCGAAGCCCCCACGGGGGTTGGACGTCGGGTAGTAGTCGGCCACGACTTCGTCGACGAAACCAAAGCGCGCGCCGACACGGAGCATCCGGCGCGCCATTGCCCAGTCGTTCGGAAGGCCGAAGAGATAGTAGCCGAGCTCTTGCTCTATAAACGACAGGCCTGCGTGGTAGACACCACCCTGAAGGCCAAAGCCGCTGTGCTCGGGGGGAAACGTGCCGAAGACAACCTCGCTTCCGTCGTCGAGTATGCAGTTGAGCTTTCCATAGCAGACCTCGTGCCTTTCGCGCTGGACCGTCTCGACCATGAGCTCGAGCGCGTGCGGCCGCAAGGCGTCGTCGTCCGCGAACGGCGAGATCCAGCGCCCACCGGCGCGCCGTACCGCGGCGTTGTAAGGCGGAACCGGCGTCACGTTCCAGCGATCGAACGCGTCCTCGGGGTAGGGACCGCGAACGGAAAGATTCTCGTACACAATCCTGCTGTCCCCGAAGCTCGCGACGACCTCGGCGGTTGTTGGCGGCGCGGCATCGCCGACGACGACGATCTCGAAGTTCGAGTAGCTCTGAGCGAGAACGGAAGGAATCGCACGCTCGCGCAGCATCTCATGATTGGTGTAGGTCGGGATTACGACCGAAACCATCGGCTCCGACTCAGTGAACGCGAGCTCGTACTCTTCCATCTCCCTAAGCTCAGCAAGGCGACGCCGGTTCCCGGGCTCGTCGTCATAGATCAGCTGAAGGCTGTCGATCATCCGCTGCGCCTGCGTGCGAAATTCGTCGAGAGTCTGCGACAGCGTCGCGATCTCGACGAAACTGGCCTTCATAACGCGGAACCGCCGTCGAAACGTGCCGAGAAACACGATTTGGAAGCTAGCAGGGTCTAGGTTCGGCCTGGGAAGGTAGAAGGCGTTCGCGCGTCTGCTTCGGCCTCCCGCGACGGAGCTCTCCACGGATAGGTGACGCGAGGGGGGAACGCAGGTTCCCAAACTTCAAGGCCGTCGAGCGAGAGGTTCGGGCTGTAGTGCGGGTCCGCGAGAAGCTGTTCGCTCCATCGACTGCGGACCGCGTCGTACGCAAAGGCCCACTGCTCTTCCATCTGCCCGACGTTGTGACGACCGATTGACGCCGACTCCTTGTGGTAGAGCTCGGCGGTCGGCGTCCAGACAATGCGCCAACCAGCTTCCCGCAAGCGCAGGCAGAGGTCCACGTCGTTGAAGGCGATCGCCAGAGTCGGATCGAGGCCACCAACGTCCGAAAGCGCTTCTCGTCGGACGACCATACAGGCGGCAGTCACACACGAAACGTCTTGCGCAACGAGGGCACGACCGTGGTAGCCGCGTGTGTCCCTCCGCCTGCCTCTGTACGCGTGTGCCGCGACGCCGCCTACGCCGAGGATGACGCCGGCATGCTGGATCCTGTTGTTGGGATAGAGCAGCATCGCACCGGCAACGCCTACGCGGTCTTGGAGAACCTCGCTCACCATCGCCGAAAGCCAATCGCTGCCGATGACCTCGGTGTCGTCATTGAGAAAGCAGAGCAGTTCACCTCGCGCCTGTTCCACGGCCCAGTTGTTCGTGCTGGCGAAGTTGTAGGGACGTTCGTCATAGAACAAGACGCGAACCTGTCGCTGTTTCCCCATCGCTTCGAGATACCGTCGCTGCTCCAGCGTGGGCGGGTCTGTCCCGCTGACCACGAGGAGCACCTCGAAATGCGGATACGAGGTGCGATTCAAGAGCCCGTCGACACACGGCCGTAGGACGTCGAGCCTGCCGGTCGTCGGCACGATGACGCTCACGACAGGCGGTTCCTCGGGCAACGAGTACGGGGCTCGATAGCTCGGCTCGCCGACCGGCTCTGCCTCCATACGCTCGCCCATGCGCCTGAGCCGCTCCTCGATCGCCCGCGCCGCCCGCTCCCTTCGATCACTGTCCGAATCCTCGACACGATGATGGCGCACGCGGTGCGACACGATGAATGGAAGGTGGTGGATCCCTTGTGGCGGTGCGCCAGCCGTAATACGCAAGGACAGACCCCACGCGCAGTCGCCATCCGCCTCCTCTTCGAAACCCCTTGCCGCAAGCGCATCTGCGCTGCGGAAGCAAACAACTCCGCCCAGGTAGTTCTGGGAGCGCAAGAGAACTGAGTTCCAGTCGGGTTTGAAGTAGTGTCGGGAGCGGCGTCCTGTTGCGTCGATCTCGTCTTCATCCCCATAAACCAGCAATGCATCTGAATCGCGCGCGATCACAAGGGCAAAGAGAAAGAGCGCGTGCGGACGCAGGACGACGTGCGGATCGACGACCAGAACGTAGTCACCAGTCGCCGAACGAAGCGCGGCGTTCCACTCGCCCACGGCAGATGCGCGAACGACCTCCGCCTCCCAACGCTGATAGACCTGTGCACGCAACGACTTGTCCAGCGCATCTGGCATCGCTTCGCTTCCGCTTGCTAGTGGGACGATGAGCGACAAAAGAGGTGGATTGGTAAGCCTCGAGAGCTCTTCTCCCATGAGCGAGAGGTCCGCATCGTCAAGGGTGTCGTAGGTTGCGATCCATCTCTCGTACCTTTTCTGAGGGTCGCCTCGAATCAGCGCCAGGATCGCGTCCTCCGCCAGAGGAAACCGGTACATGAATTGCTCTACGACCGCGGCAACGCGTTTCCGACGAGAGACAAAGGATCGAGCGGTAGGTACGAGCCGCGCCAAGGCGCTCGTTGGCGCGCGCAGAAGCGAGCTGTAGAGACGGCTCAAATGGGCACAATCATCCGACGAGGGCACCCTCTCCCGACCCGAGAGACCTGCAGCATCTCGCTCATGCGGACGACAGGCTAACCACGCGGCAAACGATCCCGCCGCTCGCGGCCGATCGTTGGCCCAGAATGGCTTGGTGGCTGTAACCAAGTTTCCGCCCGAGCCCGCTCCGCTTGAGGCGGCTACGGGCAAGAGCGGCGCGCGCAGCGGCGCCCTGCTCGCCGCCGCAAGCGGTGCATCCATCGTCCTCGCCTACGTCTTTCTGCTGGCTGCCGGACGCATCCTCGGCAGCGAGGACTACGGCTCGCTCGCAGCGCTGCTCGGCCTGCTGGCGATCGTGCTCATTCCCGCCGGGGCGCTCCAGATGGCGGTGTCGCGGGAGGTTTCGCGGAGTGTCGCAACCGGCAATCCGGCGGGGGCCGCACGTCTGGCCCGAGGGACGCTGCGTGTTGCGCTGATCGGGACCGCGCCGCTGCTCGCGGTGGCACTCGCACTCGCAAAGCCGCTCGCTCACGTCCTCCACATCCACTCGGTGGCGATGGTCGTCCTAGCGGTGCTGTCCCTGTCGACTGCGCTGGTGTTCCCGCTCGCCATGGGCGTGTTGCAGGGACAACAGCGTTTCTTCGACCTGGCGACTCTGTACGTTCTCCCGTGGCTCGTCCGCCTCGTGATCCTCGGGGTCGCAGCCGCCGCGGGCTATCGCCTGGGAGGCGCGATCTTCGCGACACTGGCCGGAGCGCTAGCCGCCACAGCACTGGCGCTGATGCTCATCCGCGGGCCGCTACGGGGCGTCGACGCACTGCCGCGCCCCGAGCTCGTGACGTTCCTCCGTTATCTCCGGCCCGTAGCCGTCGGCCTCGTCGGGATCGCCCTGCTCACGAACGTGGACATCCTCATCGTCAAGGCTCGCTTCTCGGCTGACGACGCGGGCGCGTACGCGGCAGCCTCGGCGTTCGCACGCGTCGCGTTCTTCCTTCCCGCGACGATACTGACCGTTCTCTTCCCACGGACCGCCGCCCGACAGGCGCGAGGCGAAGAGACGGAGGACATCCTCGGGCGCTCCCTCCTGGCGACCGCAGCGTTCTGTGGACTGCTCGCGCTCGTGTACGCCGCCGCGGGCGCCGGGCTCGTCGCCATGACGTTCGGCACCGACTTTTCAGCGGGCGGGCACGTGCTCGCCCCCTTCGCGCTGGCCATCGGGCTCTATTCCATCGCCAATGTGCTCGTCGGGTACCACCTGTCGCGGGGGGAGACGCGCTACGCCTGGATCGTCGCTGGGGCGGTCGTCGTCCAAGTCGTCGCGCTCGTACTCGTGCCGTCAAGCCTGCGTGGTGTCGTGTGGACGAACGTCGTCGTCGGGGTGCTGTTACTCGCTGCGCACGAGCTGCTTGTCGGCACCAGCGTGCCGGCGCTGCGCGCCGCGCTCGGGCGTGTCTCCGTGGCAACGCGAGCCCGAGCGCGCCGCGTGGCGGGCGAGACGGCGCTTGTCCTGTTCGGCTCGACGGTGTTCGTGTGCGTGTTGATGTGGCCAATCGTCAGGCACGTCAGCTCGACGATCGTCGGCTACCCGGGGACCGACTCGACGGGATCCGTTGCATTCCTCTGGACCCTTCAACATGAGAGCGGCTACCACCTGCTCGGCACAACGCATCACACGTTCAGCGGCGCGCCTTTCGGCTGGGACGAAGGAAACGGTCTCAACATCCAGTGGTCGCTTCCGTACTACCCGGCCTACCTCGCGACAAAGCTGGTCGGCGCGGTTGCCGCGTACAACCTGATCACGCTCGCGGGTTACGTCCTCTCAGGCGCGTCGATGTACCTCTTGGTGCGGTACCTCCGCTGCAGTCGCATCGTCGCCGCGTGGGCGGGCATGGTCTTCATCATCTTCCCCTGGCACTTCGCACGCGCGGAACACGGCTCGCTGACTCACCTCGAGGTGCTCGCACTGCTCGTGCTCTCTCTGGTCGCCGCAGTGCGCCGGCCGATGTGGATCCAGTTCGCCCTCGTCGGCGCAGCGACACTTGCGTGCTGGCTGACCTCCGGCTACTTCGGGGGAATGGCCGTCATCACCGTGATCGCGTTCTCGTTCGGCGCGGCGCTCACTACACCGAGGCGCCGAGCGCTGCTCCTTGCCGGCGGTGCGATCGGCGCCGCACTTCTCGCTAGCGGACTAGTCGCCGTTGGCTCCTACGCGTCGGGCGTGAACGCAGGCGCCGGAATCCATCGGGACGCGTCGGCGCTCACGGCGTACGGTCTGCGCCCGCTTGAGCTCGTCGTGCCGACCGCAAACCATCTCGTCTTCCACCTCGGCTCCTTCTGGTTGCAACATATGCACGGCTCGAACACGACCGAGATCAGCAACTACCTCGGCCTGCTCACGATCGCACTCGCGGTCGGCTGGCTCGTCGTCGTGCTTCGGCGCCGCAACGGCATGGCAGCCGTGACGGCCGGATTGATCGCGGCGTGCGTCGTCGGCTTCCTCTTTGCGCTGCCGAGCCCGGTAGCCGGGTTCTCCATGCCGTCGAAACTCCTCTGGAACGTCCTTCCGGCTTTCCGCGTGCCGTCGCGCTGGGATCCCCTGTTGATGACGGCGCTGCTTCCGCTTGCGGCGCTGGGCTTGCAAATGGTCGCGGGCACGGTCGAGCAGCGTCGTCGCTTCGCTGCGGTCGCAGTGGTCGGAGCCGCCCTGGTTCTGTCGTTCGCCGAGCTCGCGACGAATCGGCCGCATCACTTCCGCACCGTACCCGTTCCCGCTGAGTACACGGCAATCAAGAGGAGCACGCCCAACGGGATCCTGGCGGAGTACCCACTGGGTTACTCAGACATCTATCGCCTCTGGCAGCGAGTTCACGGGCGCCCACTCGTGAACGGAGCGCCCGAAGGCTCACTCGCAGACCAGGTTCGCTTCATGGTGCTCGATCCCGGGCAGGCGGGGACGGCACAGACGTTGTCATTGCTCGGTGTCACCGCTGTCGCCATTCACCCGGGTGGACGCGCCGACACGCCTCTACAGCCGCGCGAGCCGACGCCCGCGGACGGCTATCGGCTCGTCGGCCGTTTCCCGGACGGCTCCTCCGTGTGGGCGGTTGTGGCACCGCCGGCAACGGCCGTGGTCACGTTGCCGGGCGGCTTCGCAACTCCTCGCCTTGTTGCGGGCAACGTCGGCTACCCGCTAATCGCGCCGTCGGGAGTGGCGCTGATGGAGTTGCGGGCGAAAACGCCGGGTGTCGTCCGGCTCGTCTTCGACGCGAACACGCCGAGCGGCACCAGGCAACTACGGATCCAGGACGCGCAGGGGGAGCATCCATTCGCACTCAGCGGATCGAGGCACTTCGACCTGAACGTCGAGGTTCCACGCGGGGTCTCGCAACTGCTGCTGAAGATCGATCCCGCGCCCGCCTCCGAGGTTGACGCAGTCGTCCTGTCGCAACCGCGCGCCGAGCCCGCGTCAGGCGCCGCGGTGCTGCATGCGATCCCGTCCTCAGACGACCCCGGCTTCTGACAGGAAGCCGCGCCGCCCGAGGTCGCCCACGATCACGTCGGAGGGCGACGCGGGCGACAGCGTCGTGGTGCGACGGAAACGACCGGGGTCCTCGAGGAACTCCCGCAACACGTCGACCCTCATCTCTGACAGGACAGCGTTCTCTCCGAGCCCCTCGCGACGCTCGGTTTTCACGCGGTGCACGAGGCAGGGCAGGTCGAGGTAGTAGCACTCCTCCTGGCTCCCGCCGCTGTCGGTGACGACGAACGCGCTGCGCCGTTCGACGCGCACGAAGTCGAAGAACCGCAGCCGGGGAATACGCGCGAACGACATCCCGTCGAAGTGGCGTTCGAGCCCGAAGCGCTCGAGCGCGGCGATCGTCACAGGATGGTCGACGAAGAGCAAGGGCGTGCGACGCGCAGCGTCGGCGAGGACCTCGATCGTCTCCGTCAGGACTCTGCGGCTGTTGAGGAGCTCGAAGCGGTGGAGCGAAACGATCCCGAAGGGCCCGTCGGGCACCACGACGGGTGCTGCGTCGTCGGACACGAGCGCGAGGCTGTCGCGGATCGTGTTCGAGCCGGTATCGACGATCTCGTCGCCTCGAAGGTTGGACGCCGCCCAGGCGTTCGGCGCGTAGTGAATGCGCGAGAGTGCGGTCGCGAGCTTGCGGTTGAGCTCTTCAGGAAACGGATGGCGTAGGTCGAAGCTCCGCAAGCCGCCTTCGATGTGCGCGACGGGTGTGCGAAGCGAGCGTCCGATCATGCTTCCGAGGACCGTCGTCATGGTGTCGCCGTGGACGAGCACGAGCGGCTCGCCGGCACTTTCCCGCAGCGTCCGCCGCAGGCGGCCCCGGTGGCGCAGATAGGACCGGGTGACGGTCCCCAGCCAACCGGGGATGTGGGAGCTCACGCGCAGATCGCGGCCCTTTGCACCGCGCGCGAGCCAGAGGTCCGGCTGTCTCAGACCGAACTGCTCGAGGAATCCGGGAATCTGCTCGACCTGCTGACCCGTCGTCACGAGGAGGTAGCGGTGTCCCCTCTCGTCGAGGCGGAGGAGCACGGGCGCAAGCTTGATCAGCTCCCCCGTCGTGCCGAACACGACGAGAATCACCTGGCCGCCAGGCCACGCAGGAGCTCGGCCGCGCCTCTCCACATCCCGATCCCGTGACCGAGTGCATAGAGCGGAGTCACCGTGGCAAGGATCGCAACCTCCCGTCGAGATCTGCCGGCGCGGAAGCCGTATACGGCCGCCACGACGCCGACCGCGCCCACCGCAACCGGCAACAAGGCGGGGCGGCGGGCTGCTCCGACGGCGAGCGCCGCGCTCAGCGGGAAAAACGCGACGACGGCAGGAAAGAAGCGGGAGCTGGGCGTGCCATGGCCGTCGACGAAGACGGTTCCGCGATGCACCGCGTGACGAAGGAAGCGTCCGAGTGTCGTCCGCGGGGAATAGACGCAAGCGAAGCTCGGCGAGATTCCGATCCGTTCGCGCGCCGCAACGGCGCGGAGGATCGGCGTGTCGTCGTTCGCGAGACGCACGTCGCGGTACCGCGTCCGGAATGTCGAAAAGGCCGACAGCAGCAGCTCACGCGGCGCGAGGAAACATGTCGTGCCCTTCGGGAAGCGGTCGAACTCCTCCACGCCGAAGCTCGTCGTTCGCGGCCGGTCGAAGTAGTCCCGCCAGGCGAGCTCTGCAAGCAGCCGCCAAAACACGCCGTACGCCGTGTCGGCATCGACGACCACATGTCCGTTCCACACGCTTTCGCCGACCTCGACGCGATCGCGCACGAAACGCAAGGCGTCCGGCTCGAGCCGGACGCGGGCATCGAGGAGCAGCGCCAGCTTCCCTTCGGCCGCCTCGAGGCCCGCCCGCCTGGCCTCGAACCGACCCTCTCCGGCCCGCCGAACGATCCGTAGCGGAACGCGCCCGTCGGCGCTCGTCCGCGCGGCATCGGCGCTTCCGTCGGTCGAACCGTCGTCGACCAGCACGAGCTCGGCGTCGAAATCGCTCGCCTCGAGCGCCGTCAGCAGCGCCGCAATCGTCGCGGGCAGATGCGCGGCCTCGTCCCGAACGGGAATGACGACGCTGAGCGAAGGTGTGGCCACGGCGATCGCAAACCTAACCGTCGGCGGCCACAGCTAGGGTGCCCCGATGCTCGCAGGCCCGGGCACCTCCGCCACGTCGCCGGCGGCGCTCCAGGCGCTGCTCCCTTGCCCCGCCTGTGGTGCGGAGGTCTCGCTCGAGACCGGGGAGGCGCTGTGCGCCGCCGGATCTCACCGCTATCCGGTCGTCGAGGGGATTCCGATACTCGTCGACGAGGAGACACTTCAGGCCGATCCGCAGTACGCCGGTCACGACTCGGACCGCGTGCTCCGGGTGTGCTGCTCCGCGGAGAAGCTCCCGCTCGCGTCCGCCTCGTTCGAGTCCGCGATTGCGATCGCTGTCATCGAGCACGTTCCGGACGGGTCCGGGAGCATGCAACTCAGCATGGTCTTCACGCGTGCGTGACGACCAGGCCGGCGAGTTGCGCTATCGCCTGCGCTGCCTCGACAAGCTCGAATATCCGTTCCGAGGCGATGAATCCGTGCTCGACTGCGGTTGCGGCAACGGTGGAGTCGCCCGCATCCTGCGCCGGCGTGTTCGTGAGGTCACGGCGATCGACGTCGAGCCCTCGGGCGACTGGCGGGACGAAGCGGGTCTCACGTTCCTCGTCGCGGACGCCGAGCAGCTGCCGTTCGAGAACGAGACCTTCGACCTCGTGCACTCGAAGGACTCGCTGCATCACATGAGCTCACCGGAGCACGCGCTCGCCGAGTACCACCGCGTGCTGAAGCCCGGCGGCTCCGCGTTGATCGTTGAGGCGAACCGCTACAACCCGGTCTTCTATCCGCACATGACGCTTGCGCTCGGGCACGAGCACTTCACCCGCGCGCGCTTTCGTGCCCTCGTGCGGGCTGTCTTCCCGGCCGCGCGCTTCGGTGCGTTCGAAGCGCACTACGCGCCGCCGCTGAACCGCGTTCCGGCTCTGCAGCATGCGATCGAGGAAACACTGGAACACCTGCCGCCGTTCCGGCCCCTGCTTTCGTACAACTTCGCAGTCGTGAGACGCTGAGCGTGTACGCGATCGTGGCTAACGGCTTCGCGGACGGCCCGGCCGAAGCACTGCGCGACTATCTCGTTGCGCGCGATGCCGACGTGCTGACGGTCTTCCACCCGCTGACGCCCGAGCACGGCAAGAAACACGTCGTCACTCGCTACGGAAACGGTCGTCGCGTGGACGAGCGGTCGATCGCACTGCCGCTCCGGCCGCCGCTCTCGTTCGCGCTCGATCCGCTCGTGCCGCTGCTTCCGCCACACGTCGACACCTGGTTCGGGTTCAACCCGCTCGCCTGCGCACGCGGCCTGCTTGCGCGCCGGCTCGGCCGGGCTCGATCGGTTGTCCTCTGGTCGGTCGACTTCGTTCCCGACCGCTTCGGAACGAGCACCATCCCAACGAGGATCTACGACGGTCTCGACCGTCTTTGCTGCACTCGGGCGGACGCCCGCGTGGAGCTCTCGGAAGCTGCGCGCGACGCACGCAATCTCCGCCACGCACTCGGCGGGGCCACGGCGCCGACCTATGTCGTCCCGATGGGAGCCTGGCTCGAGCGAGTGCCCAAGACGCCCGCCGACGGATTCGTCGGCCGACGCGTCGTCTTCCTCGGACACCTGGTTCTCCGCCAGGGTGTCGACGTATTGCTCGACGCGCTCGCCGTCGTGAAAAACCGCGGCGGCGACGTCAGGGCCGATGTGATCGGGACCGGGCCGCTGGAGCAACAGCTCCGGCAGCGGTTGGCGGAGCTCGGCCTCGACGACAGCGTTCGCTTTCACGGGTTCGTCACCGACCATCGCGACGTCGAGCGTCTGCTCGCAGAGGCGGCGATCGCGGTGGCGCCGTACCGACCCGGAGAGGACACGTTCACCGCGTACGCCGACCCGGGGAAGCTGAAGGCGTATCTCGCCGCAGGGCTGCCCATATTGCTGACCGACGTCCCGCCGAATGCAAAGACGCTCGCCCGGGACGCAGGCGCAGAGCTCGTCCCCTATGACGCAGAAGCGATTGCGACCGCGATCATGAACGGCCTCTCGTCTCCCGAAGGGTGGCGAGAACGGCGTGCGGCCGCCCTCGCGTACGTCACCCGGTTCGACTGGGAGGCACTGCTCGAGGATCTGCTCGAGCAGCTGCAGCTCCCGGTTCGATGAGCCCGCGCAGGAAGCCGAGCAAGTACGCGGCCTGACTGACGACGACGGCCGGCGGCTGGAGCAGTCCCAGCAACGGCGAATGAAAGCGCGCCGCCGCGTGAATCCCGCTCGCCGCGAGCGCGATCGCGTAGGCCAGCAGCAGGCCGAGGCCGACGTCGCGCAGACTGCCGCCCACGATCAGGAACGTCCCGCCCAGAACCGCAGCGGCTGCGGGAGCAAGAGAGAGTGCGGACGCGCCGCTCAGGCTCCCGCCGCGGGTGCGACGGGCGGCCGCACCGCGAGCGCGGGCATGGCGAATGGTCGCAGCGAGATGCGGACGGACGAGAGCAGGCGGTGAGGCAGAGACAGACGTATCCGGGGTGTAGATCGTCTGCTTGCCGCGCTCCGACAGCCACGACACGAGTCGCTCGTCATCCACGCCCTCGCTCGATGCGATGACGTAATCCGGGCGACGCATGACGACGTCTCCCGCAGGGTGATCGGCCACGAGCCGCACGTTCCCCGGAAAGTAGAGCGAGCGCCGCGACCCGCCGCCGAGCCGGGACTCGAGGACGGCCGCCGCCACACGCCTGCCGAGCGTGCCCTCGAGCGACGCGACCATCGGGACGACGACCGCAGAGACGCCGGCATCGGCGAAGAACGGCACCGCCGCGGTGACCCAGTTCCCAGCGGGGCGGCTGCCCGCGCCGAGCACGGCGACCAACTCGCCTCGTGGCTCCCCCCGAGCCACCTCGAGGCGAGGGTAGTCGAGCAGCTGGGCCGCGGCGGGCTCGCCGACGAGACTGACGAGCGGCGCCTCCCCGGAAACCTGTCGCGTGCCGTGGAACAGCCGGCGCTTGCGCTCGTAGGTGCGGAGGAGGCGCAGGCGATAGAAGATCGCCGCCGTGTCCCAGAGTGCACCGAGAACCGCCAGCGAGCCGACGTCGGAGCCGGAGAAGCGGTACTCGAGGGTGACCGGCAGCTCTCGGATCCGGTCGTAGCCGAGAGAGCTGGCGACCGCGAGCAGCTCCAGGTCGAACGCGAACCGCTTCACGAGCAGGAGCGGGAGCACATCGTCGGCGACGCGTTTGCTGAACACCTTGAGGCCGACCTGTGTGTCGCGGACGTCGAGGCGAAACAACACGCGGTTCAACTGCTGATAGCACCAGCTGGCGAAGTGGCGCGAGCGCGGATAGTGCACCACCGAATCGGGGTGCCGCTTCGAGCCGATCGCGAAGTCGAGGTCTTCCCGACGCGCGGCCTCCACATACGCAGGGATCGAAGCCGGATCGAGGTCGAGGTCGGCGTCCACGAGCGCGATCCACTCCCCGCGAGCCGCGAGCGCACCCGCCTTCACCGCGTAGCCCTTGCCGAGGTTGCGGTCGTAATGGATGACGCGGATGCCCTTCTCAGCACGACTCTCGAGCAGACGCTCGGCGGTGCCGTCGATGGAACCGTCCGAGACAACGATCACCTCCAGTTCCTCGTGCGGCAGGCCCGCAGCCACTCGGCTCCGGATCAGCTCGACGTTGGCGACGATTTCGTCCCCGCCGTTGTAGACCGGAATGACGACCGTCAGGAGCATGGGCGGACAACGATGCCGATGAAGTGAGCGTGCCGCGGGTCGAGCTCTGCCAGGCCCCGCGCCAGCGGGCCGGGCAGCGGGTGGTAGCCGGTGCCCCAGGAGCTCTCGATTGCAAAGCCGTGCGCGACGAAGAGGTCGCGGAGCGCCGTGAGGGTGACGACGTGGACGTGCTGCCATGACTCCTCGGCCGGAGATTCGCCGGCATGGTGCGCGAATCGATTCCCGACCGGGCGCAGATTGGAGATGTTCGTGAGCGAGAATGGCTGATAGCCGAGCGCCAGGGCTGCAACGTTGTGCCAGCTGGCAAGATTCTCGGTGCACACGATCGCCCTTCCTTCCGCTCCGAGCACACGCCTCAGCTCGGCGACGAAGTGATCGACCCGCTTGACGTGCTCGATCACCTGGTTCGCGTGGACGACGTCGACGGAACCGTCCGCGAACGGCCAGGCTTCCTCGAGATCGCCGATGTGCACGTCGAAGCCGCGAGCACGGGCCAGCTCGGCCCGTTCCGGCACCAACTCGAGCCCCCGAACCTGTTCGGGGGGAATGCCGATCCTCAGCCGCAGCTCTTCCGTCCAGGCGCCATCGTCGCAACCGACGTCGAGGAGCACCGCCGAGCCGTCCCGCGGCAACGAGTCGAGGATCTTCGCTCGATATGCCGCTTCCGCATCCGCCCAGAGACGCTCCATCATTCGTGGCAGCACCAGGCGACAGTACGCGAGGGCGCCCGCCTACGCGGGCGCCCTCGACGATCCGGCTAACGGACGCGCAAGGAGAGCGTCTTGCTCGACACCGCTCCGAGCGCATCGCGGACGCGAAGGGTGATCCGGAACGTTCCTGCATGCGCAGGGACGCCGGTGATGCGGCCCGCGCTCGCTCCGAGCTTCAGCCCGGTGGGAAGCGAGCCGGACGCGATGCTCCACCGCAGTCCAGCCACGCCGCCGCGGACCGCGACCTTGGCCTTGTAGGCGTGGCCCGAGGCGGCGGTCGGGAGCGCCTTCGCCGCGATAGCCAGGCGCGGGCGGACGACAAGCCGGACGGACACATCCTTCGAGACGCCGCTTGCATCGACAACGTGCGCGGTCAGGGTGAAGGCGCCTGCACTCGTCGGCACCCCGCTCACGGTCCCGTCGCTCCCGACCGTGAGGCCTGCAATCGCCCCCGTTGCACTGAACGTGTACGGGGCCTGGCCGCCGCTCGCGGCCAGGGTCGTGCGGAACGGAACCCCGGCCTCGGCGGTGGCGCGCGACAGCCGCGCTGCGAGCGCCGCGACGTTCAGCGTGTACTGCTTCGAGTCGATGCGCGTACCCGTAAAGTCCTTCGCGACCCCGGTGGCCTGCACCGTGAAGGTCGACGCGCCGACGGCTGTCGGCGTTCCAGAGACCACGCCGTCCTTCGACAGCGTCAGCCCGGCAGACAGCGTGCCGCTGGTCACTGCCCACGTCGTGTTCGACGGGATGCCCGACGTTGCGAGCGTCACGGAATAGGGAGAGCCGAGGGCAGCGGGTGCGAGAGAAGGCGTCGCAATCGCGAACCGACGCGCCCAGACTTCGAAGGTGAAGAGCGCCTGGGCACTCTTGTCGGCACAATCCCTGACCTCGAGCCAGGCGCTGAACGTTCCTTCCTGCGTCGCGATCCCGCTCACGAGCCCGGTGTGGTCGTTGAGCTGCGTGAGGGTGAGTCCCGGGGGTAGCTGGCCGGAGTCGATGACGAGGTGGTGTGGGAGGCAGCCTGCATGCGTCCCGATCTCGTAGTGATAGACGAGTCCGATCTCGGGATGCGGCGGAGTCGGGTCCTCGTCGTCGAAATCCAGTGCTCGCGCGACACCTGCGAACGCCGCAGCAGCCAGCATGGCGAGCACCAGGACCTGGAAGAAGCGAAAGCGCATGTTAACCCCCTGTAAAGACGTGGAAACGCGATCCCTGCCGAACGAGTCGGCAAGGTAGCAGGGCACCGGAAGAGCTACGGTCCCCGCGATGAACGAACCGGCTCACTGGGGGTTGCGCAGGAGGATCCTGAATCTGCTCGACACATTGCATCTGGCGCGGCCAGTCGTGCATACGTACGAGCTCCTGCTCGCCGCGAGATCGCGCTTCGGCTCGGGCGCGGAGGCGACCGACGGGTGGCCGCTCCCACCTGCGTCGCTGCGAGCGCAGATCGGTCCACGTCATGCAGACGCCGCCTTCTTCCTGCGCAGCGGCAAACAGCACGCGGACCTCGTGCGCGACGTGCTCCGCGAGCAAGGTGCCGAAATCGAAGACCTCGGCGCGCTGCTCGACTGGGGTTGCGGCTGTGGTCGCGTCCTCCGGCAATGGTCGGGGCTGCCTGGTGCCGGCGTCTTCGGCTGTGACATCAATCCGAAGATGGTCCAGTGGTGCGCGGCGAATCTCGACTTCGCAGAGGTCAGCGTCACGGAGCTCGAGCCGCCGCTTCCCTACGCCGACTCGACGTTCGACCTCATCTACGCGTTCTCGGTGTTCACGCATCTGTCCGAGCAGCTGCAGCAGGAGTGGATGAGCGAGTGTCTGCGTGTGCTTCGGCCGGAGGGCTACCTGCTGATCTCGACGATGGGCGAGTACTACCTCGGTTTGCAACGGTTGAGCGAGTCGGAACAGCAGGCATTTGCGAGCGGCGAGCTCGTCGTGCTGTACGAGCGCTCCGCAGGGACGAGTCTCTGTAGTGCTTACCATCCGCCGGAGTACGTGCGCACGAAGCTCGCTGCCGACTTCGAGACCGTCGGCTTTCGCCCAGCGGTCGAAGGCGGCCGGCACGACATCCACCTGTTGCGGAAACCGGCACGGGTCGCAGTGGCGGCCGAGCACCCATAGCGCGGAGGCGTCTCACCCGCGCGCTCGCGTCGCTCGAGCGTCTCGCCGAGCGACCGCTCGGAGCCATGCTGCTCTTCGCGCTCGGCATCGCCGTCTACGCGCTGCGGGCGATCGGCTGGCCGCTCGTCGGCGGCCGAGATCTCGACGAGTATCTCTACGGCTACATCCAGTTCCTCGACTGGCATCCGCTGCTGCCCTGGTCGATGCTCTTCCGGACGCCGGTCACCCCGCTCGTCGCGGGCGCCTCGCTCGACGTCGCGGGCGGCGCGCTCGCGGAACCGCTGCTCGCCGTGCTCTTTGCCCTGTCGGTGGTCGCCTGGGCTGCAGCCGCGCGCGCCTTCAGTCCGCGCGCCGCGCTGCTGGTCGCGGCCGCCCTCCTTGTCTACCCGGCCTACGGCCTCATGTTCCACGAGTTGTCGAGCGAACCGCTCTTCGCCGCCGCGTTCGCGCTCTGGGCGCTGCTCGTCACCAGAGCGGCGGAGCGGCCCTCCTCGCACCGCTTCGCAGTCGGAGGCCTCGGCGTCGCGCTTCTGGCACTCATCCGCCCGGGCAATGCCGTGCTGCTTGCGTTCGTCCTCTTCCCGTTGCTGCTTCCCGTTCGCATGCCCAAACGTGCGGCGTGGGCGGCCGCGTTCCTCGCAGCCGCGATCCTTCCCCTCGCCGCCTGGGCCGTGCTGAACGGCGTGCGGTTCGGCGACTACACGCTCGCGCGGGGCGGCAACGCCGTCATCCCGTTCTACCGCGCCTTCATCAGCGACAAGATCGTGTCGCCCGACAACGGCCCTGCCTCGCGCCGCCTTGGCGCCGCCGTCAAGGCGCACTTACTCACCCGCGACCCGTACAAGGCGTACGGGGTCACATCGGCTGTCGTCTTCTCGAGCGGGAGCTTCCGGATCCACGAGGATCTCTACCTGCTCTCCGACCAGGTCTTCGGCTGGAACACGGACTACTCCGTCTTGCGGCGCGCCGGCATCGAAGCCGTCCGCGCGCATCCCGGGAAGTACGCGTCCGGTGTTGCGCACACCGTCTGGCACCAGCTCTCGAGGTCGTACTTCCGCGCACCGCCCCCGCCCGCGGCGACGAGCTCCGGCTCAGCGTCCGTGCCGGCGCCGGTTGTCGTCAAGGGACGACGGTTGCCTGCACCCACGGAGGGACAGCCGATTCCCGCGGGTCAGAGCGTGTGGATCTCTCGACCTGACAACAGCATCCGGGACGTCTGGACGTCGGCAACGCAGCATCACCTCGTCTTCCGCAACGCGTCCGATCGCCGGCGTTTCGACAGGATCATCCGCGAGCGAAACTCGCTCTTCGCAGCGCTGCCGCACCGCCGGGGCAACGCCCGGCTGGCTCTGCGCTTGAACCAGCTTTCGCGCTGGTTCCCACGCCCGATCGTCTGGATCGTGCTGGGCCTGCTCGGGCTCGCGTGGCGCAGGCCGCGGGGCGCGCGAGCCCTCGTGGCGCTTGCGCTCAGCGCGTTGCTCGTCATCGTCTTCAATGCGCTCGGCCTGTTCGCCGATCCTCATTTCGCGCTGCCGGTGGCGCCCGCCTTCGTCCTGCTCGGTGCGGCCGCGCTGCTCGGGGCCCGCGCTCCTGGCCGTCGGACCTAGGGCTTGTCTCGTCTCAAGCGTCGCACGTTCGCGTAGACGCGGCGGGCCGGAGCCACGTACGGCGACGTTCGGACCCTGGACCACCGCCGCGATTCTCGCTCGACCTCGAGCATGCCGCTGAGCTCATGCTTGACCTGGAGGGTCCGCCGTCGCTCGGCCAGTAGCGCCTCGGTGGTCGGGGTCTCTGCCGCCAGAACTGGTGGCGAAAAGCGCTGGTGGTCGCCCTCCATCCGCTCGAGCGCCAGGAACAGCTCCTTCTGGTTTTCGGAGACGTCTTCGTCGTCGAGGAAGTCGGCGCGGCTGAACTCGCCGTGCCTCAGGTCCCGATCGACGAAAGAGAGCACGTCTTCTTCCCGATGCTTGTGCACGGGGAGTCCCGTCTGCGCGAGAAAGAGACCTGTCTGCTCACACCAGGCGATCGGCTGAGCGAGGAGCTCTCCGTAGCTGGTGATCAGCACAGGCACGTCCTCGAGCTCGCGGAGCGCCAGGCGGAGGTAGCGCTCCCAGAGCGCCAGCACGTAGATTTTGCCTTCCTCGTGCCTGAGCCGAAGCGATGAGGCCGCGATCTCGAGCGGGTTGCGGTGTACCAGCACTACGGCCGGCAGGACTGTCAGAACGCTGCGCCAGAAGGCCAAGGTGAGGCAATTGCGAGGGTCCTTCCAGACCCAGGGCTCCTTCGGGAACGCCGCCTGGAAGCTCCGTAAGGACGGTTCCCGCATGCCGTCCAGACGTGGGTCCTTCTCCCAGCCGGTGGTGAACGGGAGGGGACACCCCATGTCGGAACCCACGGCTCCCAGCACGCGCTCGTTCAGCGCGACGAGCGACATGCTTTCCCAGTAGCCCTTCGGATTCTTGTCGGAGGGTGGAACCAGATCCTGTCCCTCGGGCGTGCTGAAGCCGAGGAAGCTGATCAAACGGGTCACCGCCGACGTGCCGCTGCGGTGCATCCCGAGCACAAACACGCCGCCCACGGGGCCGCAGAGGGTACTGGACAGTCAGGACGGGAGCAAGCAACGCCGTTCGCTCGCGGCAGACGAAGCTGCAGCTGAGCTCGAATCGGTGTCCATCCTGGAAGCACCGGTCCTACCGGCAGGAGCTCGGCTAGAGAGTGGCCAGCGCGTCGCGCACACGCTCGTCGATCACGTATATGCCTCGGCGCGTACCCCGGCGCAACTGCCGATCCGAAACCAGGTAGGAGCGGTACAGCCAGTCCAAGCGGCCTCGTTGATATGCGTCCCACGCCTCCTGATAACGGGGTGGCAACCGGTCGACGTGCACAAGGAGACTGCACCAGCGGATGAACTTACGCTCGAACTGCTCGCTTGACCGGTAGGGGTAGTGCAACACGTCGAGCAGCGGCCGGGTGTGGACGGTGCCGCTGGTGAGTTTGGCGCCGTGGTTGCCGCCGGCGACTATCACGTTCGGATCGCCACGGTGAGCCGCCTTCACGCCTTGATGCCACCGTGGTGGTTGCGGTTCGCACAGGCGGACGGTCATCCTATCCGGGAACCAGCCATCGCCTGGCCGTGGGGGAAAGTGCCACCACGGTGCGTGCAGAACCCCATGTTCAGCTGGCACCAACCCGAGCATGTCCTTCAGTGACCCTTCACGGGGCCACCAGAACTCGTCGGCATCGCTGTTGATCACCCAGTCCGCGTGGTGTTCGACTGCGGCGAGGCGCGCGAGCGTGGTGACGCTGTCTTCCTGTGACACGTCACGCGGTTCCCGAATTAGCCGCACATGCCCCTCTGTTTCGTAGCTCTGGAGGATCTCGGTGGTGCCGTCCGTCGACCCGTTGTCCATGACCACGAAGACGTCAACGCCGACATGGAGGTGGTAGCGGAGCAGCGGGTCGATGATGTCTGCTTCGTCACGGACGAACAGCGTCATGGCCACGCGCACGGCAAGGGAAGGTACCAGCGTCGGTCGGCGGTTCGATCCCGTCGTCCGCTACCGGAGTTGAAAGCCGGGCAGCCGCATGAGCGGCGCCATTCCCATGTGTGGCGTATCGTGCACGCTCGGTGAAGGTGTTCCTCGACGTCGGCGCGCACGAGGGCTCCTCGCTCCACGCGGTACGGGACCCGAAGTACGGCTTCGACCGGATCTATTGCTTCGAGCCGGCGCCCGCATGCTGGCCGGCGCTCGAGGCAGTGCCCGACGACCGCGTGACCGTCTGCCGGTTCGGCCTCTGGAACAGGACGTGCGAACACGCTCTCTACGACCCGGGCAGTCGGGGCGGCAGCCTCTTCGAGGACAAGTTCAAATCGCCTCCGGGTACGGAGATGGCTCAGTTCGTGCGCGCGACCGACTGGTTCCGCGAGCAACTCGGTGACGCCGACGAGATCTACGTCAAGCTCAACTGCGAGGGCGCAGAATGCGACATCGTCGAGAACCTGCTCGACTCGGGTGAGCTGGCTCGGTTGCGTTCGGTGATGATCGATCCCGACGTCCGCAAGATCCCTTCGCTCGCGCACCGCGAGCGCCAATTGCGAGACCGCCTGGCGGCGAGCGGGCTGACGAACTACCTGATGGAGGAAGACGTCATGGTCGGCGACACGCACCGTGCGCGCATCCAGAACTGGCTCCGCGTCGCCGGAGCTGAGACGACCTCAGTCGGTGTGCACGGCCGGCAGCTCGCGTATCTCATCACCGAGGCCGTGCATGGAAGGCGCGAGGCCCTGCGGGCGTCGCTGCCGCTGCGCTCTCGCTAGCGAGCCGCAGCTCTCCGCGAAGCAGAATCAGGCAGCCGAGGAGACCGATCGCGACGGCGATACTCGTCGAGACAGCTCCGGCCGAATCGAGACCGGAGAGTGCGTAGAGAGGCATCGGACGGTCGCTCCACATCTGATCGCTCTGGCAGGCATGCCATTTCGCCACGCCTCCGAGCCACGGTTGCACGCACAGAGGCTTCGGCTGCATGAAGAACGCGCCGATCGTCTCCGGCCGCCACATATATCCCACCGCCGGCAGGGTCAATGCGAGGACCACTGCCCAGACCGCGACGAGTCGCCACGACGGCGCGAGCACGCGGAGTGCAAGTGCACCGAGTCGTTCGCCGTACGCGACCAGTCCGAGCAGCAGAACGGGTAGCACCCAGGGCAGTGCCAATCTCGGCCCCCACCCCGCCCAGCCGAAGGGCGTCCACCAGGAAGCGAATCCGAGGGTCAGCACGACGATGACGGCGATGAGCACGACCGCAGGGCGAGGGTCCAGTTCGAAGCGCGATCGGTAGACGAATGGAAGCAGGCACACCGCCAACACCAGGACGCTCGCAGCCGGCCAGAAGACGAACATCCCTCCGCTCGGAGAGACGAGCACGGCAGCCGCGTACTCCAGCTTCCGGGCGATCCCAGGCGTGTGGAGCTGCGAATCGAGGTAGTTCTTGTTCACGACGCTGCCGAAGCGGACGATGTTGAACAGCGAAGCTGTGACGATGCCCACTGCCATCCCGGCAGCGCCCCACACGACGTGGCGACCGATCGGTCTGCCTGTGCGGCGTCGCGCCAGCACGAGGCCCAGTAAGCCGAGCGCTGCGACGAACGGGTAGGCGGTCTCCTTCGTCCAGCACGCCGCGAGCGCAGCAATCGCGACGACGGCGGGCGGAGCCTGGAGCAGGCTCGCGGCCACCAGGCAGACGAGTAGGCCCATGGCCAGCATCTCGCCCTGAGTGGTTCTCGCGTAGCTCAGAATCGGGCCGCTCAGGACGACGAACATGAGCCCCCAGAACCAGGGGGCGCGCTCGAAACGCGTCAGCACCTTCCAAGCCAGGGCCACGGATGCGACGACTCCGACGACACTGAGAGTCGCGAGGATCCTGGTGCGATCCGGGTGGCCGTTCACGCCGAGCTCGACCGCGATCAAGTCGGGGACGTGCTGGAGGAGCGGCCAGTCGCCGATGGGGCTCATCAGGCCCCAGTAGTTCAGCTTGCCCGTGTAACCGCAGGCGCTGTACTCGTGGTGCGACAGGCACGTGACGAAGGCGTTGCTGCCATCGAGGACGAACGGCGTATCACCCGCGACCCAGGGACGAGCGAGCCAGACTGCGACGAGAAACGCGAACGACCCCGCGACGGCAATGCGGCTCGCTCGGAGGAGACCGGCGTGAGGCCCGTCAGTCGACACCCGAGACCAGTGCGTCGACGACACGTTCAGCCGCACGGCCGTCGACCTCTCCGACGACCTCACGCGCGACGCGCGCCCGCTCGGCCGCGAGCTCGGCCGGATTCGCGAGCGCGCGCTCGATCCCATCCACGACCGCCTCGAAGTTCTCGGCGCGATAGAACGCCGCCGAGTCCATCAGGCCGCGATAGTGATCGCCGCTCACGTTCTTCAGCGCCCAGCTTTCGCCCGGCGGTGCACCCTCGTCGTAGAGGACGCACACCGCGGGCCGGTCGTTGACGAGTGCATCGAGCAGGATCGTCCCCGCATTGGAGACCACCACGTCGCCGTGTTGCAGCAGCGTCGCGAGCCGATCGAAATCGGTGAAGCTGGCCTCCTGCACGGCGATTCCGCTGCGCGAAAGTGCGGGGGCGAACCGATCGCGCCACTCGCGGTCACGCGGGTGCGGCCGAAAGAGCAAGGAGAAACGCTCGCGGGCGCCGCTCGCCTCCCACCAGGAGACGAGCCGTTCGACGAACTGGCACTCGAATGGTGCATTCGTCGGCGTGTTGCCCATCACCAGCACGACGGGTCGAGCAGGATCGAGCCCGAGCTCCCGCAGCAATTCGTCGTATTCGGCGCGCGGCCGCTGCCGGTGGAAGACGTCGGTCTGCGGCCAGCCGGTCACCACGATCCGTTCTCGCTCGATGCCGTGGAAGCGCACGAGGTCCTCGCGCATGACCTCGTTCTGGACGATGTAGCGCCTCAGGTGCGGGGACACGATGCCTTTGCCGACGGTGTGGTCCCAGCTGGCGACGTGGCCGATCAGCGGCAACCCGAGCCTGCGCCCGCCGACGATGAACGGGACGACGGCGTGCATCTGGATGTTCCCGAGGAGGATCGCCGGGCACGCGCGGCGTAGCCGCTCGTCGAGCGCCGGCGGCACGTGTCGGAGGCGTCCGTAGTGCCAACGCATCAGCGCGGGATCGAGGAATCGCCACTGCGGTAGCGGCCCGGCACGGTCCGGATCGAGGAACCAGTTTGGATGACCGGGTTGCATGCGTTCGCGGTTGAAGCCGTGTCGCAAGCTGAGGCGTAACGACAAGGGATAGAAGCCGATGTTGCGGTCGAGCGACCGATCGATTCGGCGGAACACCTTGCGCGGAAGCGCCGGCGAATCGTCGGACAGGTCCGCGGGAGTCGACACGGGTATCTGCCCGGCGCGCTGCCGCCAGGCCGTCGCGGCTTCGCCGGCGTCCAGCAAGAACAGCTCGAGCCTGTCACCGAGCCGGTCGTGCAGCTTGCCGACGATTCCGGTGTCGAAGAAGAGCCGGGACGAGAACGGATCCGGAAGGACGAGCCAGACAGGCGTCACGGGGCGGTGCGTGCCCGCAGCGCCAGCGCGATGCGATCCGCAAGCGCTGCGCCGTCGAGCCCGTGGAAGCGCAGCGCCTCGACCGGTGTGCCGCACGCGGGCCAGCCCTCGACGCCGAAGACGGTCACGCTCCGGCCGTCGAGCTCTCGTCTCAGCGTGTCGCCGAGCGCACCGACCGGTGCGTGGTCCTCGACCACGAAGAGCTCACCGTAGGGCTCGACGAGCTCGGAGAGCCACTGCGCGTCGACGCGGTTCAGCCACGGCATGTTCACCACCTGGAGGCGCCCGTCGAGCGCCTCCGCCGCCGTCAGGGCCTCGTGCAGCATCACGGGACCGTAGGCGAAGAGCAGCGCGTCCCTACCCTCGTGCAGAACGGTGCCGCGGCCGGGGCCGGCCTCCGCACGCGGTAGCTCGATCCTCCGCGGAGACGGGCCGATCGCGAGCCGGATCGCGACGTTTCCGTCGGCCTGCTCGACCGCCCAGCGCAGGAGTGTCTGTGTCTCCTCCGCATTTGCAGGCTGGGCGATGGTCATGTTCGGGAGGGACGCGAGCAGCGAGACGTCGCGCAGGCTCTGATGCGACTTGCCCGGGCCGGCCGGGATCAGGCCCGCGTAGTGCAGCGCGTACACGACCTTCGTGCCCTCGCTGGCCTGGTTGTAGATCTGCTCGTTCGCGCGCGAGGCGAGGAAGCTGGCGAACGAGTTCGCCACCGGAAGGAGGCCTTGCCGCGCGAGACCGGCGGCCATCGACACGAGATCCTGCTCGGCGATGCCGACCTCGATGAAACGGTCCGGCCGCTCGACCTCGATCGAGCGGATCCGGCAGTCCGATGAGAGATCTGCATCGAGGACGACGAGCTCGGGACGCTCGTCGACGAGCCGGCGAAGCTCCTCGCCGTATGCCGCCGCGACGTACTCGTCGGTAGCGCGGCGAGTGCCGATCCCCGATTCGGGCTCGCCGGCGAGCGATGCGCGTTCCTCGAGCGCTGGCACATTCTCTAGCCGCAAGTCGGGAAGCCGCTCGCGAATGCGTGCGACGAGCTCGCTGTGCGCGCGGGAGAAATCGTCATCGCCGGGCGCCCCGGCGTGCCACCTGTAGGTGCCGCCGCCGTCGCGGAGGGCAGCCGGATGTTCCATGAAGGAGACGCCGCGACCCTTGATCGTCTGCGCGATCAGCAGCTTCGGGACATCTGCGGGCGCAGAGCGCATGGCGGCAAACGCCGCGGCCAGGGCCTCGTGATCGTGGCCGTCGCAGGTCTCCACGTGCCAGCCGAACGCCCGCACCTTCGTCTCGAGCTCGCCGAGCGCGAGGATCTCCTCGGTCGGCCGGTCGGACTGAAGCTCGTTGCGGTCGACGATCGCCCAGAGGTTGCCGATCTGCTGATGCGCCGCCGCGGCGAAAGCCTCCCAGTTCTGACCCTCCTGCAGCTCGCCGTCCCCGGTCATGACGACGACGCGGCCGCGTCGCCCGAGGAAGCGCTTTCCCCAGGCCAGGCCGCGCCCCTTGGAGAGACCCATGCCGAGCGAGCCGGAGTTCGCCTCGATGCCGGGGATGCCGACGTCGGGATGACCGTCGAGGCCGCCCAGCCGCCGCAGCTTGAGCAGTCGCTCGGTCGGGATGACGCCGAGCGCGTGCAGCACGGCGTAGAGCCCAGGCACATCGTGGCCTTTCGACGAGAAGTAGATGTCACGGTCGGGATGATCGAAGCCGAGCTCGGCCGTATCGAGCTCCTCGTAGAGCAGGTGCACGACGACGTCCATCGCACTGAAGCTGGAGCCGATGTGACCCGACCCGGCACGTTTGACCGCAACGAGCGTATTGAGCCGGCACATGTCAGCGAGGAGCGCCAGATCGTTCAGCGATCGAGCGCGCTCGATCTCCTCGCGCGGGATGAGCGTCAACTCCACGGATGCTCCGCGAGCACGTCCTCGTTCACCTCGACCCCCCAGCCCGGGCCGGACGGAATGGTGAGCTTCCCGTCCGCAATCTCCGGCACGCGCGTCGTGAGCTCTTCGCGCCACGGCACGTCGTCGACGTCGACCTCGAGAATGCGCACGTTCGGAATCGCAGCGCACCACTGTGCAGAGATGAACGTCGCGAGATGGCTGTAGTAGTTGTGCGGCGCGCAGTTGACCTCGAACGTCTCCGCGAGGTCGGCGATCTTCTTCGCCTGGTGGAAGCCGTTCCAGATGACGTCCACCGAAGCGACGTCCAGCGCGCCCGCTTCGAAGAAGGGACGGAACCCGCGGTTCGTGTAGAGGTTCTCGCCCGAGCAGATCGGGATCGCGGAGCCGTTCCGCACGGCCGAGAGCGACACCGGGTCGAACGCGTCGACCTCGAGCCACATCAGGTCGTGATCCTCGAGCGTCCGCGCAATGCGCAACACTCCCTCGGCGGTGAGGTTGAAGTTGAGGTCGACGATCGGCTCGGCCTCGCCCTCGGTCCCCGCGCCGAACGCATCAAGCAGGCGCACGAGCGCGTCCTCGAGCTCCGGTGACGGATTCCGGTCGAGACCGTCGCCGTGAAAGCCGGGCATCAAGACCTGCGGCTCATCCCCCGGGACGACGATGTTCGTCTTGAAAGCCGGAAAGCCGCGCGCGACGACCTCGCGGCCGAGCGCCGTGACGTCGTCGTAGGACTCGAGCTTCTTCGTGTTCGTCACATCCCAGGCACGCGCGCGCGTCGTCCCGCAGTGCGACCAGTACACGTCGACCTCGTCGCGAGTCGGCCCGCCGAAGAGCTCGTACACGGGCACTCCGAGTGCCTTTCCCTTGAGGTCCAGCAGCGCGTTCTCGATCCCGCCGATCGCCTTCTGGATCACCGAGCCCGGGCTCTGGCGTGTCGCGCGGAAGAGATCCCAGACGATGCGCTCGACCGCGCGCGCGTCGCGACCGACCACGAGCGGCGCGAGGTCCTCGACGATCCCTGCCAGCCCGTGCGGAGACCCGTGCGAGTCCGTGATCTCGGCCCAGCCGACCGAGCCGTCGTCCATCGTCGCCTTGAGAAAGATCCACGGGCGCCAGCCGGCGTCGCAGTACAGCGTCTGGAGTCGCGCGACCTTCACTCCGTGGGAGGATACGGACGCGACGGGCGCTCGACTCTGGGCAGGGAGGCCTCGCCCGTGTCGAGCAGAGTCCGGGCCCGTGCCCAGTCCTCCTCGTCGTCGATATTGAAGCCTTCGTGAGCTTGCGTGAAGAACGGCGCGACGACGCGACCCTCGCGCGTCCCCGTCTGTGAGACGACGCGGGTCCAGGCGATCTCGAGCGCGCTGTTCTGCACGTACACCTCCGGCAGCGCCTGGTACTGGCCGGCGTGCCACGCGACGTCGAGGTGCGACTGCTCGAGCAGCGGCCGCATGACCTTGCCGTCGACGATCCACATCTTGCCCGGATGCTGCTTCACGAGCTCCACCGCCCGAATCGAGTCGGCCTCCGGCGTCGCCAGCAGCTGCTCGAAGCCGCGCCGCAGGACGTCCGGGCCGCGAAACGGATTCGTCGCGCGCACGATGGCGAAGAGGTCGTAGTGCTCCCCGAGCCGTTCGAACGTGTACGTGAGCCACTCGATGTCCGGTGACGTCGACGTCGCGAGCTCGGTGGGTCGCAGGAACGGGATGTCGGCGCCGTAGCGCTTCGCGACTTCCGCGATCTTGCCGCTGTCCGTAGAGCAGACGACGCGGTCGAAGATGCCCGAGTCCCGTGCGCTCGCGATCGCGTACGCGAGCAGTGGATGTCCCGCGAGCGGCCGGATGTTCTTGTCCTTGACTCGCTCCGAACCGGAGCGCGCGGGAATCAGTGCGATTGCGCTCGGCACGCGTCCTCCGCTTCGGCCTGCAGCCGATCGAGTGTCGGCGCGGCGACTCCGAGACGTCTTGCCGCGCGGACAACCGCGCCGAGGATCGCGTCGAGCTCGGTCGGGCGTCCCGCAGCTGCGTCCCGTGCGGTAGACGTCGTCACGCTGGCGGGCATCGTGTCAAGGATCTCCCACTGGGCGTCGACGTTCAGCGTGACGCCGTCCGCAGCCGCGACCGCGCACGCTTCGGTGACTGCTGTCTCGAGCGTCGAGCGCCAGGTGCCGTCGCTCCGCAGCTCCCCCAGAGTCTTTTGCGTGATCGCGGTCGCTGCCGCGAGGGGAGCGAGCCTGACCGTCTTCTCCCAGAGCACGGCCCGCTCGCTGCCGCCCGCGCGGACGTCGAGCCCGGCTTTGCGCAGCAGCTCGGCCGCGCCGTTCTCGGGAAAGATCGTGATCAGGGGAGCGCTGGTCGTCTGGACGACTTCCGCCGGACCGTCGCGATATGCCTCGAGCTTTCCGATACTGCCGGCGAGCACCTGTCCGTCGAGACTGCGCCGGATCGTGTCGACGTGTTCGAGGCCGTTGAGCAGGGGCAGCACGGCGGCCGGCGTCGTCTTGATTTGGCGCAGAGCGTCGTCGAGCCCGGTCGCCTTCACGGTGACGAGCAGCAGATCGACGGGCTCGTCGAGCTCCTCGACGGCACGGAGTCGCACGGTCGTGACCTCCGAGCCGTGCCTGAGTGACAGTCCCCGCGACGTGATGGCCGCGGCCGTGTCGGCGCGCGCGATACAGACGACGTCGAAGCCGGCCTCGACGAGCGGGACGGCGAGCACGCCGCCGACGGCCCCGGGGCCGAGCACGGCGACCGTGCCTTGAGTCGTCACGTCTCCAAAACCCACGTCCGGGTGTCGGACACCGTGACGAGAGTGTGACGAAGTCTCCACACCGGCTGTTCACGCCTTGGCCGGATCGGAGATCAGGTTGACGTACTTCCACTCCGTATAGACGTCGAGTGCCTCCACGCCCGCCTCCCGCCAGCCGGTCCCCGACTGCTTGACGCCGCCGAAGCCCATGTGCGGTTCGCTGCCGTGCGTGCCGCCGTTGACGACGACAACTCCCGCTTCGACCTCGTCCGCGAAGAGCATCGCCCGATGGAGACTGGCCGTGTGAATCGCGGACGTGAGCCCGTACGGTGAATGGTTGACGAGCGCGATCGCCTCTGCGAGATCGCGGACCCGGTAGAGGATCGCCACGGGGCCGAAGAGCTCCGTGCACGAGAGGGCCGCCTCGCGATCCACTCCCTCCACGACGGTCGGCGCCAGCCACCAGCCCGGTCGCTCGACCCGCTCGCCCCCGCCGACTACACGCGCATCTTCGAGCGCACCAAGGATGCGCGCGAGGCTTTCCTCGCTGATGACAGGCCCCGTCTCATAGCCGCGCGCACCGTCGAGGAGCCGCTCGCGAAACTCTTCGTACACGGAGTCGAAGACGACGAGCCGGCTTGCAGCGGCGCACCTCTGTCCCGCATTGGAGAACGCAGATGCAAGCGACCACTCGACCGCAAGTTGGAGATCCGCATCGTCGCAAATGACGAGCGCGTTCTTTCCCCCTAGCTCCAACACCACCTTCGCCAGTCGTCGTCCTCCGTGCTCCGCAATCCAACGTCCGGTCTTCGCCGAGCCGGTGAAGCTGACGAGATCGACGTCCTGCGACTCGACGAGCGACGATCCCGCCTCCGAGCCGATTCCGTGCACGACGTTGACCACGCCGGGTGGGAGAAGCTCATTGCAGAGCTCACCGAAGAAAGCCGCCGATGCGGGCGTGTGTTCGGAGGGCTTCAGCACCGCAGCGTTGCCGCAGAGGACCGCCGGGAACACCTTCCAGGCGTAATTCGGCAGGGGTGTGTTGAACGACACGATCAGTCCCGCCACGCCGACCGGCCGGCGTGTCGCCATGACGGTGCGATTCGGAGTCGCCGAAGTCGTCGTGCGTCCGTAGAGGCGGCGACCCTCGCCGGCGACGAAGAAGCCCATCTCCACGGCGGCGTCCACCTCTCCGAGCGCAACCTCCGGCGCCTTCCCGGTCTCCGCGACGACGAGCTCGACCGCCTCCTCCCGACGCGTCTGCAGCGCAAGCGCCAGCTCACGCACGAGCCTGCCACGCTCGACCGGAGTGACTGCAGCCCAACCGGGCTGCGCCGCGCGCGCCGCGCCGACGGCTGCGTTGACCTCCGGACTCTCCGACGCCGGGACTCGGCAAAGAAACGTTCCGTCGGCGGGTCGAAGCTTCTCGAAGGAGCGGCCGGAGGCCACGGAACGGGACGTTCCGCCGATCAGGTTCTCGATCTCGATGACTCCTGCGCTCTGGGACATGCTTGTGCGAGTCTGACTCACAATGGTGACCCCGGAGAGCCCTGACCAGTCACGGCGCATCACGCTGGTCGCCGACGAGCTGCTGGGCTACGTGCGCACCGGCGGGCTCGGCACTGCGACGTCCTTCCTCGCGGTTGCGCTGGGACGAATGGGTCATCGCATCGAGCTCCTCTATGTCGGCGAGCCGCCGGCCGAGCCGATGGGCACGGACTGGGCGCTCCTCTACGAAAGCGCGGGCGTCGCGATCCGGATCCTGCCGCGCAGCGATTCACGCGTCGAGCCGGCGTACTTCGCGCGCATGCGCGACATCGAGCTCGCTCTACGTGCAGATCCGCCCGAGGTCGTGATCACACAGGATCTTGCTGCACCCGCATATACGGCGTTGCGAACGCGCCGCCTCGGTCTCGGGTTCGAAGACACCCTCTTCATCGCGTACTGCCACGGCACACGGCGCTGGATCACCGACATGGCGCGCAAAGTCCGAGTCTTGCCCGGCGCGCATGCACTCGCGATTCTGGAGCAAGCGTCGGTGGAGCTGGCGGACGTCGTCGTCAGCCCCAGCGCGTACCTCCTGCAGTGGATGCGACAACAGCAATGGGAGCTGCCCCAGAGATCGCTTGTCATTCCGTACCTGACACGCTCCGCAGCCACCGGCGAGCCCGGGCCGCAGAGTGCAGAGCTCGGTCAACGCGTCGAACGGATCACGTTCTTCGGCCGCCTGGAGGAACGGAAAGGCCTCCGGCCGTTCATCGCTGCCATCAACGCGCTCGAGCCCGAATTGCTGCGACGGGTCGAGCTCGAGTTCCTCGGCCGCGCGACGCCGGCCTGGCCCGCGGAACGCATCGACGCGCTCCTTTCCCAGCACGCCAAGACTGCACTGGCCGAGATCTCCTTCCACACAAGCCTCGATCAGCCGGAGGCACTCGCCCGGCTCAGCCGACCCGGCACGCTGGCGGTCATGCCCTCGTTCGGGGAGACGTTTTCCAACGCTGTCTACGAATGCCTGGAGCGCGGCATCCCTTTCCTCGCCAGCGACGCCGGCGCCCCGCCGGAGCTGATCGCGGCAGGCGACCGGGCCCGCGTGCTCTTCGAGCCGACCTCCGACGGCATTGCCGCGGCGCTCGGCGGCGTGCTCGCCAATGGCCACGTCCCGCCGCCGGCCCGGCCCGCGTTCGATCCGGCCGACTCGCTTGCGGCATGGCGTGACGCGATCGCGACCGAAGGACGGGCGTCGCCGCTACCAGGAGATGCGGCCACCGTCGACGTCGCCACGTGGGGCAACATGTCCCCAGGAGAGTCGGACTGGATCGTCTTTCTCGAGCCCGGCGACGTCCCGAGGGACGATTTCCGAGAGACGTTCCTGCGCGCGCAGGCCGCGAGCGGCGCGGACATCGTCACGTGCGGCGTGCAGGTCGGTGACGTGCAGCATCTCTTCCTCGGAGACCCCGGCGGGCTCGGGCTGCTCTCGAACTCGTACGGGACGGCGGCGTTGATCCGCCGCTCCCTCGTTTCAGACGCAATCGGCGAGACCGAGACGTGGCCGCTGTTGGCCCGCCTCGCCCTGAACGGGGCGCGCATCGTCTCGATCCCGGAAACACTCGTCGACCGACCGCAAGAGTCCGGCCGCGCGGAGGAACCGGCCTTCGAGCCGCTGCTGGTCGCCGAGGAGTTCGAGCAGCACCTACCGCGTCAGCTGCGGTCTCTGGCCCGCGTCGGAGCCGGGCTCGCCGCGACCTCCCCCGCGCCGGTTCCGGCGACCTCCCTGCGGCACAAGCTCTCACGGCTGGTTCGCGGGCGGTGAGCTCACGTCGGATCACCGTCGTCGCGAGCGAGGTGCTCGGCCGGGCCGGTACCGGCGGCGCCGGCACTGCCGACTCACTCCTCGCTGTCGCCCTCGGGCGGCACGGCCACGACATTGAACTGCTCGTCGCGAGTGGACGCGACATCGACCGTCTGAGCCCCGAATGGACGAGCATCTACGCGTCCGCCGGGGTCTCCCTGCGTGTCCTTCCCGGCCTGCAAGGCGTCCGGCCGTCCTATCTTGCGCCCACGCTCGAAGTCTTCCGTGCCCTTCGCGACCGGCCGCCCGATGTTGTGATCGTGAATGACTGGCGCGGCCTCGGCTACGTCGCGCTGCGAGCACGTGAGCTCGGCCTCGCGCTGACAGAGACGGCGTTCGTCGTCCACTGCCACGGTCCCGGGAGAGTGCTAGCAGAGTTCGCGGGCAAGGTCCCCGACACGCTTGCGCGCTTCGGAGAAGAGATCGCCGAACGAAAGTCGATCGAGCTCGCCGACGAGGTGGTCAGCCCGAGCCGTTGGCTCCTCGACTGGATGCGCGACCACCGGTGGCCCGTACCGGCAGATGCGCGCGTGATTCAGTACCCGCGCCAATCCCTCGCACTCGACGAGACACCGAGTGAAGCACCGACGGCCACTGCAGTCACGCGCCTCGCCTTCTTCGGACAGCTGCGGGAAGGCAAAGGCATCCGCATCTTCCTCCAGGCACTCGACAGATTGGAGCCCGACCTGCTCGACGGCGTGGAGCTCCTCTTTCTGGGCGCAGCAAGCGCACGCTGGAGCGAGGATCGCATCAGAAACTCGATCTCCGGCGCGGTCGAGCAACATGTTGCCGCGATCCGCATCGAGACCCAGCTCGACCGCGACGCGGCGCTGGCCGAGTTGCGCCGGCCGGGAACGCTCGCGGTCATGCCGTCGCTGCTCGACAACTCACCGAACACGGTGTCCGAGTGCATCGAGCAGGCGATCCCGTTCATCGCCACCGACACCGGCGGCATCGCGGAGCTCGTCGCGGAGAACGACCGCCGCCGCGTGCTCTGCGTGCCGACTGAACACGGGCTCGCCGAAGCCCTGCGTCGCGCCCTCACCAGCCGACCGGCCTTCGCTCCCGCGCAGGCAGGGGAGAACACCCGCGACTCGCTCGACGCGTGGCTCGAGCTCGTGGAAACGGTGGCGCCTCGCCGCGCGAACGGCACACCCGCACCGACTCATGTGGCGGTCGTCGCAACGGGCCCCTCGAGCGCAGGCCGGGCCCGACAACTGTCGTCCGCGACGCAATCGGTCGAGGTCGACGTCGTCCACGCCGAATCACGCAGCGCCGGGCTTGCACAGACCTCCGCGGACTGGATCCTCTTCCTTGACGACGATGACGAGCCCGACGAGGGAATCCTCGACATCCTCGTCGCCGCTCAGGCCTCGGCGGCAGCGGACGTCGTCACGACCGCCGTCCGCCCCGGCGATGACTCAACCGACATCCAGTTGTTTCTTGGCGAGCCCGGAGCGCTCGGTCTCGTCGACAACCAGTACGGCGTCCTGGGCTTGATTCGTCGCTCGTTCGCTGCGGAACCGCCCGAGGGAGCCGTCGACCCGGATTGGCCGCTGTTCGCCCGAGCCGCGCTCCGCGGCGCCTACATCGTCTCGATTCCCGAATCGCTGTCGCAGCACTCGGGAAGGCCGGGCGAGATCGGCGACGTTCCGGGGGAGGGCCTCGCGGTTCTGGCGGCCTTCGAGGAATCAAGCCAAGAGATCGAAGGCCTTCCGCAACTGGCAGCGACGCTCGCGGCCACCCAGGCACGGGCCTGGTCGAACCCGGCAGCTCCGTCTCAGCCGGAGGACGGCCTCATCGAGCGAAGCATCCGGGTCCTGCGCACCGAGGGCGCACAGGGCTTTGCGCGCAGAACAGTGAATCGTGTCCGTCGGCGACGCAGCTCACCAGGCTGACCACCCCCCGTCGACCACGAGGTTCGCGCCGGTGACATAGGACGAAGCGTCGGACGCCAGGAAGGTCACCGGGCCCACGACCTCCTGCGCGTCCGCCATTCGCCCGATCGGGATCCTGGCCGTATAGGCCTCGACGAATTCCTCGGGCTGCTCGTTCCAGACACCTGCGAGCGTGAGCGTGTTGACGCGCACGCCGCTCTTCGCCCAGTACGTCGCCAGATATCGCGTGAGGTTGTAGAGCGCCGACTTCGACACCGAATACGCGACCGGCTTGAAGAACTCTTCACCACCGCGGCGCCTGAAGTCGTACAGCTCCTGGACGGGCGAGAGCATTCCGTAGACGGACGAGACGTTGACGATCGAGCCTCGCCCCTCGACAGCCATGCGCCCCCCGACGACCTGGCAGGAGAACAACGTTCCCTTGACGTTCACGTCCATCACCTCGTCGAAGGAGTGCTCCGGATACGACTCGAAGCGCCCGACCTCGTTCGCAGGGGCGTCGGGAGGCGAGTCGAGCGCCGCCGCGTTGACGAGCACGTGGGGCACAGCCCATTCGCGTGCGACCTCCTCCGTCGCCGCCTCGATCGCGCTGCGGTCGGTCACGTCGACCTTGAAGCGGTCCGCCGCGAGATCGAAGACCGCCACGCGCGCCCCACGCTCTTCGAGACCGCGCACGATCTCGCGGCCGAGCTGGCCGGCGCCGCCGGTCACGACGGCGACGCGATCTTCGAGCGAGAAAAGGTCGGTCAAGCCCGTTGAGCTTCCCACACGCCGTCGCAGAACTCGCGTACGCAACCGTTTCCACCCACCCTGGAGAGCACCCAACGCGCCAGCGGCCTCACTTCCGGCCAGGCATCCGCGGGCACGACGGGACAGCCGACGGCGCGCAGGCAGTCGGCGTCGTTGATGTCGTTGCCGATGAACGCGGTCTGCTCGAGCGAGACGCCAGCCTCGGTCGCGCGTTCGCGCAGCACCGACAGCTTGTCGGCAATCCCCTGCACGCAGTCGACTCGCAGCTTCCGGGCTCGCGCGCCGACGATCGGGTTCTCCTCCATCGAGACGATCAGAGAGCGCACCCCGACCTGGTCGAGCCGGCGCAGGCCTAGACCGTCGCTGCGCGAGAACGCCAGTGCTTCCTCACCTCGCTCGTTGACCCAGACCCGATTGTCGGTGAACACACCGTCGAAGTCGAAGACGGCGAGGCGCACCTGCCCCAGAAGCGGCCGGAGCTCCGTCACGGCTGTGTGGCCGCGTGCGCTCCTGCGTGCTCGGAGAGAGGCTCGACGTCGTCGAACGTGACGAAGTCGTCGAACGCGAGCCGTCGCCGCAGCCGCCTACCCACGAGCCGGTCGAGCTCGTACGGAGGCAGGCCTCCGTCGGCCGGGGATTTGATCGCGAGGTCGTCGACCGCAAGCACGTGCCCCTGATCGAGCTCGCGCGCGGCGACGAGCTTCTTCCCCATCTTCCGAATCGGCGCCTCCTCGATCTCGAGCGGTCGCTTGACGCCATCCCCGAGGGCGCCGGGAATCCGCTGCAGGTCACGGACGAGCTTGCGCATCCCCTCGGGCATCAGCGAGAAGGCATGGTCGGTGCCCTTCGCCGCGTGGTTGAGCGTGAAGTGCTTCTCGATCAGGCGCGCGCCGAGCATGTAGGCGACGAGAGCCATCGCGATGCCGTTCTGATGATCGGAGAGGCCGATCACGAGTCCCGGGAACCGCTCGCGTAGCGTGGTGATGACGTTCAGGTTCAGGTCGTCCGTGTCGGCGGGATAGACGGCGGTGCACTGCAGGACGCAGAGCTGATCGTTGATCGGAAGGATTGCCTCGACCGCGCGGTCGACGTCCGCCATCTCTGCGCCGCCGGTGGAGAGCATCATCGGCTTGCCGAAGCCGGCGACGTGACGCAGCAGCGGCGTGTTGCGGATGTCGCCCGACGCGAACTTGAACGCCGGCAGCCCGAGCTCCGCCAGGAAGTCGGCGCTCTCGAAGTCGAACGCGGTCGCGAAAAACGTGATGCCCACGTCGCGGGCGTGGGCCCGGAGCTCGGCGTAGTCGGCTGTCGAAAGCTCGAGCGCCTCGCGATGCGCACCGTACGTGCGTCCGAAGCTCGACTCGTTGTCGTACGGCTGCTCGTAGAACTCGCGCGTATAGAGAGTGCGATTCGCGCGCTTCTGCAGCTTGACGGCATCCGCACCGCATTCCTTGGCGGCCTGGACGAGCTGCTTCGCCTGTTCGAGACTGCCCTGATGGTTGTGGCCGATCTCCGCGATGACGTAGCACGGTCCGCCGTCGTGGATCTCGACGCCGTCGATCGTCAGCCGGCGCTGCTCGCTCATTGTTCCATGCTAGTCGCGGGAGTACGAAGGCGTTCGAGATCGGCATCGACGAGCAGACGCGCGAGCTGCTCGAAACCGAGCTCCGGCTGCCAGCCAAGCCGGTCGTGAGCACGTGCTGCGTTGCCGACCAGCCGGTGCAGCTCCGCCGGCCCCCGCTGTAGCGCTGGATCGACACGAACGTGCTCATGCCAGTCGAGCCCGACGTGCGCAAAGGCGGACTGCGCAAGCTCCCTCACCGAGTGGCTCTCTCCGGACGCGACCACGTAATCCGCCGGCTCGTCCTTCTGCAGCATCAGCCACATCGCGCGCACATAGTCCCCCGCATAGCCCCAGTCGCGGCGCGCGTCGAGATCGCCGAGCACGAGCTCGCTCTGCAAGCCCAGCGAGATCGCGGCCGCGCCGTGCGCGACCTTGCGCGGCAGGAACTCCAGCGGCCGTCGCGGCGACTCGTGGTTGTAGAGGATCCCCGAGCAAGCGAAAAGCCCGTACTGGCGACGGTACGAGCTGACGATGAAATGCGCGTAAGCCTTCGCGACGCCGTACGGCGTCACGGGCTTGAGCGCCGTCTCCTCGGTCTGCGGGCTCTCGCTGGGCTCGCCGAAGATCTCGCTCGACGACGCCTGGTAGAAACGAATCGAGGGATCGACCGCGCGGATCGCTTCGAGCAGCGACGTCGCGCCGACCGCCGCGAACTCAGCGGTCAGGACCGGCCGTTCCCACGACGCGGGGACGAACGACGGCGAGGCGAGGTTGTAGACCTCGCCGGGACGAGCAGTCTCGAGCGCGCCTGCGAGCGAGCGCTGGTCCAGCAGGTCTCCCTCGAGCAGCTCGATCCGGTCGCGCACAGGCTGGAGATTCGGGTACTCGGCCGCACCCGGCCGGACGAGCCCGGACACCGCATAGCCGTGCTCGAGGAGGAGCTCCGCGAGATACGAGCCGTCCTGCCCGCCGATGCCGGTGATGAGGGCGCGCTTCACGGCTTCATTGTCCCAACCGCCTCGGCGTAGGCGGCCACGGTGGCGTCGGTCGCGCCGTCCCAGGAGAAATGAGCTCGAGCCCGCTCGCGCCCGGCTGCCCCCAGCCGGTGCCGCAGTCCCTCGTCGGCGAGGAGCCGCTCGAGCGCGGCGCGGAGCGCACCACTGTCGCGGGGTGGAACGACAAGGCCGGTCTCCCCGTCGACGACGAGGTCCCGCAGCCCGCCGACGCTCGTCGCCACGACGGGCCGCGCGTGCGCCATCGCCTCCAGGCAGGCGACTCCGAACCCTTCGCGGCGCGACGGACAGGCGACGATCGCGGCACGCGCGTAGAGGCGCTGCAGCTCAGCGGGCGGCACGAATCCGCGCGCACCGGGAACGCGCGAGCGCAGCGGACCGTCGCCGGCGACGACGAGATTCAGCCCGTTCGTGGCTTCGACGAGCTCGAGCACGCCTTTCTCGGAAGACAGGCGTCCTGCGTACAGCACCTCCGGCGGGTCCGCCTCCTCACCGACGGTGGCAGGAAGATCGACGCCGCTCGGGATCACCCGGACATCGACCGCACCGAGCTGCCGGGCCTGCTCGGCAAGAACCGTGGAGGCCGCGATGACGAGACGTGCCTCACGAAGCACCCGCCGCGCGATGCCCGGCACACGCTGCGCAAGCTCGACGTCCGTCCCCCAGACCTGGACGACATAGGGCTTGCCGCTTCGCGCCGCGACCCACCCCGCAGGAAGCCAGTGCGCGTGCAGCAGATCGGCGTCGACGCGCCGTGCCGCACGCACGAAGCTCGCGAGCAACGCAGGGAGAAAGAACGCGAGCCACGGCCGCCGGCGCAGATTGCCGAGGGCGCCATGCCCGTACGCGATCCCGTAGTGCCGGAACTGCTGCGGCCCGATCACCTCGACCTCGACGCCACGGGCGCGGACACGCTCGACCGCGTCGGCGACGAAGCGGCCTGCCGCATCGTCGGGAGAGCGCGGGTACGAGGTGGTGAGGACGGCGATGCGCAGAGGTCGCCCCTCGCTCAGGCCGCAGGCACGGCTTCGAGGGTTGCAGGAATCCCTGCCGCCCGCGCGCGGCGAACGAGATCCTCGCCTTGCGCCCTGGGTGTGGCGACGGTGGACACACGCAGCCTCCCGCAGCCGTCCTGGACGGTCTCGACCGCCCCCGGGCCGAGCGCGCGCGCTCGCGTCCCCAGCAGCACCGCCTCGCCGTACGACGACGGATGCCCGAAGACCACCAGCACGGTTGCGTCGCCCGCGGAAGGCGCGTGCATGCAATCGGCGTCGCTCGGAAAGCGTGCGCCCCCCTCTGCGAGCAGCGTGGTTGGATAGGCGATCGTCCCGACCGCAACGAGTGCCCAGGCCACCGCAACGCGCCGGCGAGCGTCCCTGGGCACAGCAACGCGCGCCGGCCGCTCGACACCGTCCCACGCACGTTGCAACGCGAGCGGGGTGAGGGCGACGACCGTCAGCGCCACGGTTCCGACGAGGCGCGAGACGACATTGACGTCCGTCAGCTGGAGGTTCGGATCCGACCAGAGAATGACCGTGCAGCCGAGCATCGACATCAAGATCACCATCCCGATGTAAACAGCAAGACGCCAGGCCCGAACGAGGAGACAGAGCGCGGCGGCGGCGATCGCGATCGTCAGGGAGATGAGCCACAGGTTGAACGTGAACAGATTGCCGGCGACGACATGCAGCGAGTCCCAGCCACGCCGACCGTCGGTGAGGAAGTGCAGGCCGCCGGACGGACCGTTGCCGGGAAGCCCTTTCGCCCACAGCCAGATCTGCCAGAGAAAGGCCGCGGCGAGAGCGGACAGGAAGACGCCGCTCAGACGGAGCCAGTCGCTACGTACTCGGTCCGAGGAGGCCGCCAGGGCTGCGACGACGACGCAGCCGGCGAGGATCACGCCCTCCCGCTTCGTGAGCGCGGCGGCCGCAAGGAGGAGCGACGCAGCCGGCAGCTGCCACGGCCGGCGCTCCTCGAGCCAGAGGGCGACGAGCAACGCCGCAGTCGCGACGAGGAAACCGAGCGGCAGGTCGCCGTACATGTCCACCGAGCGGCTTCGGATATCCGGCAGGACGAAGACGACCAGCACGAACGGCAACAGCAGCAGCGGCGTGACCCGCGTAGCGAGCAAGCCGAGCAGGGCGGCGACGAAGCCGACTCCGAGGAACCAGTACTGCAGGTGCAGCGTGACGAGATCGGGTGAGCCGATCGCGTGCAGTCCCGTGGCAAGAAGCGCGGGCAGGCCGGGTGGATAGGAGCCCCCCGGAAGCCCCGCGAGGAAGTGTGGGTCGAGGTGACCGAACTGGTAGAGCGCCTTTGTTTTCGGGCCCCAGGAGTCCCAGCCGTCGAACTCGATCAACCCTTGCAGGCGGCCTTTTCGGAAGACTGCTTCGACGACGACCGCGAGCAGCGCGATGAGCGCACCGCCGCAGATGGAGACCACCGCCGTCGTCGAGGGCTTTGCATCCCAGCGGCTGCGCCGCCGGCGCCGGGCGGAGAAGACGCACGCTGCGAAGAGCGCGACGCCGACCAGCACCGTGCTGAGCAGATTCACCGGGATGCCGACGACGATCAGGATCGTGAGCGCGACCATCAGCGCCGCGACCCCGAGCAGGTACGCGACGCCGGCGAGGCGAAGGAGCTCCCTCCGAGTCGTGCCAGGCCTGAGCGCGCACAGCAGCGCGCACCCGAGCACGCCCAGCAGGACGTTGAGCACGACGAGCCCCGCGATTGCGCGAACCGTCATCCGCCGATCCGCCCGAACACGACACCGTTGCCACCGTCCGAGAGTGTGTGGAAGCCGGAGCCGAGAGAGCTGACGTCACAGCCGAGGCACAAAACCCATTGCGCGTGAGCATCGTCACGCTTCCGTGGGAACAGGAAGCCCGCGAGGAAGTTCGGAGCCGCCCAATCCCATGGCGAGCCCGCGTACTTCGAGCCGACGAGCACCCGGTAGGTCGCGGAGCGCGGCATCCAGAGTCGGGCGTCCTCGGCGACGTGCCCGCTCCCGATGAACTCGTCGGAAGGAAACGTGCGCTGCGCATACGTCTCGCTCGAGTTGAGCGAGGCCCAGTGATCCTGACCGGGCAACGCGTCGTGAAAGAGCCAGCGCAGCGTGACGGCGAGTGTCAAGACGACGCACGCGATGACGCCGATTCGAGCGAGGTTGCGCACCGAGCCCAGCGACGCGACGTCGAAAGAGGTCATGCCGCCTGTCTGCGACCAAAGACGACGGGTAAGGCGAGCACGAGCGCCGCGAACGCGTAGAAGTAATAGAACTGCATGGTCAGGTAGAAGAAGTTCGCCGCCATCGTCCCGGCGAGCGCGGCCGTCATCCCCCACGCCAGCGGCCGCACGCGGCGCGCGACTGCGAGCCCTTGCAGAGCCAGCTGCCGGCCCAGGGCCCGCGCGGCGAGCAGACGCAGGAACAGATAGCGCAGGAAGAGCAGGAACGCCACCGACCCGACGAGCCCGGTCTCGACGATCAGGGCAACGTAGAACGAATGCGGTCCCCAGTTCGACTTGCCGGTCACGAACTCGTAGTAGACGGAGAACGTGTTCAGCCCGAGGCCGAACAGCGGATGGGAGTGGATGACCTGCGGCACGAAGCTGTAGACGGCGAAGTGAGCGTTTTCCGAACCGCCGCTCGTCTGAACTCGTGACTTCAGCAGCACCTCGAAGTAGTGACGGCGACTCCAGACGACGGCGACGAGGAGTGCTGCGACTGCGCCGAGCGGCACGAGCAAGGCACGGGACACGAGACGACGCCGATACGGGATGCCGAGCACGAGCAGCCCGACCGCGAGCCCGAGGAGGCCGCTGCGCGAGAGCGTGGAGAGCATGACGAGGAAGAGGAAGCCGAGCACGACGGCGAGCGGCACGCGCAGCCGATGCCCGCGCTCGAGACGCAGGTAGACGGGCAGGAGCGTCAGCAGGGGGATGCAGAGCATCACCGCGAGGTGGTTCGGGTCGGTCGTGAGCGCGTTCGGCCGGTAGACGGCCGTCCCACCGATCGCGCCGTAGACGTTGATTGAGCTGGCGCCGCCCGTCAGCGGCGACAGCACGACCTGGTCGAGGTTCGTGCCGGCGCGGGCCGCGAGCAACTGCAGCACGCCGTAGATACCGTTGACGACGAGCCCGGCGGTGAGCGCGGCGATCGCCTTCCAGTAGAAGAGCTGCGAGCGCCGCGCCAGGTAGGCGACACCCGCTCCGAGGAAGAGGAAATGGAGAACGAACTTCACCATCCCCTTTCCCCACTGGTCGAGCGACTGCTTCGTCTCGATGTTGAAAAAGCCGACGAGGTAGATCACGAGGAGCACCGCGAAGATCGCGAGCACCGTGACGGTGGTGCAGGGGAAACGTGGACGCCCCCATTCGAGCGCGAACGCGACCAGGAACATGACCGTCAGCACGTCGGTGAGGCCGACCGCGCCCGCGACGTTCCAGTGCACCTTCTCCCACGTGACACAGAACAGCGTCGCGAGGAAGAGCGTGCCGGTGATCTTCACTCCAGTCCCCGCAGCACCTCGGCAAGTTCCTCCACACGTGCGGCCCGGCCGAGCCGTTCGCGGTCATCCGGCGACAGCGGCGTTCCGTTCAGCGCGCCTGCCCGCCACTTCGCGTAGAGCTCGGACAACGCGGCGGTCAGAGCGGGCACGTCGTCGGCCGCGGCGACGACGCCGGCGCCGGTCTCGCGGATGAGGTCCGCCGCCGCGCCGTCCGGCGGCACCGCGGCCAGGATGGGCCGTTCGGCCGCGAGGTACTCGAAGACCTTTCCCGACAACACTCCCTGGCCGCGTCCACCGGCATCGGGAATGAGCAGGAGAAGCGCGTCGGAGTCCCGCTGCAATGCGAGCGACCGCCGGCGCGGCACGTACGGATGCAGCTCGAGCCTGTTCCCGAGGCCGAGCGACTCGGCCCACTCGCGATCGGCAACGCGGAAGTCGCCGACGAACCGTGCGACGACGTCTTCGAGCCCCGACTCGGCGAGTGCGGTCAGGAACGGCCGTGGATCGCGCTTGCCGAAGAAGCTGCCGGTGTGCGTGATGCGGAAGCGTTCACCGCGGCGATAGGCCAACCCGGCGAAGTCGTCGAAGTCGGCGCCGTTGAGGATCGTCGTCACGGCCCCGGCCGGCTCGAGCGCCCGCGCCTCGTCCGCGATCGCCTCGGATGCGGCGACGATGACGTCTGCCTGGCGCGCCACGAGACGCGCAACGGACTCGCTCACCTTCTCCTTCGCGCGCACGGAGGCCCGCTCGACGCGACGGTGCGGATGAGCGCCGACGGAGTCGCGAAGGTCTGCAACCCAACGCACGCCAGTGATGCGCTTCACCGCGGCGCCGATGAGATGCACCGAGTTGGGCGGCGACGTCGTGATCACGACGTCGATGCCTTCCGCGCGCGCGATGCGGACGGCCGCCGGGATCGCGGTCAGGTTCCAGCCGACGTTCTCGTCCGGCACGAGCACGCGGCGCGACAGCGAACGCGCCTGACGCGAAAGACGATCGAGCCCCTGGCGCCCGTGCAGCTCGTCAGCGAGCTTGCGCGAGCGGGGGCCGATGTAGCGCGCGCGGTGGATCCACGCCTGCGTCGGCGGCACGAGCTCGGGATCGGAATGGATCCACTTCGCATCGTCGGGGGCGAGGACGTGCGTCTCGATTCCGTGAGCCGGCAGGTGCGTCGCGAACTTGAGCGGCCGCTGCACGCCCCCGCCCCCCGACGGTGGGAAGTACATGGTCACCAACAGGACCTTCATCCGGGCCGATGGTAGAGCGCGTAGCGCTGATCCTCGTAGACCAACTTCCACGGAACCCGCAAGTGGAAGCGGCTCTTGTCCACCACGAGCCAGTCGGCGTGGAAGCGGTCCAGGATCGAGACGTCGCCGGTACGGAAGAACCGGATCACCGAGATGCGGCGTGAGTATGGTCGGTTGGGGGCCGTGTCGGCGACGTGGGCCGGCGGATCGGCGGCAACGTAGACCGGCGCGTAGGCGCCGATCCGATAGCTCGTTTCGAGATCGGAGAACACGACGGCTCGTTCCGGTACCTCCGTGCGCAGCACGTGGAGGAGGCCCGGCGTCAGTGCATGGCGGTCGATCGAGGCAGCGGGCGACCACTGACGGAAGCCGTGCACAGCAACAGGGATGCAGAAGAGCACGACTGCTGCGGCGACGACCCAGGTCCGCGCCTCGATCCTCCGCTCGCGCAGTAGCCCGACGACGATCGCGACGACCGCACCGCCGGCGGCGATCCACGTCGCGAGGGCGGGGCCGCCTCCGTGCAGGCCGGGCCCGAAGTCGCCGGGAAACGCAAGCTGCAGGCCGATCCCTGCGCCGAGCGACGCCGGCAGCACGAAGAGGCCCACCAATCGGGTCAGCACGGCTGCGCCGCCGGCGAGAGCGAAAGGCAGCGGGACGAAGCCGGCCAGGCGCCGTGCCTGCGAAATCGAGATGGCGTCTGCGAAGTGCGGGAAAATCCACGGGACGAGCTCGATTCCGAGCACCGCCAGCGTTCCGCCGAGCACGAAGGCCGCCCAGCGCTGCCGGGCGGCAAAGGCGGCGAGCGGAACCAGGACCAGGCCGGCTACGGCGACGGCACCGCCTCGCGAGATCACCTCGGGCCTGAGCGCGTAATGGCGGATCGAGTCGATGTTCAACTCGCTCCCGTATTTGGTCAGCGCGCGTTCGAGCTCGGGTCGCGAGGGCGAATGCGACGCCGTCTCGCGAATGAGCGGCAAGAGCCACGCGAGCGCCCCTGCTGCAGGTAAGAAGAGCGCGGCGAGAGCCGTGGCCGAGCTCCGCGCATCGGTGCGCGCGAGCACCACGCGAGCGACGGCGAAGCCGAGCAGCGGGACGCCCAGGAACACGGCGGTGCTCGTGTGCACGAGCAGCACTTCCACGCCGATCGCGGCCAGCGACAGGCCCAGGGGCCAGCCCGGATACCGCAGGAAGAGGAAGAACAAGGTGAGCGCGACGGCGACCAGCACGTGGCGGTCGAGCGTCCCGGGCTGACTGAGCAGCGCGAACGACCCGCCATGTCCGGGTGCGAGCGCGACGGCCGAGACGGACGCGACGAGCACCGCGACGCCGAGCCAGGCCGAACGGAACAAGGCGAGGCCCGCCTCGTAGACGACTGCGAAGGCGACGGGAACGATCGCGCTCGGCTCGTGCAGCATGACCTGCGTCGGAGTGACGCCCCCGACCCTCGCCACGAGGGCGAGGAACGCGTGCCAGAGCGGGAAGGCGTAGCCCGGATGCAGGCCGCCGTCGGCGAACTCGTCCACCGAACGGACGTGTAGGTCGCCGAATGCATAGAGCTTCTGCACACGGCCGAGATGGAACAGCGCGTCGCCGCCGACGACACCGGCCACGTGCCAGAGCGCGATCCCGAACGCGAGCCCCACGAACGCAACGGTCAGCGTGTCCCACGCCGGGGGGCCTGAAACGACGCGCAGAGCCAAGGGAAGCGCGACGATGCCGACGGCGCCGAGCACCGCGAGCGCCAACAGGATCGAGCTGTGCACGACGAAGACGAGCAGCAGCGCAGGTCCGAGCGCGCCGAGGCCCCAGGCGACGGTCGCCGAGGCGCCGCGGAGCCGCAACGCGCGCGCGACGAGAGCGCCCGGCAGCAGGAGTACAAGCGACGCTGCGACGAGACGGAGCCAGAGACCGAAGCCGTACGTGGGCAGCAGTCGTGCAACGCCGAGCAGCGGCAGCGAGAGCAGCAGGATCGGGGCGCCGCTAACGCTGCGGCGCAGTGCCCACACGGCTGTTCCATTCATCCGCCAACTCACGCAGCCCCGGCCCGCTCACGCGCCAGGCATCGTGCGCGTGCAGGCGCATGCGCCCGGCGAGACCCGGGTCGTGCCGCGTCGCCGGAGCCAGGAGGGCGCGAGCGGCATATTGGGCGCCGGTCGCCAGCGCGGCGATGCGGGCACCGGCCTCGCTGTGATGCTTGTTCCAGTAGCGATGACGACTGCGCCACATCTCGTTGATTCGCCGCTCGGGGATGTCGGCGCTGAATTGCGACTCGTGGTGCACGACCTTCACTTCCGGGAAGTAGTGGACCTCCCAGCCGGCGCGCTGCAACCGGGCCTGTAGGTCGACCTCCTCCGAATAGAGGAAGAAGCCCTCGTCGAAGAGTCCTACCTCCTCGAGCGCCTGTCGCCGCAGCAGAACCGCGGCGCCCATCACCCAGTCGACTGCCCGCGGGGCGTCTCCGCGGGACTGCGTCACGCCGAGCCTGCCGAGCGTCGCCAGCGAGAGCATCGAGACGAGCGGCGTCGGAAACCGCCACGCCGAGTCCTGCAACCGGCCGTCCGGATAGACGAGCCGCGGACCGAGCGCGGCCACGCGCGGATGCGCGTCGAGATACGCGGTCAGGGCCTCGAACCCCCAGTCCTCGGCGGTGGTGTCCTCGTTCAGGACGTAGACGTAACGTCCGGCCGTCGCCCGGATGACGGTGTTGTGATTGGCGCCGAACCCCGCGCGCTGCCGCTGGGCGATCACCCGCACGTCGGGAAACCGCTCGCGCACGGCCGCCACGGATCCGTCCTCGGACGCGTTGTCGAGCACGACGATCTCTGCAGCGGTGCCGGCAAGCGACGCGAGACAGGCGAGCAGAAGCTCGCGGCTCCCTGTGTTGACGATCGAGACGTTGAGATCCGGCACTAACGGGCGAGGCCGCGCGCCACGAGCGCTTCGCGCGCCGCGTCAACCGAGTCTGCAGCCTCTTGTCCCTCGAGCCACGCGAGCAGTTCCTGCATCCCGGCCTCGAACGGAATCTCCGCGCGGAAGCCGAGCAGCTCGGTGGCGAGTTGCGTATCGGCGTAGCAATGGCGGATGTCCCCCGCACGAAACTCGTTCACCACTTCGGGCTCGATCTCCTTGCCGAGCCCGCGCGCGATCACGCGCGCAACCTCGACGATCGAGGTCGGGCGGCCCGTGCCGACGTTGAGCGTCCGCCCGTCGGCGCCATTCTCTTGCAGCGCCAGCGCGCAGCAGCGCGTGATGTCGCGCACGTCGACGAAGTCGCGGGTCTGCTCTCCGTCCTCGAAGACGAGCGGCGCACGATCGTTCAGCAAGCGCGAGGAGAAGATCGCCGCGACTCCCGTGTAGGGATTGGAGAGCGCCTGACGCTCGCCGTAGACGTTGAAGAACCGAAGCGCAACCGCGGGAATCCCATAGGCGGCACCGACCGCGAGCACCATCTCCTCGTGGTCGCGTTTGCCGATCGCGTAGATGGAGGTTGGCCGCAGCAGCTTCGTCTCGGCTGTCGGCTCGGACTCGAGCGGCGTCCCGTCGTCGGCGAGCACGTCCCACTCGCGCGCCGCCAGCTGGCGCTCGGGCCGCCCGCCCGGCGCGAGGCCCGACTCGCCCGTCTGGGGATTGCGGTACTGGCCTTCACCGTAGATCGACATCGACGACGCGACGAGCAGCTTGCGGATCTGATCGCGACGCTCGACGGCCTCCTCCAGGAGCACGGCAGCGCCGATCGCGTTGATCGACGTGTAGCGCTCGATCTCGTACATCGACTGCCCGACACCGACCGCCGCGGCGAAGTGCACCACCGCGTCCACGCCGTCGAGAGCCTGCCGGACGGCCTCGTGGTCGCGAACGTCGCCGACCTGCAGCTCGACATCCTGGTGGAGATAGACGGGCCTCTCTCCGGCCGGATGGACCTGCGGGTCGAGGCTGTCGAGCGCTCGGACCTGGTGCCCCTCGGCCACGAGCCGGTCGGCGAGGTGCGACCCGATGAACCCGGCGCCGCCGGTGATGAGTACGCGCATGGCCGCGGCGGAGGCTATCTCAGCTCCGGCGCTCGGGGCCGCGCAACCCCGCGCAGATTCTCGATCCCAAGGATCACGGCGCCGGGAAGCGCGAGCGCGATCGTGACGACGAAGAAGAGGAAGCCGCACGCGAGCGCGGACTCTTTGTCGACCCCGAGCTGCGTCAGGAAGCTGACGAAAAACGCCTCGCGGACCGCGAGCCCGTTGATCGTGAAGGGCACGAGAATGACGAGGAACAGGAGCGGGCCCATGACGTAGTAGGGACGCGGCGAGAGCTCGATCCCGACCGACCGGCCGGCCATCCAGATCGCCAGGACGCGAATGCTCTGGACACCGAGCGTCAGGAGCGAGATCCATGCCATCAGGCGGAGATGTCCGCGGAACACGTGCACGCCCTCGTAGAGGGCGCGGAGCGGCCGCTCGACACGCAGCCGGCGCAGAACCGGAACGAACCGGCGCAGCGGCCCGCGGGCCCGATGCGAGAAGAACAGAACCCCGAGGATGATTGTGCCGACGACGAATGCGCCCTCGATCCAGAGGTAGGGGCCGACGTTGTAGCGCCCGACGGCCAGCACGAAGCCGATCGCGGCGAGGACGAGTGTCGCGACGCCGCCGAGCGCGCGCTCGAGCAGGACGATCGCCGTCAGGTCGCCGAGCCTGCCGGAGTGGCGACGCGCGGTCTCGTAGACCCGCGATGCATCTCCTCCGACCGCGGTCGGCAGAACCTGTCCCGCCGTGTACGAGACGAGGTACGAGCGCATCAACCAGGGCAGGCGCTCGCGAATTCCCCTCGCTTCCAGGAGCTGCTGCCACCGGTACGCCATCGGCGGCACGCCCGCGAGCATCACCAGCACGGCGCCGGCGAACCAGCCGAGGTTGGAGTGGACGAGAATGTGTGCCGTGCGCCGCACGTTCAGCTGCCAGAGGATGTAGCCGAGACATCCGCCTGTGACGGCCAGCGTCAGGAGGAGCCTGACGAGACGCTTGCGCGTCATCCCGTGAAGCGATCGTGCACGCGCCGCAATGCAGCGACGGCGTCGGCGATGTCGTCGTCGGAGTGCGCCGGCGACAACGGCAGCGAGAGGATCTCGTCGCCCGCTCGTTCCGCTACCGGCAAGGGCGCCTGATCGGGGAACCGCTCCCGGTAGAAGGTGAGCTTGTGCACGGGAAGGAAGTGAATCGACGTCGCGATGTTCTCCTCGGCCAGCGCGCGCTGGTACTCGTCGCGGGTCGCGCCTGCGGACTCCGGATCGATGCGGACGACGTAGAGGTGTAGTGCGTGCACGTCCCGCTCGTCACGGGTGAGCGGCGTGATTCCGGGAAGCTCTGAGACGGCCTCGTCGTAGGCGGCGAACTGGCGGCGGCGGATCTCGCCGTGCTGCTCGACCTTGTCGAGCTGGCAGAGCGCAATCGACGCGAGCACGTCGGAGAGATTCGCCTTGTAGCCGGGAACGGCGATGTCATAGCGCGAGCCGTCGCCGCGTCGCATCAGCCGCAGGTCGCGCACGGCCTGCGCGACGTCGTCGCGGTTCGTCGCGATGAGACCGCCCTCGCCGGCGGCGATGTTCTTCGTCGCGTAGAGCGAGAAGCAGGTCACGTCGGCGATCGCGCCGACCTTCCGCCCGCGATACCAGCTCTCCGCAGCGTGAGCGGCGTCCTCGACGATCGGGATTCCGAGCTCGAGCAGCGGATCGAGATCGGCCGGCTGGCCAGCGAGGTCGACCGGCACGATCGCCTTCGTCCGCTCGGTGACCGCTTCGGCGACGAGATCGGGGTCGATGTTGAGGTCGCCCGAGAGCACGTCGACGAAGACCGGCGTCGCGCCGCTGTGCACGATCACGTTCACCGTCGCCGGCCAGGTGATCGTCGTCGTGATCACCTCGTCTCCCGTCCCGACTCCCAATCCGACGAGCGCGAGGTGCAGCGCCGCCGTGCCGGAGGCGAGGGCGAGCACATGCTCTACCTGCAGGTACTCGGCCATCCGACGCTCGAGCTCGGCGCTGCGTGGTCCGGTCGTCAGCCAGCCGGAGCGCAGGGTCTCGGTGACGGCCGCGATCTCCTCGTCGCCGATCGCGGGCGGCTGGAAGCCGAGCATGGTCGGGCGGCGGGTCTCAGACGAGAGCTTCGACATCGGTCTCGAATCGGATTGTCGCTTCAGCACGAGCCGCCCGCTGTAGCGCCTGCTCTCGGCTCTCACCCACCGCCAGGACCGCACCCGCACGGTCTGCGCCGCGGCGGAAATCCTCGAAGCGGTGGCCGGGGCGCCGGTAGATGCGGATGCCACGGATTCCCTCCTGCGCGAAAGCCTCTTCGATGCCCCTCACCTCCCTCAGCTCGCCGGGCGGCGCGACGAGGAAGCGCACACACGCTCCGCCGACCCGCGCGACGGGCGCGAGGCTCGCGGTAGGGATCTCCTCACCGAGTGCCGCGGAGAGCGCCGCGCCGTTCAGGTCGACTCCGAGGGCGACGCGGCAGAGCTCGGCGTCGTGCCCGCCGCCGAGTCGAGCTGCGAGCTCCCCGACGCGTGGCCCTTCCGGCCCGACCAGCACCTGCGTGTAGCTCGGGCCGTTCTCGATCCCGACCGCAGCCGCAGCCGCCGCAGCTGCTTCGATGACGGCGCCGATCTCGGCCGGCTCGAGCTCGCTCGGCCAGGCGTGCGTGAGCGCGACGCCGAACGCCGGCAGCGGCGCCGTCAAGCGGTCGGTCACCGTCAGCGGGTTGAAGTGTCCGCGGGAAGAGAAGGCGTTGACGGTCACCTCGAGACCCGGAACGTGTTCCTCGACGAGCAGCGTCGCCGTGCGCGAGGCATCGAGCGCCACCCGCACAGCCTCGGCGACATCTTCAGCGGCACGTACTAGCGTGAGCCCGCGCTGTCCCTGACGGTCCGGCGCCTTGATCACGCAGGGAAAGCCGATTCGCTCGGCTGCACTGGCCGCCTCGTCCGCCCCGGAGCAGATCTCGTACTGGGGCTGCGGCACACCTGCCTCCGCGAAGCGCTCACGCTGGCGGAGTTTCGACGTGGACAGCGCCGCGGTCTCCGGCGAGATCGGATGCGGCAAAGCCAGCCGTTCCGAAATCCGCGCAGCGATCGCGACCGGCCAGTCGATGCCGGGCGCGATCAGCCCGTCTACGCGCTCCGCGCTCGCCAGCCGCTCGATGCTCGACTCGTCTTCCGTCGAGACGATCGCGCGGCGATCGGCGTACCGGAAGCCCGGAGCGGACGGATCGCGGTCGAGCGCGATCACATGGAGCTCGCGCGCGCGCGCCGCGGCAAGCAGGCCCAGCTGGGCCGGCCCGGCGCCTAGGACGAGGAGACGCTTGCCCCGGTCTCGCTCTGAAGGATCCCCCGCCACCACACCTCATTTTCGCGGTACCACGCGATGGTGCGCGCGAGACCTTCCTCGAACGACGTGCGCGCCCGCCAGCCGGTCAGGCGTTCCATCTTGTCGGTCGAGCCGATGTGCCGGTCGACCTGCCCCGGTCTCTCGGTCACGTACGTCTTCAGGGACGCAGGCTTGTCCAAGGCCTCGAGCACCGCGTCCGCGATGTCGGTGACCGAGATGTCGACGCCCGTCGCCACGTTCAGCACCTCGCCGGCCACATTCTCGAGCGGGGCCGCGATCACAGCCTCGATCGCCTCGGCATCATCATCCACGTAGAGCCAGTCGCGGCTCGCATGGCCGTCGCCGTGGATGGTCAAGGGACGGTCCTGCAGGGCCTGCGTGATGAACCGCGGCACGACCTTCTCCGGATGCTGGCGCGGCCCGTAGTTGTTGAAAGGCCGAACGATCACGACGGGGAGCCCGTACGTGACGAAGTAGGAATAGGCGAGGCGGTCGGCGCCGGCCTTCGTCGCCGCGTACGGACTGCGCGGATTGATCGGGTGCTCTTCGTCCATGGGCGCGGACTCCGCAGTGCCGTAGACCTCGCTCGAGGAGAAGAGGATGAACCGCTCGACCGGGGCCTCGCGGATCGCGTCGAGCAGGATCTGTGTTCCCTCCACGTTGGTCGTGACGAATTCACGGGCGCCTTCTTCGATCGACTTCTCGACGTGCGATTCGGCCGCGGCGTTCACGATCACGTCCACCTCGGCGACGATGTCGCGGACGAGCTCGGCGTCCCGGATATCGCCCTGGACGAAGGAGAGTCGCTCGTGCGACATGGCGCCGTCCAGGTTGTCGAGATTGCCCGCATACGTCAGGGCGTCGAGGGAGACCACCTCGTACGGCGTCTTCGCCAGCAGATGGTGGATGAAGTTGGACGGGATGAATCCCGCCCCGCCGGTGACGAGGACGCGCTTGGCCACGGGGGAAGACTACGGGTTTGGACCTTGCGCCCTTCCGGGGAGGGTGAGGCAGACTCCCGAGACCCAGGAGCATGCCCAGAGATTTTCAGTCCACTCCCGTTCGGGTGGTGATCGTCGACGATCATCGTCTGTTCGTGGACGCCCTTGCGCTCTTGCTCGGTCACGACGACCGGCTGACGGTGATCGGAACCGCAAACGACGGCCGGACCGCGATCGAGCTCGCGGTCAGTGAGCACGCCGAGGTTGCGGTGATCGACGTGCGCATGCCGGAGATCGACGGGCTCGAGACCGCGCGCCGCCTGCGCAAGCGCAGCCCGGAGACGAGGGTGATCCTCGTCACGGGCCTCGACGAGCCGAAGCTTGCAGAGCAGGCCCGTGATGCCGGTGCCGTCGCGTTGCTGACGAAGGGGGCGCTCCACGACGAGCTGAAGGAAGCGATCGTGGCGGCTGCTTCCCAGCAGCTGACGGTGAACTAGGTCCTGGATGCCGAAGTCGGCGCTTCAGGTCTGTTGCAATTCCGCCTCCGTTTAGGCACAGATTCCCCGTCCAACTGGGACCAGTCGTCGGGTCTGACCCCAAAACGTGCCGCGGACGTGACAAGACCGCACCGGGAATCAGCGTTTGTGGAGTTCCGTCGCACTCCCGTCAACGTTTCGACACAGAATCCCTGTCCAACGGGGACCAGTCGTCGGGTCTGACCCCAAAACGTGACGCGGACGTGACAAAGCTGCGCCGAAAAGAAGGAGGTAGCCCGACGTCGAAATGCGCCGCTTTGCGTCGTGTTTACGTTGGCCCTCGGGTTCCAGGTGAACACGCGGCCAACACGAGCCACCAAGGCCGGAGGCTAAGACCAGGCGGAGCCGGGCTTGGCCGCAGGCGGACTGATGCGGGCGCAGACGCGTCAGCGCCCGTGCCCACACGGAAGGGAACAACCGCCCAGCGCACACACCAACAAGAGTGTGCGGGCTCGGCCCGCAAACGTTCAGCGCGAAGCGCCGTACTCAATTCCCGAGCGAAAGCGCAGCTTTCGCTCGGTTCAGAGCTCGCGATCGATCGTGTAGATCGGGCGGCCTTCGACATCGCGCTGGATGCGGCCGAGGTACTCGCCGATCAGCGCCATGATGAAGCCCTGGATGCCGAGGACGAAGAGGATTGCGACGCCGCCGAACAGCGGGCCCGGGAAGTTCGACTCGTCGATCCAGAAGATGACGCCGTAGATGGCGAGAGAGAACGCGAGCAGCGACGAGACGGCGCCCAGAAGCACCCCGATCCACTGGATCGGCTGCGGCCAAAATCCCGCGACCACGTGGAGCGCGGTCCGGGTGAGTCGCAGCGGCGAGTAGCGCGACCGGCCGTGTCGCGGCGCATGCGCGACGTCGACCTCGATGACACTCGCACCACCGGAGAGAACCAGCGCCTTCGTGAACTTCTGCTTGCCGATCGAGCCGAGCATCGGCTCGACGACTTCGCGCCGGTACGCGTTGAACGCGCAACCGAAGTCGGAGATCGCCACGCCGGTGAAGCGGCGGAGCATGCCGTTGATCACGCGTGACGGCACGGAACGGCCGACCGAGTCCTCGCGCACGCGCCGCCGCCCGCTCGCGACGTCGTTGCCCGCTTCGACCGCTTCGAGGAGCCGGGGGATGTCCTCCGGCTGGTTTTGGAGATCGCCGTCCATCGTCACGACCATGTCGCCGCGAGCCCGCGACAACCCGGCGTGCATCGCAGGATGCTGGCCGAAATTCCGCTTGAACCGGACCGCACGCACGCGCGGGTCACCACCGTGGAGACGTTCCAAGGCCGCGAACGTGCCGTCCGTCGAGCCGTCGTCGATGAAGATCAGCTCGAACGTCCGTGGCCCTGGATCGAGCACCGTGATCGTCCTGCGGTAGAGCTCGTCCACCGAGGCGGCCTCGTTGAAGACCGTCACCACGATCGAGACATCGGGCGGCGGAAGATCGGCCTCGGCGACGTGAGGGGCCTCGAAGGCTTCGGTGCCTGCCATGGCACAAAGGATAGTGCGCTCACGCTCACTCTTCTCGAACGACGCCCGAGTGACGTGGCTACGCGGCTTCTGCGAGTGGCTCGGCCTTGACGGCACCGGCCCTGGCGCCGAGTCGCGGCTTGCCGATCGCGAACGCGGCGACGGCACCGAGCAGAACGACGCCCGCACCGATCCAGACGGCCGCGTTCATTCCGTTCACGAAGGTCTCGTGGGTGCGGTAGCCGCCGTACGACGAGAAGACCGAGGCGAGCACCGCGACGCCGAAGACTCCTCCAAGCTCACGGATCGCGTTGTTCGCGCCGGACGCCTGGCCTTGCTCCTCGGGCTTCACCGCCGAGAGCACGACGTTGGCGACGGGCGCCCAGAACATCGCCATGCCGATGCCCGAGACTGCGAACGGCACGACCAGGTGCCAGTAGGGCGTTGTCGGCGTGGAGACGGACGCGATCGAGGCGAGCCCTGACGCTTGCAAGACCAGGCCCACACCCATGAGCCGATGACCACCGATCCGATCGGAGAGAGCGCCGGCCACCGGCGCGACGAAGAGGGGCATGATCGTCCACGGCAGGATGCGAACGCCGCTTCCGAGCGGGCTGTAGCCCTGGACGATCTGGAAGAACTGGCTCAGTAGGAAGATCGAGCCGAACATCCCGAAGAACATGAACAGGGACGCGACATTCGCGAACGCGAAGGCACGGTTCTTGAAGAAGCGCATCGGCAGCATCGGCTCGTCGACACGGAGCTCCCAGAGGATGAACAGCGCGAACACGATCGCGCCGGCTACCAGTGCGGTGACGATCTCGGCCGATGCCCAGCCCTGTCCGTTCCCGCGGACGAGTGCCCACACGATTCCGGTCAGGCCGGCGCTGGCGAGTGCCAGGCCCGTCAGGTCGAGCTTGGCCGCCGGCCCATGGGACTCGTTCAGACGGCGAAACGCAAGCGGGATCAGAGCGATGCCGATCGGAACGTTGAGCCAGAAGATCCAGTGCCACGAGATACCGCTCACGACGGCGCCGCCGACAACCGGGCCCAGTGCGACAGCCAGGCCGGCGATGCCGCTCCACGCTCCGATGAAGGCACCGCGGCGGTTGGCCGGCACGCCCGCGCTCAGAATCGTCAGCGTCAGCGGCGTGATGATCGCGCCGCCCGCACCCTGCGCCGCACGCGCTGCGATGAGCGCTCCGGCACTCGGCGCAAGCGCGGCTGCCGCCGACGAAACGGTGAAGATCGCGAGGCCGATCACGAACATCCGGCGACGCCCGAACCGATCTCCGAGCGCAGCGCCGGTCAGAAGCAGCACGGCGAACGTGAGCGTGTACGCGTTGACCGTCCACTCCAGGCTCTGGATGGTCGCGTGCAGGTCCCTGCGGATCACCGGCAGCGCCGTTGTGACCACGAGGTTGTCGAGGGTGGCCATGAACACTGCCACCGAGGTGATTGCGAAAGTCCACATCGTTCGAGTCTTGGCACTCATGGGTTCCTCCTTCGGATCGCCATCTGCTTGTGAGTAGTCACTTACTTACAGGTCAAAAAAAGGGACGGCTATGCGTCCTGGCGGCAGCCCTCGACGAGGCGTTGCGCCCAACCTTCCTCGGCGCCGAGCAGGTCCAGCGAGGCCATGACGTTCAGGAGCATCCCCTTCGCGAAGAAGTGGGAGACGCGCTCCGGCGGCTCGGCCGAGATGCGCTCCACGTACTCCACGAGCTCGCCGTAGCCCTTTCGCACGACATCTCGGATCTGCGGGTCGTCCGAGGCCGCGTAGGCCTGCATCTGCGAGTGCAGATAGGTCGGATCGGAGGCCAGACGTTCGACGTACGCCTCGCCGATCGCACGGAGGGCCTCCTCGCCCTTCAAGCCGGCCGCTGCCGTATGAAACATCTCGAGCGTCCCGCGCATGCAGCGCTCGATGGTGGCCATGAAGAGCTCCTTCTTCGTGCCGAAGAGGCGGAAGACGTACGGCTGTGAGATCCCGACCGCCTTCGCGATCGCCTCTGTCGAGCCGCCATCGAGCCCGCGGGCAGCGAACTCGACCAGGGCAGCTTCGAGGATCTGCTCGCGGCGCTCCTCGGCGGTTTTTCGCTCTGCAATTGCCATGCCCATATTGTTAGCTACTAGTCACTAACTTGTCAAGTCACTTCCGCAGGAGAGCCATTCCGCGGGCAAGCCGGACCGGATCGCGCCCCTCCTGGGCAGCGAACCGGCCGAATGCCTCGGTCGAGTTGACGTCGTCCGAAATCAGTACGCCGCCGGGCCGTAAAGCGGGCCAAGCGGCATTGAACTCGAACCACATGCAGTCGAACGAGTGCTCGCTGTCGTGCATGAAGGTGTCCACCGTTCCGAGCCGCTCGAGCAACGGCGGGAGCTCCTCCTGGCTACGGCCCAGGATCAGCGTCCAGCGCTCCTTCAGCGCCGGCGGGATCAGCCAGCCGGGCTCGGACCCGGGTGGGATGCCCGCGCGCCCCTCGCCTTCGTAGAACGTGCCGGGCTCGTACTCGCGGCCGACCTCACGGGGCATGTCGACCGAATGCAGGTGCCCCGTCTCGTTGGCCTGCAGCGCCAGGAGCGAGAAGGCGGTCGAGAAGCCGTTCGCCACGCCCGTCTCGACCACGACGTCCGGCCGCGCGGTGCGCAGCACGGCGTAGAGGTAGACACCCTCCGTGTAGCCGATCGCGCCGAGCGAGTGACCGGCGCCCGTTGCAACGACTGCGGCGTGATGCTCGCGCCCCTTGTCGAGCAGATGCTCCATCAGCCCGCTGTCCCTCACCTCCCGTTCGTAGCCCGCGAGCGTGTCTTGGCCGCCGAGGAAGCGCGCGACCTCGTCGCGGATACGTCGGCGCTCGAGGGCGGGACCCGGATGACGGACAGCGCGCGCAGCGCGGTACAGGCGTCGTTTCAACCCGGCGGACAAGGCCGCGGATCGTATCGTTGAGCTTGTGCCAATGAACGCCCGGGTCCTCCATCTCCCCGTGAACCTCGCCGGCACCGGCTGGGCCCACGTCAACGCCTTGCGGCGCAAGGGCGTCGATGCGCGGCTGCTCGTCTTCTGGCCGCAGAAATGGCGGCCGAACGAGTACGACATCGACCTCGACCTGCCGCGGTCGGGCCTGCTGCGGCAACAGGCCGTCCAGTGGCGCGCGCTCGCCCGCTATCTCCCGGAGACGGACATCTTCCACTTCTACTTCGGGAAGACGCTCGTCCCGAAGTCGTTGAACATGCCGATCCTGCGCGTGGCGCGCAAGAAGTCGGTGATGCAGTTCCTCGGCGACGACATCCGCGGCAAGAGCCTGCACGAGCTCGAGTACCGCAAGAAGTTCGACGCCTGGATCGTCGGCTCGTACGCGGCGACGCGGTGGGTTCCGGACGCGACCGCGGTCATCCCGCCGGGCCTCGACCTGCGCGACTACGAGCCGGTCGCACCGGTGGAGCGTGAGCGGCCGCTCGTCGTGCATGCGCCCTCTGATCTCGAGAAGAAAGGGACGCCCCACGTGATTGCAGCGTGCGCACAGCTGCCGGTGGACCTCGACGTCGTGCACGGAGTGCCGCACGAGGAGGCGGTGGAGCGGTTCAAGCGCGCCGACATCGTCGTCGACCAGATGCACTACCTCTGGCACGGCGTGTTCGCGATCGAGTCGATGGCGTACGGCAAACCGGTCGTGACGCACCTCGATCCCGAGGCCGTCGCGCAGACCGAGGAGGCCTTCGGCCTGAAGGTGCCGATCGTCTCCGCGACGAAGGACGATCTGGTGGAAAAGCTGAGGCCCCTCGTCGACTCCTTCGAGCTGCGCAAGCGGCTCGGACAGGAAGGGCGCGCCTACGTCGAGCACGTCCACAACCTCGACAAGGTGGCCGACCGGCTCATCGAGATCTACACGTCCATACTTTGAGCTCTCGATGATCGAGCGGCTCAAAGAGCTCCTGCGCCATTCGGCGATCTACGGGCTCGGCTCGATTGTCGCGCGCGTGCTCGGCGTCCTGCTGCTGCCGCTGTACACGCGCTATCTGTCGCCGAGCGACTACGGCTTGATCGAGACGCTCGTCGCTCTGTCGGCGGTGCTGACGGCTCTCGTAGCGCAGGCGATGAAGAGCGCGTTCTTCCGGTTCTACTTCGACTCGACCGAGCCGGCACGCCGGCATCTCGTCGTGCGCACGGCGTTCTGGTACGTGATGGCCGCGTCGACGGCCGTGACCGTCGCCGGAATCGCGCTTGCGGCACAGATCTCGTGGGTTCTCTTCGGCACGCACGACCATCGCGGCCTCGTCATCGCAGCGTTCATCGGCCTGTGGGCCGCGCTGAACTACGAGCAGATGACGTCGCTCTTCCGCGTCGAACAGCGCTCGACGGCGTACGTCACGGCCACACTCGCCAACGTCGCGATCACCATCACCGCGACCATCCTGCTGGTCGTCGTCTTCCACAAGGGGCCGCTCGGCGTGCTGGTCGGAAACTTCACCGGCACGTTGATCGCGTACGCGGCGCTCCTGCTCTACAGCAGGCATGCCCTGGGCCTGCAGTTCGACCGATCGCTCTACCGGGCCATGAACCGCTTCGGCCTGCCGCTCGTCCCTTCGGCCGTCGCGCTCTGGCTGACGAACTTCAGCGACCGCTTCTTCCTGATCAAGCTCGCGGACGCGCACGAGGTCGGCCTCTACTCGATCGGCGTGCGCATCGCGTCGGCGATCGTCCTGCTCCTCACCGCATTCAGGCTGGCCTGGCCCGCGTTCGCCTACTCGATCGAAGACGATCGCGAGGCGCAGCGTACATACAGCTTCGTGCTCACCTACGTCGTCTTCGTGTGCTGCTGGCTCGCGCTCGCGCTCGGACTGCTGGCCCCGTGGATCGTGAAGCTGATCACGACGAAGCCGTTCTATCCGGCCCAGAACGTGGTCGCGCCGCTCGCGTTCGGCGTCGCCGCGTTCGGCGCCTACGTCGTGGTTCAGATCGGTACCGGCCGGGCGCGACAGACCCGTTCGAACTGGCTCGTGACCGGCGCCGCGGCCGCCGTCAACGTGACGCTGAACTTCGCCCTGATCCCCTCCTACGGACGGATGGGAGCTGCGATCGCGACGGTCGTGGCGTACACGCTCCTCTTCGTCGGCATGGCCTGGCGCGCCCACAGCGTCTTTCCGGTGTCCTACCAGTGGCGGCGTGTCGCAACTCTCGCGCTCGCCGCCGTCGGGCTCACGATCCTCGGGAAGCTCTCCCACGCGCCGCTGCCTGTGGCGCTCGCGCTGACGGTGGCGTTCCCGCTGGTCCTGCTCGTGCTGGGCTTCTACCTGCCGGCCGAGCGACGTCGGCTGCGGCGGCTCTTGCCTATCCTGGGACGATGATCGGCCTGACTGCGAAGCTCGTCGCCTCGGCTTCGCGCACATCACGGTCTGGCCGAACGGCCAGGGCCAAGCCGGGAAGCACGTCTACACCCTCGATTGTCGTCTCCGCGTCGAACAGCGGCTGAGAACGCCAACGAGCCCGCGGTGAAGCCGGCCGCGATCGCAAGAGCGACGACGCGAATGCCGACGTGCTGCAACGTCTGGCCGACGGCGAGGAACCCGAGCGGCCCGATGAGTATTGACACCGTCACTACGGCATAGACGCCAAGTAGCATCGCCGCGTCGATGCGTGACATCACCGTCCTCGTCACGGCCTCGGGCGCTCCCGGCACGGCCGCGCTCCTGAGAGCACTGCGCCTGAACGGCGAGCGCGCTGTGCGCATCGTCGGCACCGACATGTCTCCGCTCGCGGTCGGCAGGCATTTCTGCGACCGCTTCTACGTCGTCCCGCCGGGCAACGATCCTGCGTTCGGAGACGCCGTGCTCGACGTCGTGCGCCGCGAGAACGTCGATGCCGTACTGCCGCAGTCCTCCCACGATCTGCAAGGGCTCGCCGATGCCCGCGAGCGCTTCATGGGCACCACCGTGATGGTGTCCTCCCCGGAGACGATCCGAATCGCGAACGACAAGGCGGAGGCCTACGCGCTGCTCGAGCGCCTGGGGCTGCGCGCACCGGCCTGGCGGAGGGTGAGCGGCGGCCGCGCGCTCGCGCTCGCGGCGGAGGACCTCGGCTATCCCGAACGACCGGTCTGCTTCAAGCCCGTGTTCAGCTCGGGCTCACGTGGCTTTCGCGTGCTGGACGCGACCGTCGATCGCGCGAGGCAACTGATCGAGGAGCGGCCGGGCAACCTCACGATGCGGCTCAAGGACGTGATCGAGCTTCTACCCGAAGAGGGCGGGCCGGACCTCCTCGTGATGGAGCTCGCCGAAGGCCGGGAGCGAACCGTGGACGGAATCGCCCGCTCGGGACAGGTTCTGCTCGGACATGCGAAGACACGCGAGTCGATGCGCGCCGGGCTCGCGATGTACTTCGAGACGCTGCAGGATCACTGGCTGATGGAAGTCGCGCAGCGCATCGTCGCCGAGCTCGGTATCGAATACTTCTTCAACATTCAACTCGTCGGCGACCATGTGATCGAGATCAATCCGCGCATCTCTACGATCGTCTACCAGGAGGACCTGAACCTCCCGTATCTGGGGATCAAGAGCGCGCTCGGCGAGATCTCGCGCGAAGAGCTGCTGCAGCTGAGCGCGCAGGTGCGCCCCACACGACGCGCGCTGCGCTACTTCGATCAGGTCGAATGGGACGACACGAGCTCGGCGGCCGGGACACAGCTGCCCCCGCGCTCCCGGACTCCGTCCAGCAGTCTCGAGTAGAGGCGGTCCCAGCCACCGGACGTCACCGGATCGAAGCGGTCCGGATGCCAGAGAATGGCGAAAGCTCCACCGTGCTCGGCAGCCCAGTCCAGCAGTCTCATGAGCTGCGGCTCGGCGCGCTTCGCCGCGAGCCCGAGGTAGCGCTCTTCCGCAAGCGTGGCGTCCATCGCCGCGAGCGGGATCTCGACGAGATCGAGTGGCTCGTCCCGCTCGAAGTCCCACGGGCGGAAGGGACGGGCGATCCCGGCGCGGAAACCGACCGCATCGGGAAAGCCGAGCGTCGTGTCGTAGCGAAGGCCGGCGGTAGCGAGCGCAGCGAGATTTCGGTGCGGATCCAGGCGCAGGTAGTGGTAGCGATGGCCCTTGATCGGGCCTGCGAGCGCTTCCAGCTTCTGCTTCTCCGCTGCGAGACGGACCGGGTCGTCGGCCGCTGCGTAGCTGCCGTGGAGACCGACCTCGGCACCCGTTTCGAGCAGCGTCTCGACGAGCCGCGGCCGGAGCCGGCTGTATTCCTCGGGCGCTGCTCCGTCGTGCGGGTCGTGGTGGCTCGCGATGACGTAGAACGTCGACCCGGTCGCGCCGCGGCGCCGTTCTTCCGCGACGATCTGCTGGAACCGCCAGTTCGGATCTGTGCCGCGCATGACATGCAACGGTGCCGCGGCGAGCCCGGTGGCTTCGCGCACCGCCGGGCCGAGGCGGGCACGAAGGACGTTCTGCTTCAGGCGCGCGGCCGCGCCGCGCACGCCGATCCGCGTCCAGCGCCAGGGCGTGTCGACGTCGTGCGTCAGCGCGACCGTGAAACGCGCACCAGCGTCTTCGGCCACGCCGAGCTTGCGGCGCAGTCGTTCGAGCGGCGGGTCGAGCGGATCGAGGCACGACCACTCGGCGCGGAAGCGGCCGTGCTCATCCCTCGGGCTCGCCTTCTCCTCGACACGCGCCAGATGGAAGAAGCCTGCGGCGATGTCGTCGCCGTCGGGACGCTCGCCGCGCGCGACCTGTTCCCACGCCGCCGCGTTGTACGGCACGTCGTCGCCGAAGCCGACGTTCGCCGCACCGATCGAGTCGAGCACCCAGCGGGCACGCCGCTCGATGTCGGGCGGAATCATCGGAATGCGCTCCGCACCACGCGGGCGAGATGCACCGCCGCTGGCTTCGGGTCGTCATGCGCGAACACGGCGTCGACGTACGGAGGTCGCTGCAGGGCCGGGCTCTCGCCGGGGAGCAACGTGATCGCCCACCGCTTGCCTTCGCGGTTCATCGTGGCCTTGGTCGGCGTCTCGCCCACGAGGTCGTCATACGCGATGCGCGGCAGGTCGACCCCGCAGGCCGCGGCGAGCCCGTGCCATTGCCAGAGGCGCGGATTGATCTCCATCAGCTTGAACTTGCCGTCACGCGGGTCGCGCTTGAACTCGACCTGTGACAGACCGAAGTAGCCGAATCCTTCGAGCAAGCGCAGCGCGGCGTCGACGGCGTCCTGCACCCAGACGGCCTCACCCACGCGGCAGGTGCCGATGCCGGGCGGGGTCTGGCGCAGCTTGCGACCGGAGAAGACGCCGAGTGGCCGGCCGTCGCGCGCGACGTAGCTGCCGACGGTGTAGAGCGTGTCGTCGCCTCCAGGAATGAGCTCCTGCACCATCGGCGCAAACTCCTGGGCGCGCGTGTAGGCGTCTCCGACCTCGTCGAGGGTCTCGCAACGGAACGCCTGGCGGCGGAAACGCTGCTTGAAGCCGACGGGATGCTCCGGCTTCACGAGCACAGGGAAGCCGAGCTCCTCTGCTGCGGCGCGTGCTTCCGTTGCGGTGCGCGGGTAGTGCGTGCGCGGGACGCCGACGCCGGCGGCGGCGGCTTCGTCGAGCTGGGCGCGCTTGCTCTGGACCCGCTCGAGAATTTCCCAACCGGAGAAAGGAGCGAGCACGTCGAGATCGCCGAGGTGCTGCGCGATCAGATTCAGTTGCCCGTCGTGCGTCGGAAAGACGACGACCTCGCCCAGCGCACGGATCGACGCGATGAACCGGGTCGGGTCCGTGTGCGCGTCCGCGCTGAGGAACCGCTCCGCATAGCGCGAGCGGAAGCCGAGCGCGCTTGGACGGTGATCGACCGCGAGCACACGGACGCCGGCGCGCCCGAGCGAGCGGATGGCGGCGAGCCCGTTGACCCAGCCCACGTCGACAACTGCGGCGGGAAGCCCGTGCTCGGTGCGGGGACGACGCATCGCGCCGATTCTGCCCAGCCGCGGTGCTCCGACCTCCGATCGTCACGATCCGGGCACACCAGCGTGACACGTCTTTCGCAAGACTAAAGACGCGGTTTGCAGCCGTTTTGTCCCATCGCGACATGTCTCCGGGTCTGACCCCAAGACACGGCCGAAAGGAACAGTCGACTGCTCGTAAGCTTCAGCCATCGCAAAAATCGTTGTCACGGGCGCGAGCGGAAAGGCCGGCAGGGCGGTCGTCCGCACCCTCCTCGAGCACGAGCACGACGTGCTTGCGATCGACGTCGTCTCGCCCGCAGAAGGGTCCGCGCCGTCCCTGCTGGCCGACCTGACCGATTACGGCCAGGCCGTCGAATGCCTCGCGGGGCAGGATGCCGTCGTTCACCTCGCGGCGATTCCGGCATCCGAGATTCGCACCGAGGAGACCACCTTCCGGACGAACATGCTCAGCACGGTCCTTGCATGTTGGCGGAATCTGCCTAATGTGAGACGTGGAGCCCCCGTGGATGGGCCACGGGGGCAAGACGGAGGATCGCATGAGTCCAGCCAACCGCACGAAGCCGCTCGTGCCGTACATCAGGCAGAGCCAGAAGAAGGAGATCACGATCTCGCTCGATGAGCAGAAGCGCGCCATCGAGAAGTGGGCCAAGGACAAGGACGTCAAGCTCGCGCCTGCGGTAGTCGAGCAGAACGTCTCGGGCTCGAAGCACTGGCGTGACCGTGAACTTGGTCGCGTCGTGCAGGCGTGCGAAGACGGCGAGGCGTCCGGCATCATCGTCGCGTTTCAGGACAGGATCAGTCGCGAACAGGGTCTCGCGCAGGCCGAGCTTTGGGATGCGTTGCAGCGGTGCGACGCGCGGCTCGTGTGCGCGGCGGAAGGCACGGACTACCGGCCCAGCGATGACGACGACGGCGAGCTTCTCTTCACCGTAAAGGGAGCCATCGCCCGGCAGCAGTGGAAGCGTCACCGCACGAACTGGAAGAACGCCAAGCACTCGGCGTGGGAGCGTGACGTCTACGTCGGCGCGGCCCCGGCTGGCTACTCGAAGGTGGACGGCAAGCTCGTTCCCGACGGAAACGGGAACGGGGCTGCGGTGCGCGAGGCGTTCGAGTGTCGCGCCGACGGCGGTTCGTTCGGCGCGGTCGCGCGCATCCTCTCGGCCGCGGGCGTGGCGACGAGCCACGGTCGCACCGTGTGGGCTCCGATGTCCGCTCGCGCGGTGCTCCAGAACGAGACCTACCTGGGCGTCCACGCCTGCTCCTGCGGGTGCGGGGAGTCGAAAGAGGACAAGGACAACGCGCTGATCGACCGCGCGCTCTTCCTGCGTGCGAACCGGAAGGGCGAGACGAAGCGCAAGGGTGCAAAGGGTGACGGCGAAGGGCAGATGCTCAACGGGCTCTTGAAGTGCGGCACGTGCGGCTACGGCCTCTCGTTCGATAAGAGCACGCACAACGGCAAGTCGTATCGGTACTACAGGTGCAAAGCGTCGCCGGGATGCGCCACGAACGCGGTCATCTCAGCCGACAAGGTTGAGCCGTACATCGTCGCGGCGGTGCTCGAAAAGGTCGGCACGCTTCACGGGGATCATGCCGGTGAAGACGACACGCGGATCGCGGAGTTGCGTGCGGGGCTCGCGAAGGCAGAGGCCGACATCGCCGGGCTCGACGCGATGCTCGCGAGCGACGAACTTGACGCCGTGACATACGCGAAGGCGTCGGCGGCGGCGGTGAAGACTCGCGATGCGGCGGCGGTTGAGCTTGCAGACATCGAGACGGACGCGGTCGCGACGAAGTGGTATATCCCCGGCCCCGGCCACCGTGACTATGTCGAGGGCGGCCAATACACGACGCGTGCAGTCTTCGAGCGGATGCCGACGAGCGCGCAGCGGTCGGCGCTCGGGAATGTGTTCGTGAAGGCGACGGTCACACCCGGCAAGGGCGACGCGCACGAGCGCGTCGAGATCGAGTGGGCGGCATGAGCGACGAGACTCAGGCGCTCTACGAGTCGATGACCGACGACGACGTCGCGTGGTTCTGGAATCACGGGCGCGACGTCGATGACTACCTCGGCACGCTGGAAGAGGACTTGATGGTGCGCGGGTTCGAGGACTTGCGACGTCCGAATGGCAAGCGCAACCGGCGACTACGCGCGGACGACAAGGACGGCTGGGGCGCGTTCTTCCGTGAGAACTCGGAATACTGGACCGGCTACACCGAGTGAGCGTCGGTCGTTAGCACGAGCGCGGGCTGCGTGGGATCGAGCGGCGCGTGTACGGGTGCGGGTACAGGTGCCACCGAAGTAGCGGCATCAAGTTGTCGCGAAAGATGCCAGGGACGATGCTGCGCTCGACGGCGGTGACAATCTCGTCTATCGTCCAGCGCGGTTCCTCCCGGCACAACGCGCGATGATTCTCGGCCTAGCCGACGGGGACGCAGAGCGCGTTG